>NZ_JAGSHX010000001.1:330008-660017 GCF_018138715.1 Streptomyces asiaticus
TGCCCCGGACCCGCAGCGACACCTCGTGCGGATACGGCACCCCGGCCGGCCCGGACAGCACCCGCGCGGCCGGATCGAACCCCTCGGGCACATCGAACGACCCCGGGAGCACCGACGCCGTCTCGATCCGGTCCAGCCGGAACGTGCGCACCTCGCCGCTGGCCGAGCCCGCCCCCGTCACCTACCAGCGCCCGGAGTGCGCGACGCCCCCGCCGTGGCGGCAGCTGGCCGCCGAGGTGCCCGGGCTGCCGGACGACACGCTCGAACGGCTGGTGCGGCTGTCGGCCCCGCAGCCGTGGGCCACCGCCACCGCACCGGTCCGGCTGACCGAGGCATGGGAGAAGCTGCCGCGGCTGCATGTGCTGTGCAGCTTCCCGGTGGCGGAGGTCCGGGCGCGGGTCGGGGTCGTTCCGGCCTTCCGCCATATGGCGACCGAGGGCGGGGCGTACCGGGAGCTGCCCGGCCGGCACTGGCCGATGTTCGACCGGTCCGGCGAGCTGGCGGCGATCCTGCACGACATGGCCTGACGAATCCCCTGGCTGTCGCTCGCTGATGGCACGGCCCGCTGCGCGGCGGGCCGTGCCATTGGCCTTCCCGCTGCCTCGGCTTTCCCGGACCAGGATTCGAGTGCTTGCGACTCTAGACAGGACTGAACATGTATGGCTAACGTCCGGACATGCCTAGACAGGTCCTCAAGCATCAGCGCATCGCCCGCGTCCTGGCCCGTGAGATCCACAGCGGCGCCCTGGAGCCGGGCAGCAGGCTGCCCGGCGAACACGCGCTCACCCGGCGCTTCGCGGTCAGCAGGGCCACCGTCCGCCAGGCGCTGGACGAGCTCAGCAAGCAGGGGCTGATCTCCACCCACGCGGGCGTCGGCTCGTTCGTCACCTTCGACGGCGGACTGCTGGACAACCGGCTGGGGTGGACCAGGGCGCTGGCCGACCAGGGAGCCCAGGTCACCACCGAGGTGCTCCGCCTCGAAGCGGTGCGCGACGCCCGGCTGGCCGGTGAACTCGGCATCGAGGGGGCCGAGTTCATGGCGCTCGACCGGTTGCGGGTGCTGCCGGAGGGCACTCCGGTCGCGCTGGAGCGCAGCCGGGTTCCGATGGTCCCGGCGCTGGCCGACATCCCCGTAGGCGGGCTCCTCGACGGCTCGCTGACCAAGACCCTCGCCGCGGTCGGCATCCGGGCCACGCACGGGGACGAGTGGGCGTCCGTGCGCCAACTGGCCACCGACGAGGCGACCCTGCTCCGCCGCCAGGTGGGAGAGGTCTGGCTCAACACCCGCCGGGTCAGCCGCGGGGCCGATGGCCGGATCGTCGAGCAGGTGACCAGCCTCCTGGACCCCGCCCGCTTCCAGCTGCACCTCGGCTTCGGCGAGAGCCCCGACGAGACGGCCCTGGGCAGCGGCGATGAGGCCGCCGTGAGGAAGCAGCCCCGATGAGGCAGCCCCGATGAGACCGCACACCGTGCCCCGCGACGGGCAGCCCGCCCCCGCCCGACGTACCGCCTTCGCGCACTGACAGGAAGTCCCGATGAACCACCAGCACGACCGCGCGCTCGGCGCCCTCTACGGCCTGGCGATGGGCGACGCCCTCGGTATGCCCACCCAGATCATGTCCCGGCGATCCATCGTCGCCCGGTTCGGCACCGTCACCGATTTCCAACCCGGCCCGGAGGACAACCCGGTGAGCGCCGGAATGCCCGCCGGTTCGGTCACGGACGACACCGATCAGGCCGTCATCGTCGGCCGGCTGCTGACCGGGTCCGGCGGCCGGATCGATCCGCTGCGGCTCGCGCACGAGCTCCTGGAGTGGGAGCGCGCCATGAAGGCCAAGGGCTCCTTCGACCTGCTCGGCCCCTCCACCAAGGCCGCACTGGAGGCGGTGTCGGCGGGCGTGCCGCCGGAGGAGGCGGGCAAGGCCGGTGCCACCAACGGCGCGGCCATGCGGATCACCCCCGTCGGGGTCGCCTTCCCGGACACACCGCTGGAGCCCTTCCTCGACCGGGTCGCTGAGGCGTGCCAGGTCACCCATGACACCACCATCGGCATCGCCTCCGCCGCCGCCGTGGCCGCCGCGGTGAGCCGTGGCATCGGCGGCGGGAATCTGGAGGACGCCTTCGGCGCGGCGATCACGGCGGCCGCGGCCGGCGCCGAGCGCGGCCACTGGGTCGCCGGGGCCGATATCGCCGCCCGCATCGGCTGGGCCGTGGACCTGGTCCGCGCAACTCCCGAGCGGCAGGCCCTGGACCGCGTCTGCGACCTGGTCGGCACCAGCGTCGCCAGCCAGGAGTCGGTCCCCGCCGCCTTCGCCGTGCTGGCCCTCGCCGAGGGCGAGCCATGGCGGGCCTGCCTGCTGGCGGCCAACCTCGGCGGCGACTGCGACACCATCGGCGCCATAGCCGGAGCGATAGCCGGTGCCGTCAGCGGGGCCTCCGCCCTGCCCGACGACGCCCTCGCCACCCTGCGCTCGGTCAACGACCTCGACCTGGAACCGCTGGCCAAGGCCCTCCTCGCGCTGCGCGCCGACACGGCCGAATGACACACACCTCCGCCCCCACATCCGCACCGGAGCGCCCCCGGACAGAAAGACAGGTACCACCATGGCGGCTTCAGAGAACGACCGCGTCGGCTCCGTCGAGACCAGAGGCATCGAACCGGTTCCCGACGCCGAGCGCCACGGCCACGCGAGCCAGATGTTCTGGACCTGGTTCGCCGCGAACATCAGCATCCTCGGTCTGCCGCTCGGCGCGGCGCTGGTCAGCTTCCGTGGCCTGAACATCTGGCAGGCGGCCGTCGTGGCCATCCTCGGGTCCTTCGGCTCCTTCGCCCTGGTGGGCGCCCTCAGCATCGCCGGGAAGCGGGGCGGAGCGCCCGCCCTCACCCTCTCCCGCGCGGTGTTCGGGGTCCGTGGCAACGCCGGTCCCACGCTGGTCACCTGGATGAGCCGGCTCGGCTGGGAGACCATCAACACCACCACGGCCGCCTTCGCCCTGCTGGCGCTGCTCGACGCCGCCTTCGGCATCCGGCGGAACACCGTCCTCACGGTGGTGTGCCTGCTGGTCTTCATCGGCTGCACCCTGCTGATCAGTGGCCTGGGCCACGCCACCATCATGTGGATCAACAGGTGGGCCAGCTATGTCTTCGGTCTGCTCAACCTCGTCGTGATCGGTTTTCTCGCCACCACCGTGGACTGGGGCAAGGTCTTCCACGCCCCGGTCGGGCCGGTGAGCTCGATGGTCGTGGGCGTCGGCATGATCGCCGCCGGTACCGGTATCGGCTGGGCCAACACCGGGGCCGACTACGCCCGTTACCTGCCCCGCCGGATCCCCGGCGGCAGGCTGGTGGCCGCCTCCGCCTTCGGTGCCGGTATCCCGCTGGTGGTGCTGATCTCGCTGGGCTCGCTCCTCGCGGCGGGTGAACCCGACCTGGCCTCCGCCTCCGACCCCGTCTCGGCGATCAACACGATGCTGCCGTCGTGGATGTCCATCCCGTATCTGATCGCCGCGTTCGGCGGACTGCTGCTCTCCAACCACCTGTCCGTCTACTCGGCCGGACTCACCATGATCACCCTGGGGATACGGGTCCGGCGCACCCTCGCCGTCGGCCTGGACGTGGTCGTCACCTTCGCGGGCGGGATCTACTTCATCCTGATCGCCAAGGACTTCTACGGCCCGTTCATCACCTTCCTCACCCTCCTCGCCGTCCCCATCACCGCCTGGGTGGGCGTCTTCGCGGTCGACCTGATACTCCGCCGGTCCTACGACGGCGCGGCCCTGATGGACGTCGGCCGCTCCAGCCGCTACTGGTTCCGGGGCGGGGTCGCCTGGGCCGCGATGATCGCCTGGGCGGCGGCCATCGTGGTGGGCCTGCTGTTCACCGAGGCCAGCACCAGCGCCACCGACGTGTGGTTCTCCGGGCCGCTCGCCCACAGCTGGATCGGGTCCAACGGGCTGGGCTGGGTGGTGACCCTGGTGCTCGCGGCCGTCGTCCACGCCCTGCTGCGCCGGCTCGACGGCACCGTCCGCGAGGAGGCGTCCGCGCAGCCGCCCCAGCAGCAGGTGCTGCCCGCCCCGGCCGCGCGGGAGCTCTCATGAGCGGCCACGACGGCGCCCCCGGCGCCTCCCACGGCGCTGTCCCCGGCGCCTCCGGCGAGGCCACGGGCGGTCGGCTGGTCCTGCTCGGCAACGCCATCGTCGACCTGGTGATGCGGGTGCCCGCACTGCCCGAGCGCGGCGGCGACATCATCTCCCAGGACACCACCCTCACCACGGGCGGCGGATTCAACGTCCTCACCGCCGCCCACCGCCTGGGGCTTCCGGCCGTGTACGCGGGTGCCCATGGCACCGGGCCGTTCGGCGACCGGGTGCGGGCGGACCTCGCCCGGGAGGGCATCGAGGTGCCGCTGGATCCGGTCGCGGAGGAGGACACCGGGTTCTGTGTGGCCTTCGTCGACGGCGGTGGCGAGCGCACCTTCGCCACCAGCCTCGGCGCCGAGGCCCGGCTGACGGAGGCCCACGCGAGGGCCGTGCTCGCGGCGTTGCGCCCCGGCGACCTGGTGCAGATCTCCGGATACGGCCTCGCCTATCCGGTGAACGGCCCGGTCCTGGCCTCGCTCGTGGCGCGGCTGCCGGAGCACACCCGGGTCTTCCTCGACCCGGGCCCGCTGGCCGACCAGATCCCGGAGGAGGTGCTGGAGGCCGTTCTGGCGCGCTGCGACTGGGTCAGCTGCAACCAGCGCGAGGGGCGGCTGCTGACCGGCCGGGACGACGCCCGGGAGGCCGCGGCCGCGCTCGCCGCCCGGCTGGGCCCGCGCACCGGTGTGCTGCTGCGGGCCGACGCGGACGGCTGCTGGCTGGTCCCGCCCGGCGGAGAGCCCGCGCACATCCCCGGCCGCCGGGTGACCGCGGTCGACAGCAACGGCGCCGGCGACGCCCATACGGGAGCGTTCCTGGCCCTCCTCGGCCACGGGCTGGACCTGAGCAGCGCCGTAGAGGGTGCCAACGCGGCGGCCGCCTTCGCGGTCACCCGCCACGGCCCCGCCACCGGGCCGACCGTCGGCGAGCTGCTGGATCTCCTCGACGGCGAGCCGCTCGCGGCGCGGCTGTCCTCGGCGCTCGGGCGGTAGTCCGCTCCTGGGCCCGCCGCCGGCGGCGGGCCCAGGTGAGTCCGAACCCCTGACGGGAGCACGCCTCACTCGGCGGCTTCGGACCCGTCCTTCCCGTCAGGGGTGTGCTCATACGCGGCGAGGACGTGGTCGCGCACCGCGGTCAGGATGCGGTCCGACAGATCGTCGCCCGCGCAGGCCCGTGACAGCACCAACGCCCCGACCATGGTGGACAGTTCGACGAGAACGGATTCCTCGTCGGCCGCCGTGCTCCCGGACGCCCTCGCGTTGCGTTCCATCCCGTCGATCAGATTGCGCACACCCTCGATGTAGGCCCCCTTGAGCGGGTCGCCGGGCTCCGCGTGCGCGGCGTCCACCGCCAGTGCCGCGGCGGCGCACCCCAGCCCGGGGTTGTCGCGGTGCCGGGCGGACAGATAGGTGGCCAGGAAGGCGGCCCGGGCGCCGCTCGTGTCCCCGCCCTCGGGGGTTTCCGTCATGTCGGCGAGGCGTTCGGCGAACGCGGCCGAGCACGCCTGGGCGACCAGGTCGTCCTTCGAGGCGAAGTGGCGGTAGAAGCCGCCGTGGGTCAGACCTGCCGCCGCCATCGCCTGCTCCACGCTCACCTTGTCGGCGCCGTGGGTGCGCACCAGCTTCGCGGTGGCCGCGATCACCTGCTCGCGGTGGCGTTCGGCCTCGGCTCGGGATGCTCGGGGCATGGTCGGTACTTCCTTCTGCGTGTGGTGCCGGACTGGGGTACCGGACGCCGGTACCGCGTCGATGATATTTGCGGCCCATTTTAGATGATGCTAATAATCTATTCCAGCGCACCGCGGGGCGACGGCCTCATGGGCCGCCGTCCCCGCCGGTTGGTGTGCGCGATTCGACACGTTCGACAGGGAGGCCCGGCATGGTTGCGATCGATGGTTCCGTGGTGCTGGTGACCGGAGGCCAACGCGGCATCGGGAAGGCGTATGTGGAGGCACTGCTCCGGCGGGGAGCGGCGAAGGTCTACGCGACGGCGCGGAAGCCCGCCCCCAGCGAGGACCCGCGGGTCGAGGCCGTTTCCCTCGATGTCAACGACGCGGACGCGGTGGCCGCCCTCGCCGCCCGGGCCACGGATGTGGACATCGTCATCAACAACGCGGGAGTCCTCCTGCCCTCGCCGCTGCTGACGGCGGACATGGCCGATGTGGTGGCCACGTTCGAGACGAACGTCTTCGGACCCCTCCGGGTGGCCCGTGCGTTCGCCCCGGTCCTCGCCGCGCGGGGTGGCGGTGCGCTGGTCGACATGCACTCCGTGCTGTCCTGGGGCGCCGGCGCGGCCGCCTACGGCGCCTCGAAGGCCGCCCTGTGGTCGATCACGAACTCTCTCCGCATCGAGCTGGCGGAGCAGGGGACCCAGGTGGTCGGGGTGCACCTCGGACTCGCCGACACCGAGATGGTCGCCGGGATACCGAGTCAGAAGATCTCCCCGGCCGAGGTCGTGGAGGCGGTCCTGGACGGCGTCGAGAGCGGCGCCGACGAGGTGCTCGTCGACGACGTGACCCGGCAGATGAAGGCGGCGCTCGCCGGGCCGGTGGAGGGCCTCACCCTGCTCCTCGGACGCTGACCGCCCGCCGCGGACACCCGCTCGTCACCACCGTTCGACTTCACTCGTCCTGAAGGAGAGAGCAATGCCCCTGTGGCACGTCTACCATCCGGTCGGCGCCTACTCCGCGGAGCAGAAGCGGCAGTTCGCCGCGGACGTCACGGCGTACTACACCCGGGTCGGTCTGCCGAAGTTCTACGTCGTCACCCTTTTCCACGAGGTCCCCGAGTCCTCGTTCCTGGTCGGCGGGGAGCCGTCGGACAACACCGTCCGGGTCGTGGTCGAGCACATCGCCCGCCACCTGACGGACCCCGAGGCGCGGAAGAAGGGCACCGAGGGGCTCAACCGCCTGCTCGCCCCGCACACCCGGGACCGCGGGCTGCACTGCGAGTTCCATGTCGACGAGACTCCCCGGGATCTCTGGATGATCGACGGGATGTGGCCGCCTCCCGCGCGCAGCGAAGCCGAACAGCTCTGGGCCCGGGAGAACCGCCCGGTGGCGTACTGACCGCGGCCGCATCGCGGCACGGCGAGGCCGTCGGCATCGGTCGGCGGCCTCGCCCCCGGCGAAATCCGTGGCGGGCGGGGGAGGGGTCTGATTGGATCGCGGCATGGCCCAGGAAGACACGCGGAAGATCGGAATCCTGCTGTTCCCGGACGTGGAGGAGCTCGACGCCATCGGACCATGGGAGGTGCTGTCCTACTGGACCCGCAATTTCGCGGAGGACGGATGGCAGGTGTTCTGCTTCTCCGCCGATGGAAACCCCGTGACCTGCGCGAAGGGGCTCACCGTCGCGGCCCATCACGCGATGGCCGATCTGCCCGCGCTGGATGTGCTGCTGCACCCCGGCGGCCAGGGGACCCGGCCGCAGCTCGGGGACGACCAGCACCTGGAGTGGGTCCGGGCCCAGCGGCGATCCGTTCCCCTGATGACGAGCGTGTGCACGGGCTCGCTGGTCTACGCGGCGGCCGGACTGCTGGCCGGGCGCCCCGCGACCACGCACTGGGCGTCGCTGGACCGGCTCGCCGAGCTCGACCCGACGATCGACGTACGGCCCGAAGAGCGGTTCGTCGACGACGGTGACCTGATCACCTCCGCGGGGGTCTCGGCCGGTATCGACATGGCCCTTCACCTGGTCGCCAGGCTGACCTCCCCCGAGCGCGCACGTCAGGTGCGGCGTGGCATCCAGTACGACCCGCGGCCACCGGTGTGAGCACAGGCTCTCAGCCGGGGCTGGAGCGGCCGTGCCGCCAGTATCCGAAGAACGCGATGTCCGGCTTGGGCACACCGCGGTCGCGCACCAGATGGCGGCGCAGCCCGGTGGCCAGTCCGGCCTCCCCGGCGACCCAGGTGTAGAACCGGCCCGGTCGCAGGGACGACGTCCGGACCGTGTCGAGGGCCAGCCCGCCGGGCAGGGTGTCCGCCCCGTCCCGGGCCAGCCACCGCACTCGTACGCCCTCGGGGGCGGTGATGTCGTCACGGATGTCGACGGTCCCGGGCACCTCCAGGAAGACCTCCGCCACCAGCGACGCCGGAGCGTCCTCGAGGATGGCGAGGATCGCCGGCACGGCGCTCTCGTCCCCGACGAGCAGCTGCCATTCGGCATGGGCCGGTGGCAGATAGCTCATGCCCATGTCGAAGATGCCCGCCGGGTCTCCGGGCCGGGCGTGCCGGGCCCAGGTGGAGGCCGGGGTGTCGCCGTGCAGCGCGAACTCGATGTCCACCTCGCCGAGTTCGGGCCGGGCGCGCCGGATGGTGAAGTTGCGCACCCACGGTCGGCGTGACTTCGGCAGCAGGAGTAATTCCGCCATCCACGCGTCGCTGGAGAGCTTCGGCATCCTCAGCCCGTCCTGCCCCTCGCGGGGGAAGAACAGCCGTACCATCTGGTCGAAGCCCATCGGCTTCAGATGCTCCAGTTCGGGTCCGCCGAGTGTGATGGTCGAGAAGGCGGGTGTCAGCCGAGTGTTCCGGCGCACCTCCAGCGTGATCATTTGCCGTGATTCGGGCGTGCGCATCTTGGGCAACATGTCGTTCCTCGCGTTGCGTTGGGGGCCGCTCGCCGCCTGGTCACAGGTCCACGACGAGCCGCGGGGACAGGGCGCGGGACACACAGGTGTACATCCGGCCCGCGGGGGCGCCGATGTCGTCCCGGTGCTCGGGTTCGCCGTCGAGCACGGCCACTTCGCAGCTGCCGCAGACGCCTTCGCGGCATCCGGACGCCACGGGGAATCCGGCGTGGGTCAGGGCGTCCAGCAGCGACTCGTCGTCAGGCACCTGGACCGTCCGCCCCGACCGGGCACACACCGCCTCGAACGCCGTGTTGGGCGCGAACGACCTGGGAGCCGGGCGGAACCGCTCCGCGTACAGCCGCCCCGAGGGGAACGCCTCCTCCGCCGCGGCGAGCATCGGCGCGGGGCCGCAGGCGTACACCACGGCACCGGGGCTCAGCGCGGATGCCAGGGCCGCGAAGTCCGGCCTGCCCTGCTGCCGCGTGGCGACGATCCGCACCCGATCGCCGTAGCAGGAGCGCAGTTCGTCGACGAAGGGCATGGATTCCACCGACGGCCCCAGGTACACGAGCGACGCCGGGACGTCCGACGCGGCCGCCGCCCGCAGCATCGGCAGGATGGGGGTGATGCCGATCCCACCGGCGAGGAAGAGGTACTCCGGCGCGGGGAGCAGCGGGAAGTGGTTCCGCGGCAGCGACACATCGAGGGCGCGGCCCTGGCGCAGGAACCGGTGGATGTACTCCGAACCACCCCGGCTGAGGCGGTCGTACCGTACCGCGACGCGGTAGGACTCCCGGTCCGCCGGGTCTCCGCACAGCGAATACTGCCGGGTCAGCCAGTTCGGCAGCGCCAGGTCGATATGGGCGCCCGGCTCCCAGGGCGCCAGCGGGCCGGTGGCGCCCCGCAGGACGAGGGAGACGACGTCTTCGGCGACCCGCTCGATGTGGTCGACGACGGTCTGTTGCATCGTTGATTCACCTTGTGCCGTGGTCAGTAGAGTTTCCGGTAGCCCTCTTCGAGGGCGTGGGTGAGCGCCATCGGGTCGATGTCCATCCCGAATTGGGTGGCGGCGATCTCGCCGACCGACGGGATCTCGTCGGCGAGGGCCTGGCTCGCGGGATCCCACAGCCGGGAGCGGATGAGCGCGCGACCACAGTGGAAGTACGCCTCCGCCACCTCGACGACGATCGCCAGCACCGGGTCCTTGGCCTCGGTCTGCATCCTGGCGAGCACATCGGGGTCGTCCGTGGGGTAGGCGCGGCCGTTGACCCGCAAGGTCTCCCGCAGCCCGGGGATGAGGAAGAGCAGCCCGATCCCGTCGTTCTCGGCGAGGTTGCGGAAGGAGTCGGCGATCTTGTTGCCGGGGCGGTCGGGAATCGCGAGCGTGTGGTCGTCGAGGACCTTCACGAACCCCGGGTAGTCACCACGGGGGGAGCAGTCGGCGCGCCCCTCCGCGTCCGCCGTGGCCATGGACAGGAAGGGGGAGTGCGCGATGAAGAGGCGGAAGTATTTGTCGATACGGTCCTGGATCTTGCCCTTGACCATGGCTTCGGGCTCCCCGAGCAGGGCGTGGACCTCGGCCGGCGACAACCGCCGGGGGCGGGCGCTGGTCTGCGTCATGAGGACTCCTTCCGGGAGGGGCGAAGCAGCGGTCGCGGAGACCCGTTCCGGTTGCCTCCCGCGCCTCGGCCGACGACGGTGGTTCACCGCTCCGCCGCAGTTCATGGCACTATTGTGAGCAATTACTCAGGTCTTGCGCCACTCGCTTTCGAGGCGCTGTGCAGGAGGTGTCATGACGACCGGCCGTCGCGGACTTCAGCCACGTAAACAGCCACGCCAGGCCCGGGCCGAGCTCACCAGGCAGCGCATCCTCACCGCCGCTGCTCACGTTTTCGCCGAGTACGGGTATGCCGCCGGGACCACCAATCGCATCGCCGAGCGCGCCCGGATCTCGATCGGCTCGCTGTATCAGTACTATCCGAACAAGGATGCGATCCTGGCCGAGTTGCTGATCCGTCACCTCGACACCGGGGGCGACGCCATCAGGAGCCGCCAGGACGAGGACGAACCCGACTCCCTGGAAGAGATCATCCGCGGCTTCGCGCGCCCCGTGATCGCGAACCATCTCGACGACCCGCAGCTGCTCCGCGTCATGATGGAACACGGGCCACGGTCGCCCGAGTTGCTCGAGAAGATCGCCCGGCACGAGCGCGAACGGATCGCCTATACCCAGGAGTTGCTCGAGCGCCATCCCGAGGTCCGGGTCGAGGACACCTACGTCGCCGCCCGGCTCGTGGTGTCCACGGTCGAGCTCGTCGTCCACCATCTCATCGCGGCGCCGGACTCCGTCGACACCACCCGGCTGGAGAACGAACTGGTCGCGATGATCACCAGCTATCTCACGGCCGCGCCGGGCGGGGGAGGCGCGGTTGAGCGGCCACGGAACGAGGGACGGGCACCCGGTGACCCAGGTGCCCGCCCCTCGTGATGCGTGAGGTGTGAGGTGTGAGGTGTGAATCGCGTGATGCGGACCGCGGGCGTCAGTCGATCGTGATGATGGGCTTGCGCAGGTCGAACCATGTCGCCAGGTCGAGGGCGCGTTCGATGGTGGCGCGCTGCTGAGTGGTGATGACCTCCGCCGGTGCGTCGAGCGCCTCCCTCAGCGTCTCGGTGCGGCACAGTTCGAGGGCCGGGTGTCCGGAGGTGATGAGGTCGCCCGCCTGGCGCCTGATGGCGGCGAGGTAGGCGGGGTCGAAGCTGCCGGGGTAACCGCTCTTCTTGCGGTTGGCCACGGACTCGGGCAGCACATCACGGGTGGCCTCGCGCAGAATGCTCTTCTCCCGCCCGTCGAACGTCTTCAGCGACCAGGGCGTGTTGAAGACGTAGGAGACGAGGCGGTGGTCGCAGAACGGCACCCTGACCTCCAGCCCGACGGCCATGCTCATCCGGTCCTTGCGGTCGAGCAGGGTGTTGACCATGCGGGTGAGGTGCAGATAGCAGACCTGCCGCATGCGCTTCTCCAGACCGGTCTCGCCGTCCTTGAGTGGGACTTCGTCCAGGGCGCTGAGGTACTGGTCGTGCAGGTAGGTGTCCAGGTCGAGCTTCTCGGTGAGGTCCTCGGACAGCAGGCCCTTGGTGTCGCCGAGCGTCAGTCCTCCGGCGAGCCACGGGAAGGTGTCGGCCTCGCGCCGCTCGTCGTGGAACCACGGGTAGCCACCGAAGACCTCATCGGCCGACTCGCCCGACAGGGCCACGGTCGACTGTTCGCGAACGGCCTTGAACAGCAGATAGAGCGAGTTGTCCCGGTCGCCGAGCCCGATGGGCAGATCCCTCGCCGCGATGGCCGCCTGCCTGACGGCCGGGTCGGACAGGGCGGAGCCGTCGAGGATGATGTCCCGGTGGTCGCACTTCACATGCTCGGCCACGGCGTGCACATACGGCGTGTCGACGCTGGGCGCCACGTCGATCGCGCGGAAGTTCTCCGCCTGCCCGGGGAAGTCCACGGCGAAGCTGCGGACGGTCTCGCCGTGTTCGCCGAGCTTGCGGGCGGCGAGCGAGGTCATGGCCGAGGAGTCGAGCCCCCCGGAGAGCAAGGTGCAGCGGGGCACATCGGCGACGAGCTGACGGGCGATGATGTCCTCCAGCAGCTCCCGCACATGGGCGACGGTCGTCTCCTGGTCATCGGTGTGCTCGGAGACCTCCAGACGCCAGTACGCCTGCTCGCGAAGCCCATTGCGGTCGACGACGGCGATGTGGCCGGGGCGCAGCTCCTTCATGCCCTTCCAGATCGCGTGGCCCGGGGTCTTGGCGAAGGAGAAGATCTCCCGCAGCCCGTCCAGGCCGACCTCGGGGGCGGCGAGCGGATTGGCGAGAATGGCCTTGGGCTCGGATCCGAAGAGGACGCCGTCGTCGGTCTCGTAGTAGTAGAACGGCTTGATGCCCATCCGGTCCCGGATCATCACCAGCTTCTCGGTGCGGGAGTCCCAGATGGCGAAGGCGTACATGCCGTTCAACTTCTCGGTGAGGGATTCGCCCCACTCGACATAGCCGCGCAGCACGACCTCGGTGTCGGAGTCGGTGGTGAAGCTGTGGCCCCTGCGGCGCAGTTCGTCGCGCAGCTCGGTGAAGTTGTACGCCTCACCGGAGTAGACCATGCTCACGGGGCCGTCGGCCGTGTCGACGGCCATGGGCTGCGCCCCGCCGGGCAGGTCGATGACGGCCAGCCTCCGGTGCCCGAGCGCCGCCCTGCCGGTCACCCACGCTCCTGCCGCGTCCGGGCCGCGGCAGGCCATCGTCTCCGTCATGGTGTCGAGGACCTGGCGGTGGGAGGTCAGATCGCGACGGTAGGAGACCCAGCCGGTGATGCCGCACACAGTGATCATCCCTTTCACTCAGCGGGAGATGGTTGCCTGTGAAAACCATCTACCTCTCCGGAGGGGGATCGCTACCGGGCGCTGATCTCCGGGTGGGTGGTATTTCTCACTGGTAAATTCCTGTTAATAGTGAGTTTCATCATGAACGCTGTCCGAAAAACGACGCCCACTAAGTCGCTATTTTACGTCTCATATCCGCGTCGTAATTCATCAAGGAATGACCGGCGGTATACGAAAGAGAAGGAACGGCTCCGTGGCGGCCCCGGCTCTCCGCGATGGGTCGCGGCGCATGGGCGGCGGCGGGGGCCATGAGCCTGCGTGTTGTTCGGCGAGCATGCGGAAGCCGTGCCGGGGGCCCGCGTGGTGCGGATGGCCGGGGGTGCCGACGAGCCCCATGACCTGGGGAGCTAGCATATGAGCGCCACCTAGCTCGAAAGATAAACTTGTGACTCTCAACGAGGACTCGTTCACCAACTGGAAGCACCGCGAGGAGATCGCGGAGTCGATGATCCCCCTCATCGGGAAGCTGCATCGGGAGCGGGACGTCACGGTCCTGCTGCACAGCCGCTCCTTGGTGAACAAGTCGGTCGTCAGCATCCTCAAGACCCACCGATTCGCCCGCCAGATCGCCGGTGCGGAGCTCTCGGTCACCGACACCGTGCCGTTCCTGCGGGCGCTCACCGCGCTGGATCTCGGCCCCTCCCAGATCGACATCGGCATGCTCGCCGAGACGCACCGGGCCGATGACCGCGGTCTCTCCGTCGAGGAGTTCACCGCCGAGGCCGTCGCCGGGGCCACCGGGGCCAACAAGATCGAGTGCCGTGACGGACGCGATGTCGTCCTCTACGGGTTCGGACGGATCGGGCGGCTGGTCGCCCGGCTGCTCATCGAGAAGGCCGGGTCCGGGAACGGTCTGCGGCTGCGCGCCATCGTCGTCCGCGGGAGCGGCGGGCGGGCCGGTGAGGACATCGTCAAGCGGGCCTCACTGCTGCGCCGCGACTCCATCCACGGCCAGTTCCAGGGCACGATCACCGTGGACGAGGCGAACAGCAAGATCATCGCCAATGGCAACGAGATCAAGGTGATCTACGCCGACGACCCGACCTCGGTGGACTACACGGCGTACGGCATCAAGGACGCCATCCTCATCGACAACACCGGCAAGTGGCGTGACCGCGAAGGGCTGTCCAAGCATCTGCGCCCCGGTATCGACAAGGTGGTGCTGACCGCGCCGGGCAAGGGCGATGTCCCCAACGTCGTCCATGGCGTCAACCACGACACGATCAAGCCGGACGAGCAGATCCTGTCCTGCGCCTCGTGCACCACCAACGCGATCGTCCCGCCGCTGAAGGCGATGGCGGACGAGTACGGCGTGCTGCGCGGCCATGTGGAGACCGTCCACTCGTTCACCAACGACCAGAACCTGCTGGACAACTACCACAAGTCCGACCGCCGTGGCCGCTCGGCGCCGCTCAACATGGTCATCACCGAGACCGGTGCCGCCTCCGCCGTGGCGAAGGCCCTGCCGGACCTCAAGGCGAAGATCACCGGCAGCTCGATCCGCGTCCCGGTGCCGGACGTCTCGATCGCGATCCTCAATCTCCAGCTCGCGCGCGAGACCACCCGCGAGGAGGTCCTGGACCATCTGCGCGATGTGTCCCTGACCTCGCCGCTCAAGCGGCAGATCGACTTCATCAGCGCCCCCGACGCGGTCTCCAACGACTTCATCGGCTCGCGCCACGCCTCGATCGTCGACGCGGGCGCCACCAAGGTCGAGGGCGACAACGCGATCCTCTACCTCTGGTACGACAACGAGTTCGGCTACTCCTGCCAGGTCATCCGCGTCGTCCAGCACGTCTCCGGGGTGGAGTACCCGACCTACCCGGCCCCGGTGGTCTGACCCCCGCCGCGGGTGGCCAGGGGGAGGGCGCGCTGGTACACGACGGCTCGTACGGCGGAGACCAGGTCGTCGCGGAGTTCGCTCAACGGACCGGCCAGGATGATGGCGCGCGGATTGAACATACGGACCGCACCCTGATCCTCGGCGGTCCGCTCAGCGATCTGCGCGACGACCTGCTCTCCGGGGTGCGCGCCGTGGTGTACCAGCGCGCACTGCCGCTGGCCACCCGCAAACTGACCATCACCACGACACGGCTCGGCGCCGCCTCGGCCATATACGGGGCGGTGGCCCTCGCCACCGGGGACGTCTTCAGCGAACGGGGGGACAGCCCGGCTGCTCGTCGACTGAGGGCTACGGTTCGGTCCGGTACGCCTCGATCACCGCGAGACGGGTGGTGACGGCCTCCGCGGCGTTCCGCAGCGCCGTCAGCGTACGGGGGACGTTGTGGTGTGCCGTGGGGGCGACGACCGACAGTGCGCCCAGGTAGGCGCCGTCCCTTGGGCCGCGTATGGGCACGGCCACGGCGGAGTAGCCGAGGCGGTGCTCCTCGGAGTCGGTGGCGTAGCCCTGCTCCTGGATGCGGGCGAGCTCGCCCGGGAGCCGGTCGGCGGTGAGGGTACGGGCGGTCATCCGGCGCATATGGGGGGCCAGCCGTGCCAGCGGGTACTGGTCGGGCAGCAGGGCCAGGGTGAGCTTCCCCGGGGCCGTGCTGTGCAGCTGGAGCAGCCGTCCGCCGATGGGTGCACCGGCCCGGTTGCGGTGGCGGCCGGCGTTGTCGATGCACAGCAGGTCGGTGCCGTTCGGCACGGACAGGCTCACGGGGCTGTCGAGGGCCTGTGCGAGGTTCTCCATCACCGGCCGCGCGGCGTGGCGCAGGGTGCGCTGCCGGGGAGCGCGCAGGCCGATCGCGTACAGCAGCAGGCCCAGCCGGTAGTGGGAGCCGTCCCGCTCCAGCAGCTCGCTGGCGACGAGGTCCTGGCACAGCCGGTGCACCGTGGCCTTGGCCACCCCGGTGCGCGTCGTCAGCTCCGTGAGGCTGAGGGAGAGGTCGCCGTCGCCGAAGGCCGACAGGATCAGCCCGACCTTGCCGAGGACGGACTTGGGGGACCGCCCGTCCGCTCCGGCTTCCTCGCCGTTGCCACGAGGTACCGCCGCAGTCGTCACGACATGCCCTCCCCGCCTGCCGGTGTGCCTCGACCGAGGCCGCCATGAGTGCTGAGGATGGCCAATATAGAGAGCTTCTTGCCTGGTAGGAATGGTGGGAGGGGTCGGAATTCGGCGGAGGCCGGCCCGCTCCCGCGGCCGGCGGTCCGCTCACCGGCCGCCCACCAGGGCCGTGTCCACCCCCAGCGGGCCGACCGGCCCGGCGCCACCGGGGGCGGCACCCAGCGGGGCGTCCCGGCCGGGCAGAACCTCCTCGAAGAACCGCCGGTTGTCGGCACGGTGCTCAGGGTCCGCCTTGCGGTCCACGGTGATCGCCTGCTCCGGGCAGGCGACCTCGCAGGCGCCGCAGTCGATGCACTCCACCGGGTTGATGTACAGCTTGCGCTCGCCCTCGTAGATGCAGTCGATCGGGCACTCCTCCATGCAGGACCGGTCCATGATGTCCACGCAGGACGCTCCGATGACGTAGGCCATGTCAGTTCTCCTTCTCGGTGGAATGCCCGGGGAACAGCGCCGCCTCCGGGTCGATGACCGTGGCGGCGTTGTTGACGGCCGTGGCGGCCTCGCCGAAGCCGACGGAGATCAGGCGCACCTTGCCCGGGTAGTCGGTGATGTCGCCGGCCGCGAAGACACGGGGCAGGTTGGTGGCCATACGGGTGTCCACGGCGATCCGGCGCGCCCGCAGGGTCAGGCCCCACTCCCGCAGCGGGCCGAGGTCCGCGAGGAAGCCGAGGGCGGCCACCACGGTCTGTGCCGGGAGGCGCGTGGTGTCCTTGGTGATCCGGTGGCGGATCTCGACCTCCTCCAGGTGTGCGGCGCCGTACAGGCCGCTGACCTCGGAATCGGTGAGCATGTCGATGCCGAGCGCCCGCACCTTCTCCACCGACGCGCGGTGGGCGCGGAACCGCGCGGTGCGGTGCACCAGGCGGACCGAGCGCGCCACCGGGGCCAGCAGGGCCGCCCAGTCGAAGGCGCTGTCGCCACCGCCGACGACCACCACGTCATGACCGGCGTGCGCGGTGGGGTCGGGCACGAAGTACACCTGGCCGCGGCCGAGGAAGTCCTCCCCGGCCGGGAGCGGGCGGGGGGTGAAGGTCCCCACGCCTCCGGTGATCACGACGGCCCCGGCCCGTACCGCCGTCCCCCGGTCGCTGCGGACCACGGGCAGTCCGTCGCCGTCGTGGTCCAGCGCCACCGCACGGTGGCCGAGGAGATAGCGGGTGCCGTATGCCTCCGCCTGCGCCACCAGGCTGTCCACCAGGTCGCGACCGCGCACCGAGGCGAATCCGGCGATGTCGAAGATGGGCTTCTCCGGATACATCGCGCTGATCTGGCCGCCCCGCTGGGGCAGCACATCCATCACGGCCACGCGCAAGCCCCGGAAGCCCGCGCAGTACGCGCCGTACAGGCCCGACGGTCCGGCGCCGATGATCAGGATGTCCGTCTCGACCACCGCCGTGTCCTCCGCGGCGACCGGCTCATCGTTGAGAACGCTCATGGTCGAGGAGCGTAGGCAGGCCGCGATCACGGTCCAATGGAATCGGTCCGCCTGCCGGGACAGCGCCGCGGAACTCGTTCGGGCGCCGCACCCCCGGGCCCGCGGAAGCACCCCGGACCCGCGCAAACGGCCCCGGACACGCGGAAGCGGTGGAACCCAGGGCCCCCGCAGCCCTGAGTGCCACCGCTCCCGCGCCCGGACGCCCCGGGCCGTCACCCGGCGCGCGTCACCTCCACCGTCCCCGTCACGCACTCCGAGCCGTCGGCCTTGAGGATGCGCGCGTCGAGCCGGACCCGCGCGCCCTCGACCGACGACACCGTCGCGGCCCAGGTCAGCCGCTCACCGGCCACCGCCGTGGCGACGTTGCGCCAGGCCACGGACTCCAGCCGGGCGCCCGGCCCGGCCCACTCCAGGGCGTGCCGGCTGAGCATCTCGCCGTGCAGCGTGGACTGCACGACGGCGTCGGGAAACCCCTCGGTGGCGGCGTACGCGGCGTCGTAATGGATCCGGTGGGCGTTCCACGACACGGCGCTGAAGCGGAACAGCTGCACACTGGTGTGGGCGTACCGGCGCGGTGGACACTCCGCCCCGACAGCGGGCGCCGTCATCGGTCACCTCCGGTGGCGTCGAGCACCACGATCGTCTCGTCCACGGCCGCCAGCTCGCCCCCGTCCGGGGACAGGAACCGGGTGCGGACACCCAGCAGGACGAACTCGCCCGACCGCCCGCGCTTGTGCCGCGCGGAGACGACCGCACGGGCCGCCGTGATCCGCGTCCCGGCCACCGGGGGCCGGACCAGGCGCACCGACTGGCCGCCGTGCACCTGGCGCACCGGGAGGCCCTCGGTGCACGGCGACTCCCGCCGCGCCAGGCCATCCGGCCGCAGCTCGTCCTCCGTCGGGCCGTCCTCCCAGCTCATGGTGGCCGCGAGGAACAGGGCGGGCGCCTCGACCGGCCGTCCGTCCGCCTCCAGGGCGCGGGCCCGGCGGATGTACCCGCCGTCGTTGAGGGCGGCCGCGTAACGGCAGAAGTCCTTGACCGTCGGGGTGCCGCAGTCCTCGTCCCGCCACTGCCCGATCAGCTCCCGCGCCCGCGCCAGCACCTCTTCCAGAGCGGGGGAGGACACGACGGCCGCCGTCACAGCGCCGACCTCAGTGAGCGGCTGATGCCGAGACCCGCCGTACGCAGCGCACTGGCGTGGGCGATCGCGTCCACACGGTAGGTCGGCGCCGTGATCGACAGGGCCCCGGCGAGGGTGTTCTGCCGCCCGAAGACCGGTACCGCCATGCTCATATAGCCGAGCCGCACCTCCTCCGCCTCCGTGGCGATGCCCTGCTCGCGGACGCGGTCCAGCTGGCCGCGCAGCCGGCCCGGCGAGGTGATGGTGTGGCGGGTGAACGGCTTGAGGCCGCTCCTGACCACCTCGCCGAACAGGGTGCCGGGGGAGTGGGCGAGGATCGCCTTGCCGGTGGCCGTGCAGTACAGCGGAAGCCGCCCCGCCACCCGCGACTCCTCGCTCAGCCCCCGGTGGGGCAGGATCTTCTCCAGGTACACCACGTCCAGCCCGTCGTGGATGGCGAAGTGGATGGTCTCCCGCGTGGCCAGCAGCAGATCCTCCATGTACGGCTGCGCCACCTCCCGCAGGATCCGCTGCCGGTGCACCCGCTGCCCGATTTCGAACAGCCGCAGCCCCAGCCGGTAGTTGCAGCCCGCCCGCTCCAGCAGCCCCCATGTGACCAGCTCCTGGGACAGCCGGTGGACGGTCGCCTTCGCCACGCCGGAGCGGCGCACCAGATCGGCGAGCGACAGCGAGTCGTCGTCGGGCGTGAACGCCTCCAGGATGGACCGGACCTTGCCGAGGACGGAGTTCATCGAGTCGGGACAGGCTCTGGTGGCGTGGTCGATGGGGACGACGGTCATGGCAGGCACCTCACGATCAGGTGGTGGAGGACGCGGCGAGGAACTCCAGGCTGAGCGGGTTGTACAGATCCGCCTTCTCGTGCTGCGGCCAGTGGCCGCACTCGTTGAAGATCTCCAGCCGGGCGCCGGGGATCGCGGTGGCGATGGCCTCGGCCTCCGGTACGTCCCCGAACGGGTTCTTGTTGCCCCAGACCACCAGCGTCGGCGCCTTGATCCGGGCCATGCGGTCGGGCCGCAGCAGATTGCGCTCCCGGGTCTCCGTCTCCTGGAGCGCCAGCAGATTGTGCAGGTTCCGCTGGAAGTCCGGGTGGTGGTAGATCTCGTAGCGGATCCGCGTCAGCTCCTCGCCCAGCTCCTCGTCCCAGTCGGCCCACAGCAGCCGCAGCCGGTCCCGGGTGAAGGAGATGTCGTCCTCCAGGGAGGCGCTGCGCGTGGACTTCTTCAGCCGCTCCATCACCGCCGGATTGACCTTGGTGCCGCCCATGCAGAGCAGCTGGAGGGAGGCGACCCGGTCCGGGTGCTCGCTCGCGGCCCACGACGCCACCCAGCCGCCCAGCGACTCGCCGACCAGATGGGCGCGCTCGGCGCCGACCGCGTCCAGATAGGCCAACAGGTGCTCGACGTAGGCCGGGATCTCGCCCGGGCGGTCGGGCTTGCCCGTGTAGCCGTGGCCCAGCATGTCGATGGAGTGGCAGCGGTAGCGCTCGGCGTGTGCCGGGATGTTCCGTACGAACGCCTCCAGATGGCCGGTGGTGCCGTGCAGGAACACCACATGCTCGCCGTCCTCCGGGCCGGCCTGGAGCGCGCGGGTCGTGATGTCGCCGGTCTTCACATAGGCGTGCCGGTAGTCGATGCCCGACAGCTCGGTCCAGATGCTCATGACTGCCTTTCGCTGTTCTGTGTCTGCGCGGGGTCGAGGACGGCGACCCCCATGCCGGTGAGCCACTCGGGCATCGGCTCGTAGGCCAGACGCCTCCCCGGGGCGTGGTCGAGCAGCGCGGCCATCAGCAGCCAGGTGCGCAGCTCCTGTGCGCCGTTGCCGGCCACCTTCTCCAGGTCCGCGGTGGTGTACTCGGTGAGGCGGTGGGCCTGTCCGCCTTCCAGCCAGGACAGGAACTCCTCGTCGAACTCCGGGTTGAGCGCCGCCTCGGCGGCCCGGATGATCTCGCGCCGCCGGGCGTCGTAGTCCTGCCAGTTCTCCCGGCCGTCTGTCCAGGCGCCGACCATGAACTCCTCGTCCTCGCCGTGCGGTTCGCGCCAGTCCGGCCAGGGCAGCCGGTGGGACAGCCCGCCGGAGCCGATGACCGCCACCCGGCGGTCGCCGGGGAACGCCAGGACCGCCTCGCGGATCGCCCGGCCCAGCCGTTCGCAGCGGTCGAGCGTGGGCAGCGGGGGCGCGAAGACGTTCACCACCAGCGGTACGAGGTCGACGTCGAGGCCGTCGAGCAGATACTGGACGGCGTGCGACTGGCCGTGGTCGATCTGGAGCCGGGCGGAGAACGCCACATCGAATCCGGACCGCTCCACCAGCGCGCCTGCCAGGTACAGGGCCAGCTCCCGGTCCACCGGCTGCGGGCCCTTCGGGGTGCCGGACTCGCCGCTGGCGAGACATTCGTCGACCCCGATGGTGAAGCTGGGGATCAGGTCGAGCCAGAACCCCCGGAAGTGGTTGGAGCCGATCAGGACCACCGTGTCGGGTCGGGCCGCGGCCAGCGCGTCGCGCGCCTCGCCGAGCGCGTCCCGGAACCGTTCGGCGCGGTCCTTGTGGTACGTCTCCTCCCAGTGGGTGTTCATCAGCGTGCTGTGCGACGCCCCGACCCCCAGCACGATCTCGGTCATGCCACAGCTCCTTCCTCCGCCTCGGCCACCTCGGCGCGGGTCCGGGTGACGGTGTCCACGGCCGTGCGGATCAGATGGCGCGTGAGCCTCTCCATGGCCGGGAGCGACACCGTGTTCATGCCGCGGGCGAAGTCGATCTCGAACGGAGCCTCCGCCACCTTGGGCATGCCGATCCGCACCGTGGGGATGCCGCGGCCGCGCAGGATGTTGGCGTCGGTGGCACCGCTGTTCCCGGCGATCACCTCGTGCGCACGCCCCTCCAGCGCCTCCCAGGCCGCCGTGGCGCTGCGGTGGATCCACGATCCGCGCGGTGTGCGGGTGCCGGGGATCGCCAGCACCATCTCCGCCCGGACGTCGAGACCGGGCGAGGCGGCCCGCAGGGCGGCCAGCGCGTCCATGAACTCCCGCTTGGCCCGCATCGGTGTGATGTCCGGGCTGATCCGCAGGTCCACCATCAAGGTGCACACGGCGGGGGTGACCGCCGCCATCCGCGGCCAGCCGCCACGGATCGAGGAGACGATGCCCTGCGGCGCCACCGTGCCCGAGGTGTGCCGTTCGGCGTACTCCTCGAACCACTTCTCCAGATACGCGGCCACCTCACCGGCGCGGGCGATGGCGTTGTCGTACGGGAGCCGGTGGCGGGAGCCCGCGTAGGTGTGGGTGCCGCCGACCGTCACCTCGAACCAGACCAGTCCGACCTCGTCCCACGAGACGGTCCAGCCGGGCTTGGCGATGACCGCGTAGTCCGTCCACACGCCCTGCTCCAGCAGGAACGAACACCCCACGCCCTGGCCGGTGTTGTGGCGCGTCCCCACCGGCCGGGCGTTGGTGGGCATCCCGCCCGCGCCGAAGGCCGCCACCAGGTCACCGGTGAGCGGGACACCGGCCCGGGAGATCGCCTCGACGGCCATCATCACGCACGCCGCGTGCCCCTTGGGGTTGGAGGCGCCGAGCCCGGTCACGAGGTCGTCGTACACGGTGGCCGCGGGCCGCATGTCCTCGCGCAGCTCCGGGCCGATCCACGGCACGTCCTCGCTCTCCTCGCCCACGGTCAGGGTGTCGACGGGGGCGTAGAGCATGAGGTCGGGGCCGGTGCCGTCACCGGTCAGCCGCGCCCAGGCGTTGGCCTGCCGGTCGTCGAGGGGCTGGACGGCCGCGTGGCAGCCGGTGACGCGCAGAGTGTCGGCGATATGCGTGGCCAGCGGGCCCTCGTCACCGGTGGGGCTGGGAATGTCCACCAGGCCCGTGATCAGTTCGCGGAGCCGCTCGGCGCTGATGTGGCGGGCGGCGTCGAGCGCCCAGGAGCGCCGCCGCTCGTCCAGACCCGCCAGGCCGTCGGCGCTCACTGATTGACCCTGTGGACCTGGGTCATCGTGGTCCGCGCGACGCGCTTCGTGGCCAGCGGGATCCCGACGGCGATCGCCGCGCCCACCAACAGGGTGAACAGGGTACGGAACATGTCATGCCTTCTCTTCGGATGCGGATGCGGATGCGGATGCGGATGCGGATGCGGATGCGCCGCCGACCGCGGCCAGCTTCTTGCCGTACTCCTCCTCGCTGAGGTTCCGCCAGGCGGTGAGCGAGATGTCGGGCCGGTAGAGCTTCTCCGGCGGCGCGTCGGTGACATCGACCATCCACGCGTCCTGGCCGGAGAACTGGCCGTGGAACAGCCAGCGGATCGCCCCCAGGTACTTGGCGTAGAAGCGCAGGGTGTCCCAGCCCTCGGTGAAGTTGACCATCACACCGACGTAGCGGTGGTTGTCCTCGTCCACCGGGACGTAGAACTCGTAGTGGATGAACTTGGGGTAGGCGATGCGCAGCACGCCCGGCATCGACAGGGACGCGAAGCCGGGGAACTCCTGGGCCTCGATCGTCGGGTCGATACTGCCGGCCTTGCCGGTGTTGCCGATGTTGAAGGTCTCCTTCGGCGGCTGCATCTTCCACCAGCGCTTGTTGGTCCAGCGGCCCACCCCGGGGTACTCGGCCTCCCAGTGGACCTCGTCCTGGACCCGGAAGATCCAGCGGCCACGCGGCACGATCCGGGTGATGTTCCAGGTCGGCATGGGCTTGAACAGCCGCCACAGGGCCGTGCGGTGGAGGTACTTGGCGTGGCCCTCGTCGAAGCCGTTCTCGCAGGCGAACCGCCAGTTGCCACCGCGCGGCTCGATCCGTCCGCCCATCACGAACGCGTTGCCGACCAGCTCCTCCGGAAGCTGGGAGTCGATCGGATGCGGCTCCTCGTCGGCGATCGGGATGTACACCCACACCATCCCGAGGCGCTCCTCGACCGGATAGGTGCGCACGCCCAGCTTCCCGGTCAGCCGGCACCCGGGGCCGTCGGTGATGACCGCGGACAGCCGCCCGGTGGGCAGGTCGAAGGTCCAGCCGTGGTACGGGCAGCTGACCGTGCCCGGAAACTGCTGATTGCCCTCCGACAGCGGCACACCGCGGTGCGGGCACCGGTTGTGCAGGGCGTAGGCGGTGCCGCTGTCGCGGATCAGCGCGATCCGCTCGCCGCAGACGGTGAACGGCAGCGGCTTGCCGGTGATCTGGCTGGACCAGGTGACCGGGTACCAGTAGCCGCGGAAGCCCGCGGCCGCACCGTCGTAGTGAGGCCAGGACGACCAGTCCTGGCGGCCGGGCTCGGCCGGTTTTCTGCGGCGGCTCCGGACGGGGGTGGCCGTGTCGGGAGAGTCCTCGACCGTCATCGTGCGTGTCCTCCTGATACCGGGTGAACGGTGGACCCGAGCATCCGGCCGGACGCGGATCCGCCCAAGGGATCCGGTCCGCTGAGCAGACCGCGCCCTCCCCGGCGCGGCGACCGGACGGCGGGGTGACGGGATGGCGGGCCGACGGGATGGCGGCCGACCGGGCGGCGGCCGACTGGACGGCGGCCGACTGGACGGCGGCCGCGGCGGTGCGTCCCGCTGAGCGGACCCCGCCCGGTGCGCGGACCGGGCGGCGCGGTCTAGCGTGCGCCGGGTCCGCCCCCTCGCCGAACAGGGCAGTGAGCCCGTGATACGGAGCGAAAACGTGAGCCACCCGACGTCACAGTCCCTGGTGCTGGAGGAGTTCGGCACCCTGCCGCGGCTCGTCGAGCGGCCGGTCCCCGAGCCACGCCCCGGCCACACCCTGGTGCGGATCGAGGCGGCCGCCGTCAGCCACCTCGACCTGAACGTCATCGACGGCACGTTCGGTATCCTCCCCGACCTGCCCGCGGTGCCCGGAACCGCGGGCAGCGGAATCGTCGTCGCCTCCGACACCCACCCCGAGGGGAGCCTCGTCCGCCTCAGCGGCAAGGCACTCGGGCTGCGCCGCGACGGCACCTGGGGCGGCCACGCACTGGTCCCGGACGCCGCGGTGGAGGCGGTGCCCGACGGCACGGACCCCGCCCTGGCCTGTAGTTTCTTCTCCCCCGCGGGCACGGCGTGGGCCTCGGTGCACACGGTGGCGGACGTCCAGCCCGGGGAGCGGGTCCTGGTGACCGGGGCGGCCGGTGCGGTGGGCGCGCTCACCGTGCAGATCGCGGCCCGGGCCGGGGCGGAGGTGATCGGCGTGGTGGGCCGCCCCGCCAAACTGCCGCATGTCCCGGCTCCCGCCAAGGCGCTGCTCGCCGCCGACCTCTCCGCCGACGCGATCGGTGGCCCGGTGGACGTCGTCGTCGACACCGTGGGCGGGCCGGTCCTGCGTGACTCCCTGCCGCTGGTGCGCCCGCGCGGCCGGGTCGCCCTCGTCGGTTACACCGCGGGCCGTGAGTTCACCGTGGACCTGGCCGACTTCCTCCTCGCCGATGTGTCGCTGCTGCCCGTGAACCTGATGACCCGGGGGAAGGAGGTGGCCGCCGACACCCAGCGGCTGCTCGGCGACCTCACCTCCGGTGAGCTGACGCTGCCCGTCGAGCGCCATCGCATCGACGGGCTGGCGGAGGCCGTGGCACGTCTGCGGTCCGGGGAGGCGGTGGGCAAGGTGGTCCTCGACCTCGGCTGAACGGCCCGGCGGCGGGGCGGGGCCGTTCACCGGCGGGGCGGGGCCGTTCACCCCATCAGGACCACGGCCCGGCCCCGGCAGCACACCACATCGCCCCGGCCACCGTGCTCGACCAGATCCAGGGTGACCCGCCCCGTCACCGGATCGACGGCGCCGACCGTGCCGCTCACCACGAGCCGCTCCCCGGCGAGGGCCGGTGCCCGGTTCTGCCATTCGACCTCCAGGACCCGTCCGTCAGGACCCGCGAACGACATGGCGGCGCGGTGCATCAGACAGCCGTGCAACTGCGCCATGACGACCGGGCCGTCCAGCCCCTCGGACCGTGCGAACCCGGTGTCGTAGTGGATGCGGTGGGCGTTGCGGGTGACCGCCCCGAACCGCAGCAGCGTGACGGCGTCCGGGGTGAACTCCACCGGTGGTACGGGCTGCCCCGTGCGCACCCTCATCGGACGATGAACCTCTCCCGCACCCGGGCGAGCGTGGACCGCTCCGCCGTGTACGTCTTCTCGACGGTCAGCAGCAGGAACGGTGCACCGCTGCCCTTGCGTGCGACATCCGTGAGGACACGGCGGACCCCGATCCGGTCGCCCGCCCGCACCTCGCCGGTGAACCGGACCTCCTGGCCGCCCGCCATGAGCCGTACGTCCAGGCCGTCGGTGCCCGGGACCTCGTCGCGGTACATCCCGTCCGGCCGGAACTCGCCCTGGTCGGCGCCGCCCGCGCCCCGCAGCAGACTCACCACGTACAGCGGATGGACGGTGAATCCGGGGTGGTCGGGGTCGATCAGCCGTGGACTGGTCTCCCCGGCCGCGCGCGCGAACTCCGCCGCGTCCTCGGCCCGTACGACCCCCAGATCCCGGTGTTCCGGGCGGCCGATCACCGCCCTGGCCCGTTCCTCGGCCACTTCCCACGCGGACATGTGCTGCCTTTCTGCGGACGCGAATCATCGGGGACGCGAATCATCGGGACACGAATCATCAGGGACGCGAATCATCGGGGACACGATGAGCCGGGAGGCTAGCCACCGCCCGGAGGCCCCCACCACGGGACCGGCCCGCTCAGCGGACCGGTCCGCTTGGGCGGAGATCACCGGCCGCACACCATCGGGACATGGACCTCATGACCATCCAGAAGCCGCCGGAGGGCGCCTACGCGGAAGCGGACGGCGTCACGTACCACTACACCGAACTGGGCACGACGGGCAGGCCGACGGTCTTCCTGCACGGCGGCGGCCCCGGGTGCACGGGCTGGTCCGACTTCGGGCAGGTGGCACCGCTGTTCGCCGAGGACCGCCACTGCTACCTCGTGGACATCCTCCAGTACGGCAAGTCCGGCAAGTCCGTCATCGAAGGCCCGATGTGGGACTACCACGCCGCCAAGACGGTCGCCCTGCTCGACACCCTGGGCATCGAGCGCGCCGACTTCGTGTGCAACTCATGGGGCGGGACCATCGCGCTGAACCTGGCCGCGAAGTACCCCGAGCGGGCCCGGTCGCTGACCATCACCGGCAGCATGCCCGTGTTCCACGGCCCGCTGGCCCCGCTGCCGGAGGGCGGTCGGCGTGGCCGCAACGCCCGCGATGTGTACTACGGCGGCACCGGCCCCTCCTGGGAGAAGATGCGGGAGCTGATCGCCCGCCTGGAGTGGTACGACCCCGCCGCGATCCCCGACGACACCGTCACCCTGCGCTATGAACAGAGCCTGGACCCGGAGGAGACCGCCCTCGCCGGAGCCTCCGACAACCCGCGTGGCGACTGGCAGGACCTCACCGCGGAACTCGGTGCCATCCAGGCGCCCACCCTCTTCCTCTGGGGCATGTACGACGCGTTCCTCACCCCCGACTATCCGCTGATGCTCGCCCGCATGGTCCCCAGGGGCAATCTGCACGTCATGCACCACGCCTCCCACCACCCCCAGGAGGAGCGGCCGCACGCCTACTACACCGCGGTCACCGGCTTCCTGAACCAGCAGCACGACTGAGCATCCCGCGGAGGACAAGTGAGCAACCCGGCCGTACGCGTCGTCGAACTGTCCAGCCCCTTCACCCGGTTCGCGGGTCGGCTCCTGGTCGGCCTCGGACACGAGGTCGTCCTGGTCGAGCCCGAGGAGGGCGATCCGACACGGCGCGAACTGAACGGCGACGCCTTCGTCCACTGGCACGCCGGCAAGCGGTCCGTCACCCCCGCGTCCCCGGAGGAGCTGCGGCGCCTGGTGGCGGGAGCCGACGTCCTCCTCGACGGGACACCGGACGGGGCTCCGGAGGCCGTCGCGGGACTCGGCCACCTCGTCCACGTCCGCGTCACCCCCTTCGGGACCGTGGGCCCCCGCGGCCACTGGCAGGGCACCGATCTGGTGGTCGCCGCGCTCGGCGGGATGCTCGCGCAGGTCGGCGACCCGGACGGGCCGCCCCTGCGCCTTCCGGAGAACCAGGCGGAGCAGCTCGCCGGGGTGCACGCCGCGATCGCCGCGCTGCTCGGACTGCGGGCCAGGCGCACCGGCCCGGGCCAGCTCGCCGACGTATCCGCCCAGGCGTGCGTGGCCGCCGCCCTGGAGGCGGGCGCCCTCGCCTATCTGCACGAGGACCGGGTGCCCGCGCGCCCCGGCCGGGTGCATCCGCTGGTGCCGCACGGGCTGTTCCGGGCCGCCGACGGCCATCTCGGTGGTGGCCTCGGCGGCAGCCCCCGCATGTGGGACGCGCTGCTCGCCTGGCTGCGCGAGGAGGGCGCCGAGGCCGACCTCGCCGAGCCGCGCTGGCAGGACCCGGTGGAGCGCAAGAAGCACCAGGAGCATGTCTTCGCGGTGGTGCAGGAGTTCGCGGGCCGGTGGCCGAAGGCCGAGTTCGCCGAGCTCGCCCAGTCCAGGAAGCTGCCGTGGGCGGCGGTCGACCTGCCGCACGAGCTGCCCGGCAACCCGCAGCTCGCCGCCCGTGACTTCTTCCTCCGCGCCGGGGACCGCACCGATCTGGGCTTCCCCTTCGCGTTCCCCGAAGGCCACCGGATCAAGGAGCTGGACGTCCCGGAACGGGGCGCGGACCGAACGCTTCTGCACGAGCACCGCGCGGCCCCGAAGGTGCCCGGAACGCGGGAACCCGCGCGGCCCGCCCTGCACGGCGTCCGCGTCCTGGATCTGACCTGGGTGCTCGCCGGGCCGTACTGCACCAAGGTGCTCGCCGACCACGGCGCCGATGTCATCAAGGTCGAGTCACTCGGCCGTCCCGACCCCACCCGGTTCGCGCCCTTCATGCACCTCTCGCGCGGCCCGCACACCGATCCGAACACCAACGGCTATTTCAACGAGGTCAACCGCAACAAGCGCAGCCTGGCCCTCGACACCCGCACCGAGGACGGCATCGCCGTACTCCGCGACCTCATCGCCTCCTGCGACGTCCTGGTGGAGAACTTCAGCGCCACCGTCATGACCAAACTCGGCCTGGGCTACGACACCCTGCGCGAGATCAACCCCCGGCTGGTGTACATCAGCATGTCCGGGATGGGGCACACCGGCCCGCGCAGCGGCTGGGTGTCGTACGCGGACACCGTGTCCGCCAGCTCGGGGCTCACCGGCCTGACCGGATGGGGCCCGGACGACGTGGTCGGGGTGATCTACGGCCACGGCGACATCGTGGCGGGGCTACAGGCCGCGCTCGCCACCGTCGCCGCCCTGGAACACCGCGAGGAGACCGGGCGCGGACAGCACATCGACCTGTCCCAGCTCGAGGCGATCGCCTCCCATATGGGCACCAGCCTGCTCCACCCCACCGAGCCCGCCGCGAACACCGATCCGCGGTGGAGCCCGCAGGGCGTGTACCGCTGCCTCGGCGCCGACAGCTGGCTGGCCGTCAGCGTCCGCGACGACACCGAATGGGCCGCGCTGTGCACGGTGATCGGCCGTCCCGACCTCGCCACCGACGAACGCACCCGCACGGCGGAGAGGCGCGCACACCACACCGAGCTGGTCGACGGCGCCCTCGCCGCCTGGGCCAGGACCCTGCCGGCCGACGCCACCGCCGAACTCCTCCAGGAGCACGGCATACCCGCGGGCCCGGTGCGGGACGGCCGCGACCTCGTGGAGCACGATCCGCAACTGCGGGCCAGGGGCTTCTACGTCCGCGCGGAACACCCGGTGGCGGGGGCCTTCCTGCACGAGGGGCCGCCCGTCCGGCTCACCCGCACACCCGGTCGCATCGTCAAGGCGGCACCCGTGCTCGGCGCCGACACCGACGATGTGCTGCGCGAGGTCGCGGGGCTGTCGCCGGAGCGGATCCGCGCACTGCGCGAGCGCGAGGTGCTGCGGTGACCACCCTGACGATTCCCGGGTTGCTCCGGACCGCGGCCCGGGACCACGGGGACCGGCCCTTCCTGCGGATCGGGACCACGGTCCGCAGCTACCGCGAGACGCGGGAGGCCGCCGCCACCATGGCGGGGGCCCTCGCGGTCCAGGGCTGCCGCCCGGGCGAGCGCATCGCGGCGATGACGGGCAACCGGATCGAACTCGTGGACCTGTTCCTCGGCGCCGCCTGGCTCGGCGCCGAGCTCGTCCCCCTGAACACAGGGCTGCGCGGCGGCGGGCTGCGACACGTCCTGGACCAGGCCCGCCCCGCGCATCTGCTCGCGGAGGACGAGACGGCCGAGCGCGTGCGGGCGGCCGGGTACCGGGGGACGCTGTGGCGCGCGGGTGCGGACGGCACACCACGGCCGGGCGGCGGCCCGGCCTTCCCGGCGGCGCCCGTCCGCCCGGAGGACACCGCGTGTGTCCTGTTCACCTCCGGGACCACCGGCACCTCTCGCGGGGTGCGCTGCCCCCACGCCCAGTTCGTCTGGTGGGGGCGCAACGTCTCCGACGCGCTGCGCCTCACCGCGGACGACGTCCTCCACACCTGCCTCCCGATGTTCCACACCAACGCCCTGAACGCGCTGGCGCAGGCGATGACCGTGGGGGCGTCGATCACCCTGGCGCCCCGCTTCTCGGCCTCCCGGTACTGGACCGAGGCGGCCGCGGCCGGGGCGACCGTGGTCTATCTGCTGGGCGCCATGGTGCCGATGCTGCTGGCCCAGCCCCCGGGCCCGCACGACCGTGCGCACCGGGCCGTCCGCGGACTCTCCCCGGCGACACCGGCCCATGCCTGGGGGCCGTTCCGCGAGCGGTTCGGCGTCACGCTGGTCGACGGATTCGGCTCCACCGAGACCAACCTGGTCATCGGCACGACCGCCGAGGAGCAGCGGCCCGGCTACATGGGCACCCTGCGCGCGGGTTTCGACGCCCGTGTCGTGGACGAACTGCTCACGCCCGTCCCCGACGGCACCCCGGGCGAGCTGGTCGTGCGCAGCCACCGGCCGTACGCCTTCGCCACCGGCTATCTGGGCGAGCCGGCGGAGCCGGTGGACGCGTGGCGGCACACGGGGGACCGGGTGGTCCGCGAACCAGACGGCTGGTTCCGGTTCGTGGACCGCATCAAGGACGTGATCCGCCGCCGGGGGGAGAACATCTCCTCGTGCGAGGTCGAGACGGTCGTCCGTGGCCATCCCGAGGTGGCCGACGCCGCCGTCTTCCCCGTGCCGTCCGAGCTGGCGGAGGACGAGGTCATGGTCGCCGTGGTGCCCCGCGCCGGCGGCACGCTCGACCTGGCCGATGTGATCCGCCACTGCGAGCGCGAGCTGCCCCCGTTCGCCGTCCCCCGTTATGTGGACATCCTGCGCCAACTGCCGCTCACCGAGACCGGCAAGGTCCGCAAGGCGGCGCTGCGCAGACGGGGTGTCACCGGGACGACGTGGGACCGGGCCACCGCCGATGCCGGTCCACCCACGCGCTGACGACGTCGGCGAACTCCCCGGGCAGCTGCTCGGGCGCCGGTACATGGCCGCCGGACAGGACCGCGGTCTCGCAGCCGAGCGCCGCCGCGAACCTCTCCAGCGCGGGCAGCGAGTAGTGGTCCTCCGGCGCGCACACGGCGAGTACGGGGGCGGTGATGTGCGCCAGCCGCTCCTCCATCCGGTACCGGTACACCGCCTCGTGCCCCTCCTCCACCCGGTCCAGTACGGTCAGCGCGTCGATCACATAGCGGTGCAGCGCGGCCTCCTCGCCCGCCCGGTAGAAGGCGCGACGCCGATTCCACACCTCCACCAGATGCGAGCCGTCCGGCCTGGGGTCGACGTGGTCGACCGGCGGGCGCGCGGGAGCCGCCGCGCGCTTGGCCTCGTCCACGAAGGCCGTGGCCGAGAGCAGCAGACTGCTGACGCGGTCGCCCGACCGGGCGGCCACCTCCACGGCCACCACACCGCCCGTGTGATGGCCCACCAGGTGGAAGGTGTCCAGCCCGAGCGCGTCGGCCAGCGCCGCCACCCCGTCGGCGAACCGCTCGATCGAGTGCGGCCCCTCGGGCTTGGCCGAGGCGCCGAACCCCACGGTGTCCATGGCGATCGCCCGGTGCGCCCGGCCCACCAGGGGCAGCACATCGGCGTACTCGGTCCAGGAACGTGGCGTCTGATGCAGCAGGAGCACCGGCTCGCCGGACCCGCACTCCGCGTAGTGCAACTGCCCGAAGTGGCTGGGCGCATAGCCCCGCCGCACCGTGTCCGCCATCGCTGTGCCCCGCCTTCCGGTTGACGCGAACCGCCCGCCCACTCTGGTCGCCACCGAGCGGGCGGGGCCAGGAGGACGTTCCGCTGTCCGGACCCCGGACGGCCACAGCATCCGTCGGGCCGCCTACTTCGCCGTGGCGGCGAGCAGATCGGCGGAAGCCGGCTGCGGTTCGAGAGGCGCCCCGAAGGGGCGCGGGGCTGTGTCGACATGCGGCTCCGCCGCGGCTGTGCCGATGTGCGGCTCCGCCGCGGCTGTGTCGATATGCGGCTCCGCCGCATGGGTCACCAGCCACGACGGCGCCGCGGACACCCCATAACGCATCGTGGCACTTCCCAGCGGAGCGCTTCAGCGGCGCCGCGCCCGGCGCCCCGACCGGCCCGTGGCCCGCGCGGGCGTCCCGGACTCCCGCCAGCCACCCGGGACCTCGGCCATGACGAGGCCGAGGACCAGCCAGAAGAGCATGGCGATCCGGTCCAAGTTGGCCGGGTGGTCCACCGTGGCCGCGAGGAAGAACCCCGTCAGGGCGGCGAGCCCGACAACACCGGCCACGGACTTCTCCCGCGCGGCGCGGACCGCCGAGGCCACGGCGATCACCGTCACCAGCAGGATGCCGAGCAGACCGGCCACGCCCGCTTCGGCCAGCCAGTTCAGCCACATGTTGTGCGCGTGGACGAAGGTCCTGCCGCCCGGTACGGCCGCGGAGACGGCGTCGCCGGCCCGGCCGAGACCGACCCCGAGCGGATGGTCCACGGCCAGGTCCACGGCCGCCTTCCACGCCTGGCCCCGGACCCCGAGCGCGTCACCCGCCCGCGACACCACCCACAGCGCCACCGTCACCGCCGCCAGCCCGGCCAGCCCCACGGTCGTCAGCGTCCGCACCCCCCACCGGCCGAGGCGGGGGGCGAGCCAGTACGCGCCACCGAGCACCAGCAGACCCGCCGCGGCCGCGACGCAGCCCGCCCGGGAGAAGGTGGTCAGCACCGCGCCGTACGCGAGGAGGCCCACGGTCACGACCGCGACCCGGGCCGTGCGCTCGGCGACCGTCACCGCCATCAGCAGGGCGATCGGGGTGAGCAGCACCAGGAACGCGGCGAGCAGGTTGGGGTTGGCGAAGGTGCCCGTGGCGCGGATCATCGAACCGGCCCCGCCACTGTCGCAGTCGACGTCGGTGAAGAGCCCGGTGCGGCAGAAGCCGGTCGGCACCTCATTGGTCACCTGGGCGAACGCCGAAGTGGCCGCGGCCGCCACGCAGACGAGCGCGAGCAGCGCCACCGCGCGCCACGATTCGGGCTGCGACCGCCGCACCCCGACCAGCAGATAGAAGGTGGCGAGAGCGGTCAGCAGGGCACGCAGCGGCGCGTCGGGGTGCCCGCCGACGTAGGTGGTGGCGACGGCACTGAGCAGGAGCAGCGCGATGGCGAGGTCGAGGCGGGTGCGGAACGTGGCCAGTCGCGGGGCCGTCACCACCGTCGCGATCAGCCCCGCCAGCACGGCGAGGCGCACCGGTGTGATGACGCCGACCAGCGGGGCGTCCGGGAAGAAGTCGGTGGCCGAGTCGAGCATGACGATGGCCGTAGCCACCAGTGGAACGGCTTGGACTATCGCGCGCACAGGTGCCATGGCGCCCCAGCGTGTCCGGCGGCGGGTATCGGCAGATGGCACCCACACGAACAGTGGACAGCGCCTTCACGTCCGGTGACCCGGGCGGCCGGTTCGGACGGAGTGGCCGGTTCGGACGGAGCGGCCGCGACGCCGGACCGGGTGCCCGCGCCTCAGGTGGCGGTGGCGTCCCCGGCGGCGGGGGCTGTGAAGGGGCGCAGCGGGACGATGCCCACGCTGTGGCCGTCGCGGTCCAGCAGCCGGCCCATGTGCTTGACCGTGCGCAGCACCACCGAGCGGTCCTCGATGGTCAGCCGCGGCAGCCGCCTCGACAGATGCGCCTCGAAGGCGTGCACATCGCCGGAGGCGCGCAGCCAGACGTCGATGACGAGGTTGTGCGGGCCCGCCGTGATCGCACACGACCGCACCTCCCGCACCCCGGCCAGCGCCCGGCTGGTCTCCTCCAGGCGCTCGGCCGGTACGGACGCGAAGTACACCGCGGACAGTGGCCATCCCGACAGCGGCCGGGCCAGATCGCAGCGCAGACACACCCGTGAGCCGAGCAGTGACCGCAGCCGTCGGCGGACCGTGGTGAGCGGCGCGTCGGCGTGCTCCGCCAGATCGCTGATCGCCATCCGGCCGTCCACACTCAGCAGCTCCAGGAGCCGGATGTCCAGGGGGTCCCAGCCGGTCGTCCCCGAGGGGAGCGGCTCGGCCGGCGGAAGCGCCTCCTGGAGACGGGCGAGCTGCGTGGCGTCCAGGGCGCGCAGCCGCCACCGGCTGCCCTCGGAGGGCACGCCCGTGGCCACATGCGTACGTGTCGCCCGCACCCCCGGGGCGCCACGGAAGAGGGCGGTGGTGAGCTGGGAGAGCTCACCCAGATCGGAGGCCTGGAGAGCGATCACCAGATCCCGGCTTCCGGCCGTGAGCTTGACGTTCGCCACCGAGGGCTCGGCCGCCAGGGCCTCGGCCACGTCCTCGCCGACCCCGGGCTCGGCGTCCACCTCGACGATGCCGGTCACCACGATCCGGGAGTCCGAGAGCTGGGGGTAGGCGGTCACCCAGGCCAGCCCCGCCTCCTGGAGCCGGTGCCAGCGTCGCGCGGCCGTCACCGGGTTCACCCCGAGAACATCACCGACGAGAGTCCATGGGGCCCTGGGGTGGATCTGCAAGGCGTGTATGAGGCCGCGATCCAGCTCGTCCAGGTCATGCGCGGCGAAATCCTGCGTGTGCATGGCGGCGCTTTTCTGCGTATCGCATGTGAATCTCGATGGAATGCTGCATGATAACACCCGAAACACGTGATGGATCGACACTCCTCCCCACCAGTTCCCCCCAACGAGGAGTGAGATCGAGCTCATGACGGAACCCACCACGTCCGAGACCACCAGGACGGCTCTGCGCGTGGAGAACGCCACGTTGGTCGACGGTACCGGGGCTGCCCCGATCGCGGACGCCGTCGTCATCGCCGATGCCGAAGGAACCATCACCTACGCGGGCCCGGCGGCCACCGCGCCCCCGGCCTCCGGCGACGCCTTCACCGGCCGTGTCATCGACGCGGGCGGCCGCACCGTGCTGCCGGGTTTCTTCGACTGCCACACCCACCTCGCCTACGCCCATGCCTCCCAGCCCGGCCGCCGCGGTGAACTCGACCCGGTCCTGGTCACCTTCGACACCGCCACCCGCATGCGGCAGACCCTCGACGCGGGCATCACCACCGCCCGGGACCTGGGCGGGCTGGCCACCGGGTACCGCACCGCCGTCGAGACCGGCCGGATCGAGGGCCCCCGGCTGCACACCGCCGTACGGATCATCAGCCACACCGGCGGCCACGCCGATGTGCGCCTGCCCGACGGCACCGACCTCAGCGGCGGTGAGATGTCCGAGCTCGCCGACACCGAGGACGAGGCGCGGCTGGCCGTGCGCAAGGTGCTGCGCGCGGGGGCCGACCTGGTCAAGATCTGCGCCACCGGTGGCATGGGCAGCCCCTACGACCAGCCGGACGACGAGGGGCTCCTGGAGGAGGAGATCCGCGCCGTGGTCGACGAGTGCCGGCGCCACGGCGGCAAGCCGGTGGCCGCCCACGCCCAGGGCAACGCGGGCATCCTCAACGCCATCCGTGGCGGGGTCACCAGCATCGAGCACGGCTACGGCCTGGACGACCGGGCCCTGGAGATGGCGGGGGAGCGTGGCGTCTTCGTCGTCCCGACCCTCTCCACCGTCTACGCGGGCATCAACAAGGCCACGATGGAGCACTATCACTACGAGAAGAAGGTGCGCTGGTCCGGCATCACCAAGGAGAACATCTCCCGCGCCATCGAGCAGGGGGCGAAGATCGCGCTCGGCACCGACGCCGCCGTCTGTCCGCACGGACAGAACCTGATGGAGCTCTCCTACCTCGTGGACCTGGGCATGGACCCCATGGACGCCATCGTGGCCGGCACCCGGACCGCCGCCGAACTCCTCGGCGTCGCCGACCGGCTCGGCACGCTGGCCCCCGGCCGCGTCGCCGACCTCGTCATCTGCGAGGGCGATCCGCTCGCGGACATCGGTGTGCTGGGCGATCCCGCCAACGTGGTTTGCGTCGTGCAGGACGGACATGTCCGCAAGGACACCAAGGGCCTCCTGCCCTCGGCCACGCCAGCCGGAGGGCGGCCCTGATGCCCGCGGTGACCGGGCTCCCCGTCCCCGGGGGCACCTCGCCGGACAAGGAGCGGCGTGGCCGGCTCGACCGTGTTCTCTCCTTCGTCGAACGCGCCGGCAACGCCCTGCCCAACCCCATGGTCCTGTTCGCCGGGCTCTTCGCGCTGCTGGCCGTCGTCTCCACCGTCCTCGCCTTCGCCGGTGTCGCCGTCACCGTCCCCGGCACCGATGACACCAAGTCCATCGGCGGGCTGCTCACCGGTGAGGGGCTGCGCTGGCTGCTGGAGAACCTGATCCCCAACTTCGCCACCTTCCCGCCGATCGGCGCCGTGCTGGTGCTGATCATGGTGGTCGGACTCGCGGAGAAGACCGGGCTGCTGGAGACCGCGATGCGGGCCACGCTGGCCCGGGTGCCGCGCGCCGTGCTGCCGTACGCGGTGGCGATCATCGCCAGCCAGGCGCACATGATGAGCGATGTCGGCGCCATCGTGCTGCCACCGCTGGCGGCCCTGGTGTTCAAGAGCGCCGGACGCCATCCCGTGGCGGGCCTCATCGGCGGCTTCGCCTGTGTCACCGCGGGCTACGCCGCCGGGTTCACCATCGGCTCGCTGGACGCCCTGTACGTGGGCATCACCCAGCAGGCGGCCTCGGTGCTCCCGGCCGCCGAGGGCCTCCATATCCACGTGCTCATCAACTACTTCTTCACCGCCGCCAGCAGTGTCGTCCTGGGGCTGCTCGGCGGATTCCTCATCAGCCGTGTCCTCGAACCACGCCTGGGCACCTACCAGGCGGCCGACGGCGAGGCCACGGGCGAGGACCTGACCCTCACCCCGGTGCAGCGCAAGGGACTCGCGGTCACCTGCGCGGTCGTCGGTGTGTACCTGGCGGCGGTCCTCGCGCTGTGGCTGCCACCGGGCGCGCCGCTGCGCGGGGAGGGCGGCGCCTTCGTGCCCTCGCCGGTGCTGACCGGTGTCGTCCCGGTGCTCTTCGGCGCCTTCCTGCTCGCCGGGCTCACCTACGGCTTCACGGTCAAGCAGCTCACCGGCACCGAGGACGTGGTCACCGCCATGACCGACTCGGTGAAGAACATGTCCGGCTACATCGTGATGATGTTCTTCGCCGCCCAGGTCATCGCGGTCTTCACCTGGTCCAACCTCGGGGTGCTGCTGGCGGTGAAGGCGGCCGCGCTGTTCAACTCCATCGGCGTGACCGGCTTCTGGGCGATCATCGCGTTCGTCCTGCTGGCCTCCTGCCTCAATCTGGTGATCCTCTCCGGATCCGCCCTGTGGTCCCTGGTCGGCCCCGTCTTCATCCCGGCCTTCATGCTGATGGACATGAGCCCGGCGCTCAGCCAGGCGGCCTTCCGCATCGGCGACTCGGCGACCGGCGCCATCACCCCGATGAACCCGTACCTTCTCCTGGTCCTGGCGATGGTCCGCGAATACGAACCGGAGGCCCGTCTGGGGACCCTCATCTCCCGGCTCGCCATCTTCGTGGTGCCGTTCCTGGTGGTGTGGCTGGCGATCCTCGGCATCTTCTACGGCCTGGACCTGCCGCTCGGCCCCGGAGCGCACATCGGCGTCAAATGACGCTTCCCGGGCACATGGTGACCACCATGTGCCCGGGACTCAGTCCAGGGGGCGGTCGTCCCGGTGGGCCCCGTAGACGCGGCCTGCCGGGACATGATCGTGCGCATCGAGGTGCCGCGCTCGGCCGATTCCGGGACCACGGGCCGCTTGCCACGATGTTCGAGCAACATGCTCCGACCCTAGGCGACCGCCGGGCCATGCGGCGGTCAGTACGCGGTCGGCCAGCCGCCGGACCAGCTCAGCAGGTTGACGCCCAGCTTCGGGGTGCCGTTGTCCTGGCCGTCGTAGTAGTGGTAGACGAGCAGATCGCCGTCGACGTCGCTCATCACCGACTGCCCGCCGGGGCCGATGTAGCGGCCGTGGGACTCGAGGACCGGGGTGCCGCCGTTGTTCATCATGTTCACCCCGCTCTTGTCGTAGTACGGACCGGTGGGGCTGGTGGCGCGGCCGACCTTGATCTTGTACGTGGAGCCGGTGCCCGCGCAGCAGGTGTCGTACGACGCGAACAGGTAGTAGTAGCCGTTGCGCTTGACGACCGACGGGCCCTCGATCGCCTTGGTGCCGGTGGGCCGGGAGGCGATGGCGTAGACCGTCCTGTCGCCCGTGTACTGCTTGCCGGTGGCCGGGTCCAGGCGGATCATCTTCAGCACCGACCACCATGAGCCGAACGACAGCCACCACGTTCCGTCGCCGTCGACGAAGAGGTTGGGGTCGATGGCGTTGTAGTCGCTGGAGCCGGTGGTGGAGTGCACGATGCCGCGGTCGGTCCAGGTCCCGGCCCTGCCGCTGGGGGAGGTGGCGAGGCCGATGGCGGAGTTGCTGGAGCCGAAGGACGAGACGGCGTAGTACATCAGATAGCCGCCACCCTGGTACGAGATGTCCGGCGCCCAGGGGTCGTTGTCGGCGGAGTACGTCCGCCACCAGGCGGGCGGGGTGGTGAAGGCGCTGCCCGAGCGGCTGAAGGCGATCCGGTCGGTGGAGGTGCGGGCCTCCAGACCGCCGTGGGTGGAGTAGAGCAGATAGGTGCCGTCGGCGGCGCGGACCATCGACGGGTCGTGGACGACGGTGTCGCCCGTCACCCGGCCGGGGTTGGGGTACGCGGAGGCGCTGGTGGGGAGCAGGGCGAGGAGGAGTGCGGTGGGCAGCGGGAGCCATCTGGTGCCGCGGTGCGCTTTCATGGCGGTTCTCCTCTCGTGGACCTGGGGTGGGCGCGCGTTCCGCGAGGGGAACTGACGGAGAGTCAATTCTAGTCGCGGGGCGCGCACATGGGCCCTGGGCCGGGGCCCAGGGCCCTTCCGCGCGAGGAAGCGCTTTCCGCCTTTCCGTCTATCGGTGTTCCTTCTCCCAGTCCGCCCTGGTGACCGGGGCGGGCCGGGGAAGCGGCCGGCCGTCCAGGTAGAGGTCGACCTTCTCGTTGTAGAACGCCACCAGCCCCGCGATGGGGGACACCTGGCGGGTCGGGAAGTCATAGGTCCAGGCGAGATCCGGGTGGGTGGCGGTGTCGGTCCGGACGGACCAGTAGCCGCTCGTCATGCCCTTGTACGGACAGCTGGTGACGGTCTGGGTGGGCTCCATGCGCGTCCAGTCCAGATACACCCGGTCCAGGTAGTAGCGCGTCGGGAGCCCCGTCTCCAGCACCATCACCGAGCTCGGGGCGTCGGCGAGCACGGCGCCGTCCAGCTCGACGCGCACGGCACGGCCGGACCTGAGCGCGTCGACGCGGGTGTACGGGCTCCTGGGGTGGACGAACACCTGCTCGTCCTCCTCGAACCAGGCGTCGATGGCCTCCCAGCGGAAGGTGACCTGGCCGACGATGCCGGAGGGCGCGTCCTCGCCCCATTCCCAGGCCGCGCCCGGGCGGGTGAGCGAGCCCATCCGGAGGCTCTGACGGCGCGCCCCGCCGACCTTCAGCGCCATGCTCCGGCCCTCGTCGACGAGCGCCCCCTCGACGATGTCGTCGCGGGGCACGCAGTACTGCGGATAGCCCGGCCAGAGCCACACATAGCGCGCCCGCACGGTGTCGAAGACGGGACGGCCGGCCACGAAGCCACGGATGCGGCGGGGTACGGGCTCCACATGCCCGACCGGAACGATCATCGCGGGGTAGTCCGGTGTGTCCGGCGGGTACTCCGTCATGCCTCTTCCAGGGCCTCTCCGAACTCGCGCAGCGCCTTCCCGTGCTGGCTGTGGGCCAGTCCGTGCCCCACCGCTATGGCCGCCGCCACCGGCCAGTCGATGATCCCGACGGCGGCGATGACGCCGAGCCCGGCGAGGAAGCAGAGCTGCTCCTGCGAGGGCAGCTCCACCCGCCGCCCATCGAACTGGACGGTCACCGAATGGCGCGCGCACACGACCTCGGCCGCGGCGCGGGGGCCGCGCGTCCGCTTGGTGGCCGGAGCCGGCGCCCGGGAGGATGCGCTGGTGGGAGGGGCTGTCTTGGTCGCTCTGGCCATGGCTTCGATCCGTTCGTCGACCTTGACGGACATCCGCGCGATGACATTTTCCACTCTAATCCAACCTCCACGGCTCATGCCCGGTGGCAGCTACTTGCCATGATTTCGGCCGGTCCGGCGAGAAGGGAGCGGTTGCGTTCGCGGCTCCCTTGTGCGGTCAGAGCACCTCGCTCCGGTTGTGGCCAGGGGCTCGCCGAAGCGTCGGTGGCGGCCTTGGCTTCGAGCCGAATCGTGGCCGCCGGGCCACGGCTGACCGAGCGGAGGAAGTGACCATGAGAGCGGGCTTACGGAAGGCGCGGGCAGGTGTGGTTGTCGCCACGGCGGCTCTGCTGGGGCTGGCGGGGACGGTGGACGCCCAGGCCCTCGAGACGGATCGGGCGCGTACCACGGCGACCGGGCCCCCAGCGCCGCCGCGGCCGTCGACTACGAGACGTGGAAGAGCGATGTCGACAAGGTGATCGACCAGGCGCTTCTCTACATCCAGCAGCGCATCCAGAACGGCGGGGGACAGAAGCAGGCGATCGTCCTCGACATCCAGCGGTCACTGGGTGACGTCCTCGGCGACCCGGCCGAGTACAAGACAGCGAAGCGGGCGGAGATCGAATCCCTCGGCTACACCATCATCGCCAACATCGGGAACAATGAAAGTGATCTTAAGAACGAACGGCGGAGTCTTCAGCGGAGAGATAGAACGCATGCTTATGGAGGCCGGCCGGCTCGTCAAGTCGGCCGCCGACCGCCATCGCAGCGAGGAACGGCTCCTGACCGCGATGGATCCGGAGGAGGGTGTGGACGCCACCGAGCACCGGCAGCGGCATGCGCTCGACCCCGGCCGGAATGGAGATGAGGCTACGGAAGATCGGCACCATGCGGCCGATGAACACCGCCTTGGTGCCGTGCCTCTCGAACCATTGCCCCGTACGGTCCAGATCGGACGTCTTCACCAGCGGCAGCTTCGCCCAGATGGCGTGCATGCGCCGACGGCCGACGAGCATGCCGATCCCGTACAGCACCAGCGCGCCCACCACCGAGCCGAGTGTGGTCCAGAACAGCGCCGAGGCCAGGCTGATCACACCCTGACCGGCCGCGAACCCGGTCAGGGGCAGGATCACCTCGCTGGGCAGCGGCGGGAAGAGGTTCTCCAGCGCGATGGCCAGACCGGCTCCCGGACCGCCCATCGCGTCCACGAGGTCCGCGGCCCAGCCGGCGATGCCGTCCGAGGGCTCCTGGGGCAGGGCCAGGGTCATCAAGTGCATGCGTGGTCTCCAACATGGCGGTCCGGCGCCGGGGCGCCTCCCGCCCCGACGCCTGCCAATCTAGAAACCGCGGACCAGCGAGGACATGAGGATTGCCGCCCGACCCGGTGGTGTTCTCCGCAGCGCTGACCCTGCGGGAAACCGCAGATCAGCCGGGTGCCGGGCCATCCAGGCACACACGGTCCGTGGTCGTTCGGCAGTCGCGCCGTGCGGCCGTGCCGTGTTGGGCTGCCGCCCGCCGTGGTGGCAGGAGTTGGCCACATTGACTGTTTGCTATAGCAGAAGTACTCTCCTCGGTATGAGCGTTGACGCCCTGGGTTCCGTCGAGACCACGTCGCTGGCCGACCAGGCATACCGTCGGCTTCGGGACGCGATCCGCGGGGGTGTGCTGCGGCCGGGTGAGAAGATCACCGAACGCGATCTGGCCGCCCGCCTCGGGGTCAGCCCGACCCCGGTCCGGGAGGCGCTGCGGCAGCTGGTGCACGAGAAGGTCGTCGAAAGGGTGGGGCCGCGTGCCCTGCGGATCGCCGACCACTCCTCGGCGGCCCGCTCCGAGATCGTGGAGGCCGAGGTCCGCCTGTCCGCCCTCATGGCGCGCCTCGCCGCCCGCAACGCCACCGCGGAGCAGCTCACCGGCCTGGTTTCACTGCTCGCCAGGACCGACCAGATCGTCGCCGGGATCGAGAGGACTGTCGCCGGGCAGGGTGTGGAAGCCGATGTGAGCGACGGGCTCGCGGCCGTCTTCCGTGAGCTGCGCCTGTTTCACCGTCAGGTGGAGGCGTGCGCGGGCAACCCCGTCCTGGAGGGCCTGCTGGATCAGGCCCGGGCCTTCAGCGACGAGGAGCGGCTGGACCTGACGATGAGGCTCGCTCCCGAGCATGCCGAGGCGTTCCGCGCCCGCTATCACGAGCATCGCGAGTTGCTGGACGCTCTCCTCGAACGGGATGAGGACCGCGCCGAGGAGCTTGCCGCGCGGCATCACCGCGCCGCCCTCGCCCAGTTGTCCGGCGGCTGACCTTCGATCCGTCTGCCTCCTCGACGTACGGGACACGTCGAGCGGCGATCCTCTTTCACCTCCCGCTTGCTATAGCATATTGCGTAGGAGTCACTACCCCATGACGCTTGATTCCCCGCCCGCCTCCAACACGGCCATGACATCGTCCCGCCCGGCGGTGGGCGAGCACATGAACCGCGGTGCGGTGCTCTGGGTGACCCTCGCGGTGTTCGCTCAGGAAGCGGTCTGGAACTTCTACGACGCCCAGGTCCCCGAGCAGTTGCGGCACTACTTCTCCTCCGCGGGCGTGATCGGGCTGATCATGGGCCTGGACCACTCCTGGGGCATCGTCACCCAGCCGTCCGTCGGGTTCCTCTCCGACAAGCTCGCCCGCCGCCGCACCGGCCGGTGGCCGATCGTCCTGGTCGGCGCCGCGCTCGCCACCGTGCCGTTCGTTCTCATCCCCTGGGCGACAAACCTGCCGGCGCTGATGGTGTGCGTGGTCGGCTTCGCCGCGGTCGCCAACGCCTTCAAGGGCGTCACCGAGACCTTGGTGACGGACTATGTCGCGCCGTCCGCCCGCGGCAAGGCTCAGGGCTTCATCAAGGCCGGTGTCAGCCTGACCATCGTCGTCTCTTCCGTGATCAGCCTCCTGGTCGTCGACCGGTCCCTTCATCTCGCCTTCGCGATCCCCCCGTTGCTGATGCTGATCGTGCTCGGGCTGTCCTGGGCCCTTCTCGGCCGCCGCCACACCGACGCACTCCTCCCCGACGAGGAGGAGGCCGAGGACGTGCGGGAGTTCGGCTCTCCGTGGGCGGTGCTGAGGGACGCGCTGCGTTCTCCGTCCAGCCCGACACTGCTGCTGATGATCGGCATCTTCTGTTTCGCCGGCATGTGGTCGGCGCTGCGCTCGCTGATGACCCCCTACGGTACGCAGGTTCTCGGCCTGACCCGCGGTGCGGCCGGCGGCCTCGTTCTGCCGGGCGCGGTCGCGTTCCTGGTGTCGGTGCTGCCGATCGCCTACGCCTCCAACCGGCTCGGACAGCTGCGCGCGGTGCGCTACGGCGTCGTCCTGTTCATCGCCGGAGTCCTGGTCGGCTTCGCCGTCCCCACCACCCCGGGCACGGTCACCGCGATGGTGCTCTCCTCTCTCGGGTACGCGTCATTCGCGGTCAACGCGCTGGTCGCGCTGTGGAATCTCGCGCCGACGCGGAAGGTGCTGGGCACCTACACCGCCCTCTACACCATCGCCTCCGCGTCCGGCATGGCGCTGGGCCCGGCCATCCTCGGCACCACGGTCGACCTGACCGGCTGGCGCTGCATGTTCCTCAACGCCGCCGTCGCCGCCGGCGTCACCTTCCTCGTCTTCACCCGCCTGGCTCGACGCGCCCCTGACCGCGTCACCGCCTGAGGCCCCCTCCGGACGCGATGAAAGGCACCACCCTGATGGAACTCCGTATCCTGGCCCCCACCGGCGCGCTCGGTGCCGGGTTCGACGCCGACGCGCTCGCGCGCGGCCTCGCCGCCCGCCCGGACGTGATCGCCTGCGACGCCGGCTCCACCGATTCCGGCCCCGCCGCCCTCGGCTCGGGCATCCCGAAGCTGTCCGCCCAGGCGGTCACCCGCGATCTGCGACTGCTCCTGACGGCCCGGTACCAACTCGGCGTGCCGCTGATCATCGGCTCCTGCGGCACCTCCGGCCGCGACGCGGGAGTCGACCAGGTCGCCTCCCTCACCCGCGCCATCGCCACGGAAGAGCACCTGCACTTCAAGCTCGGCCTGATCTACGCCGACCAGCCCGCCCGGCGCCTGAAGGACCTCTACGACACGGGCCGGATCCAGCCCCTGGCGAACGCGCCGGAGATCGACCGGGAACTGTTCGAACGCGGCCACACCGTCGCGATGATGGGCGTCGAACCCCTCCAGGAAGCCCTCCGGAAGGGCTGCGACGTCATCCTCGCCGGCCGAGCCAGCGACACCGCCCTGTTCGCGGCGCTGCCCCAGATGCGAGGTGCCGACCCGGGCCTGACCTGGCACATGGCCAAGACCATCGAGTGCGGCGCCGCCTGTGCCATCCCGCCGTCCGCCAACGGCCTGCTCGCCACCCTGCGGGACGACCACTTCGACGTCACCACACTGGCCGCCGGCACCCGGCTGACCCCCCGGTCGGTCGCCGCCCACACCCTGTACGAAAACGCCGACCCCTATCACGTCGCCGAACCCTCGGGCGTGCTGGACACCACCGAGGCAACCTACGAGCCGGTCGATGAACGGACCGTCCGCGTCCGCGGCGCCCGCTACCTCCCCGCCGACGACTACACCAACAAGCTCGAGGGCGCCGAACTCGTCGGCTACCAGACCGTCATCATCGGCGGCGTACGCGACCGCGTCGTCATCGACGCCCTCCCCAAGCTCCTGCCGACGGCCGGGCGGTACTTCGACGCCAAGATCCTCGACGTCTTCAACGGCGAGGTCGACCCCGCCGACATCGACATCGACTACCGCCTCTACGGTGCCGGAGCCGTCCTCACCGGCAGCGAACCCGATCCGCTCACCCCACGCGAACTCGGCGTCCTGATCACGGTCACCGCACCCGACCAGGAGACCGCCCACGCCATCGCCACCTTCGTCGCCCACGCCAGCAGCCACCTGCCCATCGCCGAGTACGACGGCCTGGTCTCCACCCTCGCCTACCCCTACTCCCCACCCGAGATGGACCGCGGAGCTCTGTACCGCTTCACCCTCAACCACGTCGCCACCGGCGTCACGCCCACCGAACTGTTCCGCACCGTCACCGAGGAGCTGTGACCCCATGACCACCCTTCTCGACTACTGCTCCCTGATCCGCTCGAAGAACGCCGGCCCCTTCACCCTCACCCTCGACTTCATGTGCCACGACCGGACCGCCTACGACGCCCTCATCGCCACCGGCTTCCTCAACAAGAACCTCTTCGCCACCCTTTACGGCACCACCCCCGACCAGATCCTCCTCGTCCACCACCCCCTGGCCCTCGCCGTCAAGGTCTCCCTGCCCCGGCCCACCGTCCAGGGCGGCCCGCACGACACCGACTGCTACGCCGGCCAGCAGTACGCGCCACTCATGGACATGGAAATCGCCTAGACATCATGCGGAATGATCACTCCCTTGGCAGGGGTACCGGGAGGCTGGGCCTCCCGGCCGCCTCTGGGAAGGCACGTGATTCCCTCCGGGGAAGCCGGACGATGAGGAACCACTGAGGAAGCGTGAGCACATGGGAATGACCAGGTCGAAGAAGAATGCCGTCGGCTGGATCGTCGGCATATGTGTGATGGCCGCGGGGTCGGCCCTCGTGGGGTGTTCGGCGGACTCGACGAAGGCAGAGGACACGAAGAGTACGAAGGGCACGAAGGGCCCCGCCTCGACCGCCAGTGCCACTCCGTCCCCGAAGGGGCAGTCCGGCGATCAGTCCACGGCGCAGGGGGCGGTGGCCACGTGGGTGACCGCGGTCGTCGAGGACCGTCCCAAGGAGGCCTGCCTGGTCATGGCGACACCGGCCGGCGACGGGTCTCCCGCGAAGCCCGGCACCGAGGCGAGGTGCGGAGGCAAGGGGCCGGAGGCACAACAGATCAAGGCACAAATCCATCGCATGCACACCTCGTTCACGCCCGACCAGCCGAAGAATCCCCCGACGGTGAAGGTCGCCGAGGTGCCGGTCACGGGCAAGAAGGCGACAGTCGACGGTGAGCAGATCACCGTGGACGGTCGGACCTTGAAGGCCATCGTCCTGTCGCACTCCACCGGAGTGGAGAAGGACCAGGTCGGTATCAGGATCGAGGCCGGCGTCGTGGAAGGTCGCTGGTACGTGACCAATCTGGGTCTTTCCGTCGGCTGACGTCACGGTACCGGCGGCCGACCCGCCGCCGCGCAGCGGCTGGGATCGATCCCTGCCTGCGCCCTTGCTACGGTCGGCACATGCCCTGGCGCGGATCGCGGCGGCCGACGATGCCCTCGACGTCGTCATGTACGCCGTCGAGGGCATCCGCCGCGACAGCGAAAACCACGCGGACGTCGTTGAGATCCTCCTCGACGCGGCCTCGGTCGACGCGCACGCCGCCGAGCTGCTGCGCTTCGCACCGCCGACCGGATCGCCGCGCTGGGCGCTGCGGGAGGGGCGCGACGCAGCGGGCGCGACGGATGTTCTCTGGTACTGCCTCGGCCTGTCGTCCTGGCGCGTGCTGGTGCGGGAGAACCACTGGGACTGGGACACCGCCGAGCGGTGGTTGCGGAAGCAGACCGTGTCCGCCTTCATACAGGCCACGTTTGAGCCGGCCGCCGGAGAGTCCGTGGCGGCCGGGGCCAGGAGTCTGACCATGCGGCAGGACGGCAACCTGGTGGTCTCCGACCAGGATCACAAGCCGCGCTGGGCCGCGGGAAACGGAAAGCTGACCGTTCCGGTACCGGGACAGCCCATCTTCCACCGTCGTCCCACTTCCCGGGCTCATGCGCGGTGCGGGGTCCCGAAGCGCACGGCGACCCCGGGGGAGTAGAGCACACTCACCGGCGGGCCCGTCATGGGCGGCAGACCCGCGGTGGTGATCAGGCCGTCGTCGAGATCGAGCAGTTCGGCCCGGTGCAGCGGCCACGGTGCGTGGTCGTTCGGCAGATGCACCGTGCGGCCGTGCCAGGAGACGTGCAGACCCCACCGGGCGGTCAGGAAGCGCTCCAGCCGTGTGGGCTCCGCGATGGCCCCGCCTATCCTCACCACGGCCCGGCTCGTGCGGCCCCGGGCCGCCGGGCGCCCGCGCAGGCCGCAGCTGTAGGTGATCACGTCGTTCTCACGCCGCAGCCGCATCGTGGACCACCGATAGGGCAGCCGGACGGTGAGCCGGCCCACCAGCACGGGGAGCAGCCGGGCCGCGTCCAGGGACCGGAACACCACACCGCGCCGGCCCTGCCCGTCCACCGAGTACAGCCGCACGTTCGTCTCGCAGAACGTGCCCAGATACGGCAGGCCGGGCCCCGGCCCGAAGCCCACGCCGCGCATCAGGAACGGGACCAGCCCGACATAGGTGACACCGTCGAGGGTGTCGGGGCGCGTTCCGGCGGGCAGCAGCGGGGCCACGCGCTCCGGCTCCACCGGCCAGTGCAGGAAGGTGAGTTCATCCCAGCGCTGGACCAGTGTCGGCCGTCGCACGGGCCGTGGCGTGGACAGGGTGATCGGCTCGATCTCCATGGCCGGCGTCCTAGCACAGGAGGTCGAGCCACCCATCAGGCGGGTCCCGGATTCCCGGGGCGGGGGACCGGTTCGGAGAACTCGGCGCGCACCGCCTCCGTGTGCTCGCCCAGCCCCGGCACCGCTCGCATCGGCGCCCTGCGGCCCGCCACCTCCACCGGTGGCAGCAGGCCCCGCAGCGGTCCGACCGGGGAGCCGAACTCGCCCCAGCGGTCGCGGGCGTCGAACTGGGGGTGGGCGGCGAACTCCGCGAGGTCGCGCAGCCGGGCGTTGGCGATACCGGCCCCGTCCAGCAGCGCGATCAGCCCCTCGGCGGTGTGGTCCGCGAAGCACGCCTCCAGCTCGGCCGTCAGCTCCTCGTCATGGGTGCGGCGCAGCGGATTGTCCGCGAAGCGCGGATCGCGGATCAGCTCCGGGCGGTGGAGCACCCGCTCGCACAGGGCCACCCATTCACGGTCGCTCTGCACACTCAGGAACACCTGGGCGCCGTCCCCGCAGCGGTAGGCGCCGTACGGCGAGATGGACGGATGGCGGGCGCCGCTGCGGACGACTCCGGCGCCGCCGTACGCCTGGGCGAAGAAGGGGTGGCCCATCCACTCGCCCAGCGCGTCGAGCAGGCTCACGCTCAGATCGGTCCCGGCGCCGGTGCGCTCCCGCTCGTACAGCGCGGTGAGAATGCCGGTGTAGGCGTACATCCCGCCCGCGATATCGGCGATCGAGATCCCGGGCCGGGCCGGGGCCTCCGGGCTGCCGGTGATCGACAGCAGCCCCGCCTCGCACTGGATCAGCAGGTCGTACGCCTTCTTCTCGCGGTACGGGCCGCTGTCCCCGTATCCCGAGATCGCGCAGGTGATCAGGCGGGGGTGGGCGGCCCGCAGCGTCTCCGCCCCCAGGCCCAGCCGGTCCACCGCGCCGGGCGCAAGATTGTGCACGAAGACATCGGCACGGGCGAGCATCGCCTCGAGGAGTGCCCGGTCGGTGGCGTCCTTGACGTCGAGGACGACGCTCTCCTTGCCGCGGTTGACCCAGACGAAATACGCCGACACGCCCTTGACCTCGCGGTCGTACTCGCGGGCGAAGTCCCCGCGCCCCGGCCGCTCCACCTTGATGACCCTGGCCCCCAGATCGGCGAGCTGGCGGGTGGCGAACGGGGCGGCGACGGCCTGCTCCAGGGCGACGACGGTGATGCCTTCCAGCGGCTGCGCGGGCACGGGCGGCTCCTTCGATGCGGGTAGCACGTGTCTACCCGGTGCCGGGCGGCGACCGAACGCCGCCCGGCACGTCCGGCTCAGCCCAGCAGCCTCCGCAGATAGGCGATCTGCTCGGCCTGCTGATGGGTGCCGCCGCCCTCGTGGCCGTTGAAGGGCCACACCTTGAGGTCCTTCCTCCCGGCGTAGTGGTGATAGGCGGCGAAGCCGCAGGAGGTCGGGGTGGTCTCATCGCGCAGGGCGGTCGAGAACAGCGCCGGCGCGTTGGCGCGGACCGCGAAGTTGAGCCCGTCGAAGTGGTCGAGCGTGGCGAACACCCGCTCGGCCAGCTCGCGCTGTCCGGCGCAGAACCGCGCCAGTTCACCATAGGGTTCCGCGTCGGTGATCTCGACCGCTCGGCGGATGTGGGTCATGAACGGCACATCCACCAGCGCCGCCGTCAGATCCGGCACCAGCCCGGCCGCCGCCAGGGCCAGCGCACCGCCCTGGCTGCCCCCGCTGACCACGATCCGCGCGGGGTCCACCAGCGGATGCTCACGGGCGGCCTCCACCGCGCGCACCGCGTCCGTGTACAGCCGACGGTAGTAGTAGTCGTCCGGGGAGAGGACGCCATGGGTCATCTTGCCCGGTGTCTCGGGCCCGGTGCCGCCGACCGGATCGGGGGTGACGCCGGGGGAGTGCTGGACCCAGCCCTGGCCCCGGGTGTCCATCACGAAGACCGCGTAGCCCACCGACGGCCACAGCAGCCAGTTGTGCGGCAGCCCCCGGCCGCCGCTGTAGCCGAGGTACTGCACCACGCACGGCAGCGGGCCCGCCACGTCCCGCGGGGCCAGCAGCCAGCCGCGTATCCGGTGCCCGCCGAAGCCGGAGAACTCCACGTCGTAGGTGTGCACACGGGTCAGTCCGGTGTCCTCCTCGGTGAACACCGCGTTCAGCTCGCGGGTGCGGGCCTCGGCGAGGGTCCGCTCCCAGAAGGCGTCGAAGCCGTCCGGCTCGGGCAGCGGGGGCCGGTAGGTGCGCAGCTGCTCCAGGGGCAGGTCGATGAACACGGTGGGCGGACCTCCGTAGCGATCGGTGCGGTGAAGGGGTGCGCGGTCAGGAGCCGGTCGAGGAGTCGGGCCAGGGGTGAGGGCGGGGACGGGGGATACGGGCTCGTCCGGTCATCCGTGCAGTGTTCGACCCCTCGGTCATAAGGGAGCGCGGAGTGGCGGAGCGGTACTGGACCGGACCATGAGCCGGGTGGACAGCTCGGTCCGGATGGCCTCCGGCACCTCGCCGGTCATCAGCCGCAGCAGCGTGCGCAGCGCCGCGCCCGCCATCTCCGACAGCGGCTGACGGACCGTCGTCAGCGCGGGCGTGATCCAGCGGGCCTGCGGCAGATCGTCGAAGCCCACGACACTGATGTCCCGCGGCACCCTCAGCCCCCGCCCCCTGACCGCCTGGTACACACCCGGCACCATCTGGTCGGAGCAGACGAAGACGGCCGTGGGCGGCTCGGGCAGAGCCAGCAGCTCACCCGTCCGGTGGCGCGCCCCGGCCTCGCTGATCTCGCCGTAGCGGACGTACGCCGACGGCACCGGCAACCCGGCCGCCGCCATCGCCGAACGGTAACCGGCGACCCGGCCGCCGTCGCGCACCGCCCGCCCCGGACCGCCGAGCACCGCGATCCGGCGGTGGCCAAGACCGATGAGGTGCTCGGTGGCGGCCATCCCGCCCTGCCAGTTGGCGGCCGCCACGGACGGCACCCCGGGCGGCGGATCGCTCGCGGGGTCGATCAGCACAAACGGGATCCGCCGCTCGTCGAGCCAGGAGTACTGGGCGGGGGCGAGCTCGACGAGATGGAACAGCACACCGGAGCTGCCCCGGGCGTACAGCTTCTCCGGCCAGCCGTACTCGAGCCGGCCGCCCCGACTTCGGGTGGCCGCGACCGAGACCACCACCTCGAGGCCCGCCTCGTGCGCGGCCTCCGCCGCGCCGTGCAGCACCGCCCCCGACCAGGCGCTGTCGAGTGAGTGCACCACCAGGTCGACGATCGCGGTCGGTCTGGGCGCCTCGCAGCGCGGCCTGCGGATGTACCCCAGGCGGTCCAGCACCTCGGTGACCCGGCGGCGGGTCTCGGGGGCCACGTCCTCCCGGCCGTTGACCACCTTCGACGCGGTCGGCACCGACACACCCGCCTCACGGGCGACGACCGCCAGCGTGGGCCCCGTCGATCCCGAGGAACGAGCCATTGAGACTCCCTTCTCCGACCGCCCACGTGGAACCCCTGACCGGGCAGCAACCGGTTACCAACCCTAAGGCCGCCTCAAGTCGCCGGGAAGACCCCGGTCGTCGAGGTGGCAGGCCCCCGACTCCTTGTCGCCGCCGCCCGCGACAAGGTTGCCCGCTTTTCACGCGGTCCCGGGAGCCGTCGACGCGTCGGCCACACGGACCCCCGCCCGCCCGCGGCTCAGCGGTCGATCCGCGCTCCGTGCGGGCCCGTGTCCGGCACCTCCCCGACCCGCGCCGCGGCCGGGTTGAGCACCCGGGTGAGAAAGGCGCGGGTACGGGGGTGGACCGGATCGGACACGACCTGCTCCGGTCCGCCCTCCTCCACGATCACCCCGTCGTCCATGAACACGACCCGGTCGGCGACCTCCCGCGCGAAGCTCATCTCATGGGTGACGACCAGCATCGTCATCCCCTCGTCGGCCAGGGCGCGCATCACCGCGAGCACATCGCCGACCAGCTCCGGATCGAGCGCCGACGTCGGCTCGTCGAAGAGCATCAGCTCCGGGTCCATCGACAGCGCCCGGGCGATGGCCACCCGCTGCTGCTGCCCACCCGACAACTGCGCCGGATAGGCCGACTCCTTGTCGCTCAGGCCGACCCGCCGCAGGGTCTCCCGGCCGATCCGCGCCGCCTCCGCCTTGTCGCGGCGCAGCACCCGGCGCTGGGCGATGGTGAGGTTCTCCAGGGCCGTCAGATGCGGAAAGAGGTTGAACGCCTGGAACACCATGCCGATCCGCCGCCGCACTCGGTCAATGTCCACATCCGGGTCGGTGACCTCGGTCCCCGCCACGGTGACCGAGCCCGAGGTCGGCTCCTCCAGGAGGTTCACACAGCGCAGCAGCGTCGACTTGCCGGATCCGGACGGGCCGATGACACAGACCACCTCGCCCCGGCGGACGGTGAGATCGATGCCCTTGAGCACCTCCAGCTCATCGAAGGACTTGTGCAGACCCGCCACCCGGATGGCGATGCCGTCCGCCTCGCCGGTCCCCTTCGCCCCGGTCGTCTCCTTCACGCCCGTCACCTCGCCTTCGCCGCACGGGCCTCGAGCCGGCGCACCAGGTGGCCGAGCGGAACGGTGATGATCAGGTAGCACACCCCGGCGACCAGGATCGGGGTGAGGCTGCGGTGCTGATTCAGCGCGTCCCGGCCGAACTTGGACAGCTCGTACTGGTCCAGGGAGAGCCCCAGCAGATAGACCAGGGAGGAGTCCTTGGTCAGCAGCACCAGTTCATTGGTGAGCGGCGGCAGGACGATCCGGAACGCCTGCGGGATGATGATCGAGGCCATCGCCCGGCTGTGGGACATGCCCAGCGAACGCGCCGCCTCCATCTGCCCCTTGGGCACCGCCTGGATGCCCGCGCGCATCGTCTCCGCGATATAGGCGGCGCCGACGAGCCCCAGCGCCAGCATGACCGTGACATACCGGTCCAGCGCCACCTGGAAGGCGAGCGGCACCCCGAAGCCCAGCGCGATGAACACCAGCAGTGCGGGCACCCCGCGGAAGAACTCGATGTAGGCCACCGCCAGCCAGCGGTACGGCGGCACCTGCGAGAGCCGCATCAGCGCCAGCACCACGCCGAGGACCAGGCCGAAGCCGAAGCCGAGCAGGGTGTAGACGACGGTGTTGACCAGGGCGGTGGTGATGATGTCGGGAAACAGGGACCGGGCGACCTCGGCGTCGAAGAACGCGCGCCGCAGTTCACCCCAGTCCGCGGCCAGGACGATGGCGAGTAGCAGGGCGATCAGCACGGCGTACTGCACCGCCCGTATCGCCCGCACCCGCTGCCGGCGGGTCATTGCCATAAGTGTGCGGACTCCTCAGCTCCGATGGCCGTCAGCGGGCGTCACTTCTTGGGCGCGGTGCCGAACCACTTCTTGTAGATACGGTCGTAGGAGCCGTCCGCCCGGGCGTCCTTCAGCACCGTGTTGATCTTCTTACGCAGTGCGTCATTGCCGGTCCGCACGGCGATGCCGTAACTCTCGCCGGTGTCGAACTCGGCCGCCACCGCGGTGTCGGGGTTGTCCTTGACGTAGTCGTAGAGCACACCGTTGTCGTTGATGCCCGCGTCGGTCTGCCCGGTCTTGACGGCGGTCAGCAGCAGTGCGAGGTCCTCGAACTGGACCAGCTTCGCGCCCTTGGCATGCTTCTGGGCGTAAGCCTCACCGGTGGTCCCCTGCTGGACCGCGAGCTTCTTGCCCTTGAGGTCGGCGAGGGACGTGAACGGCTTGCCCTTGGCGGTGAGCAGCGCCTGGGTGGCCTCGAAATAGGGGGCGGAGAAGTCCAGGTTCTTCTCGCGCACCTCGGTGATGGTCATCCCGGCGGCGGCCACGTCGCACTGGTTGGTGTTGAGGTCCTCCCCGGACTGGATGCCCTCGAAGGGCGTGTCCACGATCTCCTGCTTCACATGGAGCGCGGAGGCCACGAGATCGACCACGTCCACATCGAAGCCCACGATCTTCTTGCCCTGCTTGGACTGGAAGGGCGGGTAGGGCAGATGGGTGCAGGTCGTGAGCTTCCCGGAATTCACCAGGCTGATGTCCTTGCCGCCGGACCCCGACGACTTGGTGCTGGTGCACCCGGCCAGCAGGGCGGACACGGCGGCGATGGCTATGACGGGCGGCAACGCGGAGCGAGCGGACACGGCACCTCCGGGGGCAGGGTCGGCGAATGCCCACGGATCTCGTGATCAGTGAGTCGGGCCGCATCCTCCCACCGGAAGTGGCGCGGTGTCTTTACGCGTGCAATTGCGACCGGATAACGAAGAGGCGAGGTCAGCGCCGCCGGCGCCGCTTGCGGCGCTTGCTCCAGAACCAGCCGGCCGGCGGCTCGTCCGCCCGCCAGGGCTGGGGCTCGGGCGCGCCGCGCCGCCAGCGCGCGGTCAGCATCCGGGTGCGCGCGGCGGGCTCGGTGACCTCGGCGTCCCGTATGAAGTCCGCGTCGAGGACGACGTCGTCCCAGTCGTCGGCGTCGTCCCCTCGGGGTGTGGATCCGGTGCTCACGGGCACCTCCCGTCGGCCGGTGCCGCTCGGGCACAGGAGCGTTTTCCTCGAGGGATGAACGCGTGGGGTGTCCGCCGAGTTCCGGCTGTCCAGGGTGTCCGGGCCCAGGTCGGCGGGGATCAGCTGGGCGGTGCCCGGACCGTCAGCCGGGCTGGTCCTGGACCGGGATCCACACCCGCATCGCGCCGGGCTCGCGGTTCGCCCACGCGTAGTACGGGATCGCGGTCACCGGGACCGGCTCGGGGGCCTTCGCGCCGCCCGTGGCCCCGCCGGGACCCGTACCGCCGCTCCGGTACGGCCACCAGCCGTCGCGCGCCGGGGCGTGGGGCAGGGCCAGGGCGGTGATCACGGTCACCCGGCCCAGCAGCTCCGGCCGGTGCTCGGGGATCAGCGCGGCATCCGGGTCGAGGCTGATGTCGTCCAGCCGCAGCCCGGCGGGCTGATCGGGCTGCTCCAGGCAGTACACCAGCGGGCCGCGCTCGATCGCGGCACAGCCCCGCACCCCGTCGATCCGCGGATCGGGCCGGGTGAGCCGGGGGTCCAGGGGCAGGCTCAGCACGACCGTCGCACCGGGCCGCCAGCGCCGCCGCAGCCGCAGCCAGCCGTTCTCGGCCCGCTCGGCCACCGGCTCCCCGCCGATCGTCGCCTCGTACGTCCGCGCCCAGTGCGGGATGCGCAGCGACAGCGTCCAGTCCCGCTCCGGCGGGGCCGTGTCCACGACCACCGCGATCCGCCCCTCCCAGGGGTAGCCGGTCCCCACCCGCACCGCCCCGCCGCCCGCCTCGTACGAGCCGGACGCGTACTGGTGCAGCTGGAGCCCCTCGGCGTCGCCGCTCGCCATGTAGTGCGGCAGCGAGGCCAGCAGCCGCATGACGTTGGGCGGGCAGCAGGCACACCGGAACCACGGCGTCCGGTGGGCGCTCCGGTCGCCGGTGGCGGCCTTACGGTTCTCATCGTCGTGGCGGACCCGCAGCGGGTTCACATAGAGCCAGCGCTCACCGTCGATCGACACCCCCGACGCGAAGCCGTTGAACAGGGTGCGCTCCACCAGATCGCTGTAGCGGGCCTCACCGGTCAGCAGCGCCATCCGCCAGCCGAAGTGGATGGCGGCGATGGCCGCGCAGGTCTCGGCGTACGCCCGGTCCGGCGGCAGCTCGTACGCGTCCCCGAAGGACTCCAGCTCGTGCCGGGAGCCGACCCCGCCGGTCAGATAGGTCTTTGTCGCGGCCATGTCCTCCCAGAGCCGCACCAGGGCGTCCCGCAGCCCCTCGTCGCCGGTCTCCGCCGCCACATCGGCGGCCCCGGCCAGGAGGTACAGCTGGCGCACCGCGTGCCCGGCGACCGCCGTCGCCTCCCGCACCGGGACGTGGTCCTGCCAGTAGGGCGCCCCGGGGCGGGGGCCGGGCGAGCCCTCCGGCGGGCCGTCGCCGAGGCTGCCCCGCCCGCGCCGGTTCACGAAGTACCCGGCCAGATCGAGATAGCGCCGTTCACCGGTCTCCCGGTACAGCTCGACCAGCGCGGTCTCGATCTCCGGATGTCCGCACACCGTCTCGTCCTTGCCGGGTCCGAACGTGGCGTCGATGAGATCGGCGTACCGCACCGCCGCATCGAGCAGCCCGTCCCGGCCGGTGGCCCGGTGGTGGGCGACCGCGGCCTGGAGGAGATGGCCCGCGCAGTAGAGCTCGTGCCCCCAGTGCGGATCCGCCCACCGCCGGGCGTCCGGGCCCAGTTGGTAGTACGTCTGGAGATAGCCGTCCTCGGCCTGGGCGGCCGCGACCAGCCCGGCCAGCCGTTCCACCTGCCGGGACAGCTCCTCCTCGGCCGGTCCCTCGCCGCCGTCGGCCAGCTGCCAGGACGCCGCCTCCAGCCACTTGTGCACATCGGAGTCCTGGAACGGGAAGTCGCCCCGGAAGCCGGACTCCTCCGGCGCCGCTCCCGCGGCGGCCCGGAGGTTGGCGAGATTGCCCGCCCGCTCCAGCCGGTCCGGCCCCTGGGGAACGCTCACTTCGGCGTTGACGCGGCGTCTGGCGGCCCAGAAGCCGCCGGTGATCCGCGCCGCGGTGGCCGGGCGGAGCGCGGTGCGCGCTTCCCGGGAGAGCCGGATCGGACCTGCGGACATCCGCCCACCCCTTACGCCGCGCCGCCGGCCATGCCCGTCTCCCGGTCACGCAGGAGGGGAAACCGGTTTCCGCCGTGAGCATATGGAGGCGTTCTTCCGGCCGACAAGACCTTGCGCACACCATTCATCAACGTTCAACAACCGGAATCGGCGGGCGGGCGAGACGGCCGGGGCGGCGGCTTACGCCGAGGTCAGCGCCGTCCGCTCGGCCACATGCGCCACCACACAGGTGACGTTGTCGGGCCCGCCCGCGCGGTTGGCGAGGGCGACCAGCTCCCGTACGGCCCGGCCCGGATCGTCCTCCGAGGCGAGCACGCGCTGGATCTCCTCGGTGGGCACGACCCCCGTCAGCCCGTCCGAGCACAGCAGACAGCGGTCCCCGGCGCGGGCGTCCCGCAGGGCGAAGTCCGGTTCGAACGCCGAACCGCCGCCCACGGCGCGCAGCAGCAGCGCCCGCTGCGGGTGCGAGGCGGCCTCCTCAGGGGTGATCCGCCCCTCGTCGATCAGCGACTGGACCACCGTGTGGTCATGGGTGATCTGGAAGAGCTCACCGTCCCGCAGCAGATAGGCGCGCGAGTCGCCGATGTGGACCAGGCCGAGACGGGAGCCCGACCACACCATCGCGGTGAGCGTCGTGCCGACATCCCGCAGCGCGGGGTCGGAGGCGGCCAGCGCGGAGACCGACTCCCGGGCCCGGTGCGCCGCCTCTTCGAGAGCGCTGAGCAGCTCCCCGCCGGGGACGCCCGCGTCCAGCGGTTTCAGCGCCTCGATCGCCGCCTCGCCGGCGTGCCGTCCGCCCCCGAATCCGTCGGCCACGGCGAGCAGGCGCGGACCGGCGTAACCGGCGTCGTCATTGCTCTCCCGGACCGAGCCGGTGTCGGAGAGCGCGGCGTAGCGGATCCCCAGGGTGGTGTGGTCGGAAGACATCGTGGTGCCCTTCCCGGACAGATGGTCGACGAGGAAGGCGGCCAGGTCCCTCCGGGCGGCGGTGTCGGCCTCGACCCGCGCCCAGTACGCGCGCACCTCCCGCGCCGCCGCCTCCGGCGCCAGCTCGCACACCGCCCGGATGTCGGCCAGCGGCATGCCGAGCCGCCTCAGCCACGCCACCAGACGGGCCCGCTCCAGCTGGGCCGGATCGTAGAGGCGGTAGCCGGAGTACGGATCGACGCGGGCGGGCGGCAGCAGCCCGAGCTCGTCGTACAGGCGGAGCGCCTTGGGGGACAGCCGCGACGCCCTCGCGAACGCACCGATGGTCAGCAGCCCCATGCTCGCCCTCCTCGTCGCCGGGCACCTCGCCCGGCGACCACGATGCTCGGGCTTCCCCAAGGGGGAAGGTCAACTGGCGAAGTGGCGAAGTGGCGAAGGGACGATGGGTGCCGCCGGGCTCGCGATCAGTATCGCTCCTCCCGTACGACGAATTCCCGAAGCAAGCGAGCGTGTCCTGTCCGATAGCGACCTCTCATGACAATGAGTCGGTCATATCCATACATCTTGCGTTCTTCGGGTATTCGCCATGCTTGCCCCGGGAATTGACGGGGTATCCGCGATTCTCGTGGCCTCACGAGGTCTCACGAGGCCTCATGAGAAGAGGGAGGTCCTCTCATGGTCGTTTCCACCACTCCCGGCACCGTCTGGGGCACCTGGATCAATCTCCAGGGCGGCATTCACTCCGAGCCCGCCCCGGTCACGTTCGCCGACGACCGGGTGCAGGTCTTCATCCGGGGCGGGTCGAACGTCCTGTGGAGCAGGGTGGAGGCCCGCGACGGCACTTGGGGGCCGTGGCAGCAGTACCCGGGCGTGTCCGTCGACGGCGTCCCGGCGCCGATCCGGGGCAAGGACGGCAAGGTCCGGGTCTTCTACCGCACCCCGAGCAACAATCTGGAGGTCATCACCCAGACCTCCATCAACTCCGGGTACGGACCGCCCCAGACCCTGGTCACCGGCATCGGGGACGACCCGGCCGCGGCGCTCGGCGCCGACGGCCGCATCTACGTGTTCTTCCCCGGCACCGACAACGCCCTGTGGTACATCCGCAATCAGGACCTTCAGTACGAGACCTACACCTCCGCGGCATCGCTCGGGGGTGCCATCTTCGCCACGCCTTCGCCCATTCTCGACGGGGGAGGGCGGCTGGTGGTGGCGGTCAAGGGCTCGGGCGAGACCCTGTACACCATCCAGCAGCAGATCGCGAACTCCACCGTCTGGGAGATGTTCTCGCAGAATGCCACCAATGTGACCAGCCGCCCGTCGGTGTGCCTGGACGCGGCGGGCCGGGTGCAGATCTTCTACCGGGGTTCCGACGGGTCCGTCCGGCGGGTCGGACAGAGCGATGACTACGACACGTTCGGCGCCCCCGTGAGCCTCGGTGCGCAGATCGTCTGGCGGCCCACCTGCGCCCTGGCCCAGGACGGCCGGATCAACGTGTTCATCAAGGCCACCGACAACGCCCTGTGGGTCGCCGTGCAGAACACGGAGAACGGCACGGCGTACAGCGGCTTCCAGTCCCTGGGCGGGGTCGTCGGCTCCGCGGGCGTCGGCGTCCCCATCCTCAACGAGGAGAACCTGCTCTACGTCTTCATCCAGGGCAGCGGAACCGCCAGGGACCTCTGGCTTCAGCGCCAGACCTTCGTCTGATCCACCCCCCTCCCCCCACCACTCCATCGCGCGTCCTCCAGGGCTCCACGGTTTTCGAAACTTTCGCACCCTCTCCAGGGGCTGTCGAAAGTCATCAGAACCCTTAATCTCCGAACAAATTCGATCACTTCGGATCGCAGGAGCCCTCTGATGCCCCCGCATGCCACCCGACCCTGGAGAGCGCCGACAGTGCTGCTCGCGCTGCTGGCCGCCCTCGCCCTCGTGGTCCCCCTCACCGCGCACCGTGTGCACGCCGCGGAGCACCACCGGAGCGACGGGAGCGGACGCGCCGTGCGGCAGCCCACCACGGTCTCCCGCTATCTGTTCACCGCCTTCACGAACAGCAGCGAGAGCAATATGTACGTCTACGGGTCCGACGACGCGGAAGACTTCTGGTCGATCCAGGACAAGGCGTACACCCCGCCCTCCGGCCTCGTCCGCGACCCCAGCGTCATCCACCGCGGCGGCCGTTACTACGTCGCGTACACCACCGGATGGACCGGCACCACCTTCGGCCTCGCCGTGAGCGACGACCGTCGCACCTGGACCCATCTCGCCGACGTCGACCACGGCGTGGCCGCCAACAACACCTGGGCCCCGGAGTTCTTCACCGACGCGCCCGACGGCAAGGTCCGCGTCGTCGTCTCGCTGTCCACCGGGCCCACCGCGTACCGGCACTTCCAGCCCTACGTCCTCACCGCCCTCGACGACACCCTCACCAAGTGGAGCAGGCCCCAGCCACTCGAGGGCATCTCGCCGAGCGAGAGCGACTACAACGGCTACATCGACACCTTCGTGGTCCGCAAGGGCGCCACGTATCATGCGTTCACCAAGAACGCCACGGGTGAACTCATCGAGCACGCCGTCGCCGACCGGGTCACCGGCCCGTACCGCTTCACCGGCAAGGGCGACTGGGCGGGATGGGGCAGCCTGCTGGAGGGCCAGACCGTCGTCGCCCTGCCCGGCGGCGGCTATCGCATGTTCATGGACGGCTACACCGTCAAGAAGTACTACTACAGCGACAGCCCCGACCTGGAGCACTGGACGCCCAAACGGGAACTGCCCGGCCTGTCGGGGGTGGTGCGCCACGGCACCGTCATCCGGGAGACCGCCACCGTGCGGCCGGGCGATGCCAACCCCGCGCTGCCCGGCTACCACGCCGACCCCGATGTGATGTACGCCGAGGGGCGGTACTGGATCTACCCCACCGAGGACGGCCACCCCGGCTGGAGCGGCACCCGCTTCAACGGCTTCTCCTCACCCGACCTCGTCCACTGGACCGACGACGGCCCCGCCCTCGACCTCGCCGATGTCTCCTGGTGCCACGGATACGCCTGGGCCCCCTCGGTGGTGAGGAAGGGCGACACCTACTGGATGTACTTCAGCGCCTGCCAGTCCATCGGCGTCGCCAAGTCCTCCACCCCTCAGGGGCCGTTCACCGACGCCCTCGGCAAACCGCTGGTCGCCAAGGGGCAGTTCGGCCATCAGTCCATCGACCCGGACGCCTTCATCGACGACGACGGCACCCCCTACCTCTACTTCGGGCAGGGCGCCTTCGAGGCGGCCCGGCTGAACGACGACATGGTCTCCTTCGCCACTCGGCCGGTGAAGGTCACCCCGCCCGGCTACAACGAGGCCCCGACCGTCTTCAAGCGCGCGGGCCGCTACTACGCGATGTGGTCGGAGGACGACACCCGCAGCCCTGACTACCGCGTGGCCTACGGAGTCTCCGACTCACCGCTCGGCCCGTTCACCAAGGCGGCGGGCAACCCGGTCCTGGCCAAGGACCCCGGCGATCAGATCCTCGGCACCGGCCACAACTCCGTCATCCAGGTCCCGGGCCGCGACGAGTGGTACATCGTCTACCACCGCTTCGCCCGCCCCGGCGGCGACGGCACCCATCGCGAAGTCGCCATCGACCGGATGCGGTTCGGCCCCGACGGCACCATCCAGAAGATCCGCCCGACGCAGGCCGGCATCGAGCCCGTCCGACAGGCCGGCATCGAGCCCGTCCGATAGGCGGCATCAAGCCCGTCCCGACGTCAGGCGCATCATCCGCCAGAGCAGGAGAGAACCGTATGAGCCGCAGCGAAGAGCACCCGCCCAGCCGCAGACGCGTGGTGATGGGCGCCCTCGTCCTGGGGGCCGCCGCCGGCACACCCGGCATCGCGCGGGCCGCCACCCCCGCCGCGCCGCAGGCGGCCGCCAAGGCCCCCGCGTACGCCAATCCGCTGGTGCGCCGGCGCGCCGATCCGCACATCCTCAGGCACACGGATGGCTACTACTACTTCACGGCCACCGTCCCCGAGTACGACCGCATCGTCCTGCGACGCTCCAGGACCGTCGGCGGCCTGGTCACCGCCGCCGAGTCGGTGATCTGGAAGAAGCACACCAGCGGCGACATGGGCGCCCACATATGGGCTCCGGAAATCCACTTCATCGATGGCAAGTGGTACATCTACTTCGCCTCGGCGCCCGCCGACGACGTCTGGAAGATCCGGATGTGGGTGCTGGAGAACGCGAGCGCCAACCCCCTCGCCGGCACCTGGGCCGAGAAGGGCCGCGTCGTCACGCCCATCGACTCCTTCTCCCTCGACGCCTCCACCTTCACCCACCAGGGCACCCGCTATCTCGTCTGGGCCCAGAGCAACCCGGACGTCGGCAACAACTCGAGCATCTACCTCGCCCGGATGGCCAATCCGTGGACCGTCACCGGGCCCCAGGTGGAGATCTCCCGGCCGACATACGACTGGGAGACCCGTGGCTTCAAGGTCAACGAGGGCCCCTCGGTCCTCCAGCGGAACGGCCGGGTCTTCCTCACCTACTCCGCCAGCGCCACCGACGCCAACTACTGCATGGGGCTGCTGACCGCCTCCGCGGGCAGCGACCTGCTCGCCGCGTCGTCCTGGAAGAAGAGCCCGCGGCCGGTCTTCACCAGCAATGACACCACCAAGCAGTACGGGCCCGGCCACAACTCGTTCACCGTCGCCGAGGACGGCCGCACCGACCTCCTCGTCTACCACGCCCGTCAGTACAAGGACATCACCGGCGATCCGCTGAACGACCCCAACCGGCACACCCGCGTCCAGGCGCTCGGCTGGAAGACCGACGGCACCCCGGACTTCGCTGTGCCGGTGGCCGACGCGCCCGCGCGGGACACCACGGCCGCCACCCGCTTCACCATGACGGCGTTCACCAACAGCAGCGAGTCGAACATGTACGTCTATCAGTCGTCCGACGCGACCACGTACACCCTGCTCAAGGGGCCCGCCTACACCCCGCCGTCCGGGCTGATCCGCGACCCCAGCGTCATCAAGCACACCGACGGCTACTACTACATCGTCTACACGACCGACTGGACCGGGAACACCATCGGCTTCGCGCGCAGCCGCGACCGCGTCAACTGGACCTTCGTCCGCGACCACACCCTCCCGGTGGCCGGTCTCGAGCGCACCTGGGCGCCGGAGTTCTTCGTGGACGACGGCGGCGTCCACATCGTCGTCTCGCTGGACACCACCTCCACCCCCGACTACATCTTCCGGCCGCATCTGCTCACCGCCACCAACGCCGCGCTGTCCTCCTGGACCACGCCCACACCGCTGAAGGGCCTGGACACCGCCAACTACATCGACACCTTCGTGGTCCGCCACGCCGGGCAGTACCACGCCTTCACCAAGCAGGAGACGACCAAGTACATCGAGCACGCCACGGCCAACAGCCTCGGCGGGCCGTACACCTTCCGCGGCACCGGCGACTGGGCGGGCTGGGGCAGCTGGCGCGAGGGTCCCGCGCTGGTGCGCCTGGACAACGGCGGCTGGCGGATCTACTTCGACGGCTACACCGAGCAGAAGTACTACTACAGCGACAGCCTCGACGGCTTCCGGACCTGGACCCCGGTCCGGGAACTGCCCGGGCTCACCGGATTCGCCCGCCACTTCACCGTGTGGAAGGAGACCGTGTGATGCGCGGACGTCCCGGAGCGCGTCTGTGGACCCTCGTCGTGGCCGCCGTCCTCGGGCTGCTCGCCCCGTTGGCGGGAGCCGGCGCGGCGCAGGCCGCCCCCGTCACTGTCGCCAACGGCACACAGTTCACCACCACATCGGGCGAGGTGGTGCACGCCCACGGCGGGGGAGTCATCAGGTCCGGCGGCTACTACTACTGGTTCGGTGAGAACCGCAATGCCGACAACACCTTCCGCTATGTCTCCGCATACCGCTCCACGGACCTGAAGACCTGGGAGTTCCGCCGCCACGTCCTCACCCGGGCCACCGACCCCGAGCTGGCCTCCGCCAACATCGAGCGGCCCAAGGTGCTCTACAACGAGCGGACCGGGCAGTACGTGATGTGGATGCACAAGGAGAACGGCAGCGACTACAGCGAGGCGCGCGCGGCCGTCGCCACCTCCGCCACCATCGACGGCGACTACACCTGGCGGGGCAGCTTCCGCCCGCTGGGCCAGCACATGTCCCGGGACATCACCCTCTTCCAGGACGGCGACGGCGCCGGATACATGGTCTCGGCCGCCCGGGACAACTACGACCTGCACATCTACCGGCTGACCGACGACTACACCGGGGTGGCGAGCCTGCTGGCCAACCCCTGGCCCGGCGGCCACCGCGAGGCACCGGCGCTCTTCAAGCGCGGCAACGTGTACTTCATGCTGACCTCCGGCGCCACCGGCTGGAACCCCAACCAGCAGCAGTACGCCACCGCCACCAGCCTGGCCGGCCCGTGGAGCGCGATGCGCGACGTGGGCGACGCCACCGCCTACGGCTCCCAGACCGCGTACGTCCTGCCGGTGCAGGGCAGCGGCACCACCTCGTACCTCTATCTGGGCGACCGCTGGGGGAACTCCTTCGGCGGCACCGTCAACGACTCGCGCTACGTCTGGCTGCCACTGGCCTTCCCCACCGCCACCACCCTCAGCATGGACTGGTATCCGCAGCTCACCATCGACACGGCGGCGGGCACGGTGACCGGCTCCGGCGGGCCGTACACCACGCTCATGGCGCGGCACAGCGGCAAGTGCGCCGACATCGTCTCCGGCTCGCAGACCGATGGCACCGCGGCCGTGCAGTACACCTGCAACGGTGGTGGCAATCAGCTGTTCTGGTCCAAGGACGTGGGCGGTGGCCAGGTCCAGCTGGTCGCCCGGCACAGCTCCCAGTGTCTGACCGTGGCCGGCGGCTCCACCGCCGACGGCGCCGCCGTGGTCCAGTCGGCGTGTGGCACGGGGACGAACCAGCAGTGGCGGGCCACCGACACCGGTGACGGCTACGTCCGGTTCACCGCCCGCTCCAGCGGCAAGTGCCTGGATGTCGCGGACGAGTCCACCGCGGACAAGGCGGCGCTCCTCCAGTGGAGCTGCACCGGCGGCGCCAACCAGCAGTGGCGGCGCGGCTGACCGACCCCGCACCGCCGGTGCCCGCCTGAGGGGACGGTTGACGCCCCCGGGAGGGCCGGTACCTTCACGGTGCACGCGATGTCGGACATTGTTCGTAATTTCGAACCTCAGTGAGGGAAGTCATGAGCGAACCAGTCGACAGACGGCACTTCATCGCCACCACGGCCTCCGGGGCCGCGGCCGTGGCACTCACCGTCACCGCCGGGGCCACCGCCGCGACGGCGGTCCCCGCCACCACCCCGGCCGCGACCCACCGCAAACCCAAGGCGCTGACCAGTGCCCAGCCCTTTCCGCTCACCGCCGTGACCCTGCTCCCCGGCGCCTTCAAGGACAACCAGTCCCGCAACACCGCCTATCTGCGCTTCGTCGACATCGACCGGCTGCTGCACACCTTCCGCCTCAACGTGGGCCTTCCCAGCAGCGCCCAGCCCTGCGGCGGCTGGGAGAGCCCCAGCACGGAACTGCGCGGCCACAGCACCGGCCACCTCCTCTCCGGGCTGGCCCTCAGCTACGCGGCCACCGGCGACACCGCACTGCTCGACAAGGGCCGCAAGCTGGTCGCGGCGCTCGCCGCCTGCCAGGCCAAGTCACCGGCCGCGGGCTACGGCCAGGGCTATCTCTCGGCGTTCCCCGAGAGCTTCTTCGACCGGCTGGAGGCCGGTACCGGGGTGTGGGCGCCGTACTACACCATCCACAAGATCATGGCCGGGCTCGTCGACCAGTACCGGCTCGCGGGCAACGCCGAGGCCCTTCAGACCGTCCTGCGCCAGGCCGCCTGGGTCGACAGCCGCACCGGCAGGCTCGGTTACGACCAGATGCAGCGGGTGCTACAGACCGAGTTCGGCGGCATGAACGACGTCCTCGCCGATCTGCACGCCATCACCGGCGACAGCCGCTGGCTGAAGGTGGCCGAGCGCTTCACCCACGCCCGTGTCTTCGACCCGCTGGCCCGCAACGAGGACCAGCTCGCAGGGCTGCACGCCAACACCCAGATCCCCAAGATGGTCGGCGCCATGCGGCTGTGGGAGGAGGGGCTCGACAGCCGCTACCGCACCATCGGCGAGAACTTCTGGAAGATCGTCACCGATCACCACACCTACGTCATCGGCGGCAACAGCAACGGGGAGGCGTTCCACGAGCCCGACGCCATCGCCGCCCAGCTCTCCGACAACGCTTGCGAGAACTGCAACAGCTACAACATGCTCAAGCTCACCCGGCTGATCCACTTCCACGCGCCGGAGCGGGTGGACCTGCTCGACTACTACGAGCGCACCCTGCTCAACCAGATGCTGGGCGAGCAGGACCCGGACTCGGCCCACGGCTTCAACATCTACTACACGGGCCTCGCCCCCGGCTCCTTCAAACAGCAGCCGTCCTTCGTGGGCACCGACCCCAACCAGTACTCCACCGACTACGACAACTTCTCCTGCGACCACGGCAGCGGCATGGAGACCCAGGCCAAGTTCGCGGACACCATCTACACCCACGCCGACCGCAGCCTGCTGGTGAACCTCTTCATCCCCTCCGAGCTGCGCTGGCAGGACAAGGGCATCACCTGGCGCCAGACCACCGGCTTCCCCGACCAGCAGACCACCACCCTCACCGTCACCTCCGGCGCGGCCTCCCTCGAACTGCGCGTCCGCATCCCCTCCTGGGCAGCCGGGGCCCGCGCCACGCTCAACGGCGCCACCCTCGCCGACCGGCCGGCCCCCGGCAGCTGGCTGATCATCGACCGCCAGTGGAAGACCGGCGACCGGGTCGAGGTGACCCTGCCGATGAAGCTGACGTTCGACCCCACCCCCGACGACCCCGACGTCCAGGCGGTGCTCTACGGGCCGGTGGTGCTCGCCGGGGCGTACGGCGGCCGCACCGGAATGACCATGCCGCGCCTGGACACCGGATCCGTGTCCCGGACGGCCACCAGCCCCCTGCGGTTCAGCGCCACGGCCAGTGGCGAGAGCGTGACCCTGCTGCCGGTCGCCCGCGTCCACCACCAGCACTACAACGTGTACTGGCTGACCGGGCAGCCGCCCACCCCGCCGCCCGCCTTCGCCGCCTGGCACCGCCTCGACGAGACCTCCGGCACCACCGCGGCCGACGCCACCGGCCGTGGGAAGACCGCCCGGCTCGTCGGCGGGGCCTCCTGGACGGCGGGCAGAACCGGTGGCGCGGTCGCCCTGAACGGCACGGACGGCCATGTCCTCCTCGCCGACGACCTCCTGGCGGGTGCCCGTGCCTACACCCTGGCCACCTGGGTCCGGCTGGACGGCACCCCCGCCACCTGGACCCGGATCTTCGACATCGGCACCGGTGTCACCGCCAATATGTTCCTCACCCCCGTGGCCGACTCCGGAAGGCTGCGCTTCGCCATCACCGCGGGCGGCGGCGGGGCCGAGCAGCGCATCGAGGCCGCCCCGCTGCCCACCGGCCAGTGGGTCCATGTGGCCGTCGCCTACGGCAGCGGCACCGCCGTCCTCTATGCCGGCGGGCGCGAGGTGGGGCGCAACACCGCCATCACCGTCGAGCCGGTCCACTTCGGCAACCACATCCGCGCCGGCTATCTCGGCAAGTCGCAATACCCGGACCCGTACCTCAAGGCCGCGTTCGACGACGTCCGTGTGTACGGCAGGACACTCAGCGCTAATGAGGTCGCCACTTTGGCCCAAAGCTGACAAGCTCAGGCGGGCGGGCCGTCCCCACGGCCCGTCCGCTCCCAACCGCACCGTACGGACAAGGACGACGCGCATGGTCCACCTCGCCGCCGAGAACCGCTACGACTCCATGCAGTACCAGCGCTGCGGCCGCAGCGGTGTGCTGCTTCCGAAGGTCTCGCTCGGCCTGTGGCACAACTTCGGCGACACCCACCCCCTGGAGACCCAGCGCGCGGTGCTGCGCCGCGCCTTCGACCTCGGTGTCACCCATATCGACCTGGCCAACAACTACGGTCCGCCGCCCGGCAGCGCCGAGAGCAACTTCGGCTCGATCTTCGCCCAGGACTTCCGCCCCTACCGCGATGAGCTCTTCATCGCCACCAAGGCGGGGCACCTCATGTGGCCGGGGCCGTACGGCGAGTGGGGTTCGCGCAAGTACGTCCTCGCCAGTCTCGACCAGTCGCTGTCCCGGATGGGGCTGGACTACGTCGACGTCTTCTACTCCCACCGCTTCGACCCGGACACCCCGATCGAGGAGACGATGGTCGCCCTCGACAGCGCGGTGCGCCAGGGCAAGGCGCTGTACGCGGGCGTGTCCAACTACCCGCCGGAGGCGATCGCCGAGGCCGCCGCGATCCTGAAGGAGCTGCGCACCCCGTACCTGATCAACCAGTACCCGTACTCGATCCTCCAGCGCGGGGTCGAGGGCGGGGTGCTCCGGGCGTCCGCCGAGGCGGGCGTCGGGGTCATCGCCTTCTCGCCGCTGGCGCAGGGGCAGCTCACCGACCGCTATCTGCACGGGGTGCCCGCCGATTCGCGCATGGCGCTCGGCCACTTCCTCAAGCGTGAGACGCTCACCGAGGAGCGGCTTGGCCTGCTGCACGCCCTGAACAAGCTCGCGGAGGGGCGCGGCCAGACCCTCGCCCAGCTGGCGCTCGCCTGGGTGCTGCGGGACCCCCGGGTGGTCTCGGTCCTGATCGGCGCGAGCAGCGTCGCCCAGCTGGAGCAGAACGTCGCGGTGCTGGACTCGCCCGACTTCAGCGACGCCGAGCTGGCCGAGATCGACCGGCTCTCGGCGGAGGCGGGGATCGAGATCCCCTGACGGGGTTCGCTGACGGTCCGCGGGCCGGGGATCGGCCCGGCCCGCGGCCGGATAGCATAAGCGGTCCGCCCGAGATCACTACGGACCGCCGCACGGAGACACAGCCTTGGCCACACAACGGATTCCGGTCATTCTCATCACGGGTTTTCTGGGCTCCGGCAAGACGACGATGCTCAACCATCTGATGCGGGACAGCGCGGACACCCGGATCGGCGTCATCGTCAACGACTTCGGATCGATCAACATCGACGCCCTGGCCGTCGCCGGGCAGGTCGATTCGATGATCCCGATCGAGAACGGCTGTCTGTGCTGTGCGGCGGACGCCTCCGAGATGGACGAGATGCTCGAGCGGCTCACCGATCCCGAGCTGCGCATCGATGTCGTGGTGATCGAGGCCAGCGGCCTCGCCGAGCCGCAGAGCATGATCCGCGCGCTGCTGTCCAGCAGCAATGAGCGGATCGTCTACGGCGGCCTGGTGGAGGTCGTGGACGCCGCGGAGTTCCCGGACACCCGCGTCCGCCACCCCGAGCTCGACCGCCATGTCCGCGACGCGGACCTCGTCGTGCTCAACAAGACCGACCGCGTCGCCGAGGACGAGCGCCGGGATCTCCTGGAGACCCTCCAGGAGATCGCCCCCGGCGTGCCGGTCGTGACCGCCGCGCACGGGCGGGTGGACCCCGCTCTCCTCTTCGACCACCCGCCCCGCGGGACCGCCGAGGAAGGCTTCCGGCAGCTCTCGTTCGCCGACGTATGGGCCGACGAGACGGGTTGCGCGGACGGGTGCGGGGACGACGGCCACGGCCATGACCACGGCCATCACCTCCACGCGGCCTACGAGAGCGTGGAGTTCTCCGCGGCCGAGCCGCTCCATCCGCGCCGGTTGATGGAGTTCCTCGACAGCCGCCCGGTGGGTCTCTACCGCGCCAAGGGGTTCCTCCACTTCGCGGGCGCGGGCCGGGAGTGGAAGTTCGGGCTGCACGCGGTCGGTTCGTACCTCCGCTTCCAGCTCTCGCCCTGGGAGAGCGGTGAGCCCCGCACCACCCAGCTGGTGATGATCGGCACCGGGATCGACGCCGACACCCTCACCAAACGCCTGGCCGAGTGCGTGGCGGCGCCCGAGGAGGAGATCGACGAGACGCAGATGATGGGCGTGTTCCGCTATGTGAACGAGATGGACTAGGGAAATCGTTGGAAGCTGCTGTGCAACCCTGAGGCGGCGTCAGGGGTCCTGCTGGGTGTACGTGAGGTAAACGCTCATCAACGAGCAGGAGGAAGTGTGCGCCCCCGTTCCCTCACCACCGTCGTGCGCTGCGCGACGGTGGCCGCACTTGTGACCACCCCCGCCTTACTCGCCGTAACCCCAGCGGGCGCCGCCGAGGCCCGCCCCGCCGCGGCCGCCGCCCCGAAGGTCGACTTCAACAAGGACGGACGCGCCGACCTCGCCGTCTCCGCCCCCACCGGCACGGTGGGCGGCAAGGCCAAGGCGGGCTATGTCGCCGTCGTCTACGGCTCCGCCTCCGGCGCGGACACCGCCCACCGCCAGGTCGTCAGCCAGGCGACCGAGGGCGTCCCCGGCGACCCCGCCGCGTCGGCGTACTTCGGGGCCCACACCGTCGCCCGCGACCTGGACGGCGACGGCTACACCGATCTGGGGGTCCAGACCGGCAAGTCCCCGGCCCTCACGGTCCTGTGGGGCTCGCCCGACGGGCTGACCGGCGGCACCCAGCTGCCCGCCGGCAACGGCGACCACTGGGGCGACAGCGTCATCACCGGCGGTGACTTCAACGGTGACGGCCACGCCGACCTGGTCGACGTGGTCACCACAGGCGAGGGTTCGGATGACGAGAAGACCGGAGTGCGCGTCCGCCTCGGCCCGTTCACCCGCGACGGCAAGGACGCGGGCAGCTCCTTCTCCGACACCGGCCGGTTCGACGCGCCGACCAGTCTGACGGCGGGCGACATCACCGGCGACGGGAAGGACGACCTGGTCTCCACCCACGCCTTCGAGGAGATGTCCCAGTCCAGCCTGTTCTTCAAGGGCGACGACAAGGGCCTGTCGCAGAAGGCCGCCGACCTCACCGACGCCGCCTCCGCGACCATCGGCGACGTCGACAAGGACGGCCACGGCGATCTGGTCCTGCGCACCGTCCCCGGTGACGTCATCGAGAACCTGCCGTACGACCACGGCACGCTCAAGGTCCTCTACGGCACCGCGTCGGGGCCGAGCACCACCCGCACCACGACCATCGACCAGAACACCGCGGGCGTCCCCGGCGTCAACGAGGACGGCGACCAGTTCGGCTACTCGCTGAGCTCCGGCGACGTCAACGGCGACGGTTACGCGGACATCGCCGTCGGCATCCCGTACGAGGGCCTGGACTCGGTCAAGGAGGCGGGCAGCGTCGTCCAGCTCTACGGCGGCCGGGGCGGGCTGTCCGGCACCGGCGCCCAGGCGTTCACCCAGGACACCGCCGGTGTTCCCGGTGTCGCGGAGGCGGGCGACCACTTCGCCATGGCGACCGGGCTCGCCGACACCGACGGCGACGGCAAGGACGACCTGGCCGTGGGCGCCCCCGACGAGGACGGCGCCCAGTCCACCAGCGGTGCGGCCTGGGCGCTGCGCGGCCAGGCGGGCGGCCTGACCACGAGCGGTGTCGTCTCCTTCGGGCCGGACTCCCTCGGGGCGCCGGAGGCCGGTGCGGCCCTGGGGCACGGTTTCCAGCGGTAACCACATCGTCCCGGTGCCGAACTGCTCTTCGAGCGCGAGTAGTTGACGATCCCTCATGTTTACTGGACGGTAGGTCCATGCCGACTCATGAGACACGAGGGATACGGATCGGCCGCCCCCGACCGGGTCGCACCCGGTTGCTCGGGGTGGCCGTCCTGCTGCTGGCGGCGGCCGCGGCCCCGGGCACTCCGGCGGCCGCGGCCGAGGCGCCCTGGTTCGACGGCCGGGCGGCGGACCAGGTGACCGTGGACGGCACCCGGTTCGCCGACGGCCATGGCCGCGAGGTCGTGCTGCGCGGCTTCAACGTCTCCGGCGAGACCAAACTGGAGGAGAACGGCGGGCTCCCGTTCGCCACCACCGCCGACGCGAGGAAGTCCGCGGCCGCCATGCGCCACCTGACCGGCGCCAACGCGGTGCGGTTCCTGCTCTCCTGGGCCCATGCCGAGCCCGAGCCCGGCCAGGTGGACACCGGCTATCTGGAGCAGGCCACCGCGCAGATGAAGGCGTTCCTCGACGCCGGAATCCAGGTCTTCCCCGACTTCCACCAGGACCTCTACTCCCGCCATCTCTTCGACAAGGACAGCTGGTACAGCGGCGACGGCGCCCCGAAGTGGTTGATCGACGCGGGCGGCTACCCCAAGGAGTCCTGCGGCATCTGCTTCCACTGGGGCCAGAACATCACCCAGAACCAGGCGGTCATGAGCGCCACCCGCGACTTCTGGCGCAACCGCGCCCTGACCACCGGCGCGGGCACCGTCCGCGTCCAGGACGCCTTCCTGGCCACCGCCGAGAAGACCATGACCTACCTCGCCCGGCAGCTCACCGACGACCAGTTCACCCGCGTCGTCGGCTTCGACCCGCTCAACGAGCCGTACGCGGGCGCGTACGACGCCGGGCAGAACAGCCGCACCTGGGAGAAGGACGTGCTGTGGCCCTTCTACGAGAAGTTCCGCGCCCGTATGGACGCCGCGGGCTGGCAGGACAAGCCCGCCTTCGTGGAGCCCAATATGTTCTGGAACTCCAACCTGGACTTCCAGCGCCAGGAGGGCGGACTCCTCGACGCCGGAAAGCCCGGCCCCGACTACGTCTTCAACACCCACTACTACGACCAGAAGGCCATCTCCGGGATCTTCATGCCCGGCAAGGCGGCCGACGGCCAGTACGCGGGCGACTTCGGCGCCCTGCGCGACCGCTCCACCGCACTCGGCCTGCCCGCCGTCATGAGCGAATTCGGCCATCCGCTGGCCGGCTTCACCTCCGACAAGGCCCCCACCGTCGTCAAGGGCATGTACCAGGCGCTGGACTCGCGTCTCCCCGGCGCCTCCTGGTGGACCCGGCCGGCCGCCTCCGGCGCCGTGCTCTCCTCCACCCAGTGGCAGTGGGACATCTACAACGGCCGCCACCACGAGGCCATGAACGGCAACACCGGGAAGGTCCTCACCGAGGGCGACGCCTGGAACGACGAGGACCTCTCGGCCGTACGCCTCGACGACTCCGGCGCCGCCGCCCTGCGCCAGGACGCCCGGCTGCTCGACCGGATCTATCCGCGCGCCGTCGCGGGCCGTACCCTCGCCTTCACCTTCGAGGACCGCTCACGCGACGGCTCCACCACGCTCAGCTGGGACCGCGTCCCCGGCAGCCTGCCGAACGTCGCGAAGGTCACCGGCTCCGGCCGCTACGGCATGCTGGTGTGGCGCTCCGCCGGCGCCACCGACGCGCCCACCGAACTCCGGCTGCCCCGCGACTTCGACCCCGCCCGTACCACCGTCGTCTCCGATCTGGGCACCCTCACCGGCCCGCCCGCGTACACCGCACACGGCCACACCGCCGACCACCCCGTCGCCACCGCGGCGGAGCCCGGCGACGGCGACGGGAACCGGCTGGTGCTCTCCGCCCCGGCCGACGAGGCCACCGGCACCCTGCACTACGCGCTGATCGCCGACGGCACCGCCGCCCCCTCGGCTGAGCAGCGCGCCGCCGCCCAGCGCGAACTCGAGCGATGGGCGGCGGACGCCGGTTTCTGAGCCCCGCGTGCCACCGTCACCAGCGATGGTGCACCTGGGCCCGGATCCGCCGGTCGTACAGGTCGCCGACGGCCTCCAGCGTGGCGCCCGGCAGCGGGGGCAGCTCCGCCGCGGCCGCGTTCGCCCGAGCCTGCTCGGGCGAACGCGCCCCCGGGATGACCGAGGTGACGCCCGGCTGCTGGACGATCCACCGCAGCGCCGTCTGCGCGGGGGTGGCTCCCGCAGGGGCCAGCCCGGCGAACTCCACCGCCGCCTCGACGCCCTCCTCGAAGCCCACGCCGGAGAACGTCTCGCCCTGGTCGAACGCCTCGCCGTGCCGGTTGAAGGTGCGGTGGTCGTTCTCGGCGAAGACGGTGTCCTTGGTGTACTTCCCGGACAGCAGACCGGACGCCAGCGGCACCCGCGCGATGATCCCCACACCGGCCTCCCGCGCCGCCGGCACCACCTCCTCCAGCGGCTTGAGCCGGAACGGGTTGAGGATGATCTGCACACTCGCCGTGCCCGGACGCGCGATCGCCGCCAGCGCCTCCGCGCATGTCTCGACGCTCACCCCGTACGCCGCCACCCGCTCCTCGGCCACCAGCGTGTCCAGCGCGTCGAAGACCGCGGCCGAGGAGTGCACCGAGGACGGCGGGCAGTGCAGCTGCACCAGATCCAGGGTGTCCACGCCCAGATTGGCCCGCGAACGGTCGGTCCACGCCCGGAAGTTGTCCAGGGTGTAGTTCTCCGCGAGCTGCGGCAGCCGCCGCCCCATCTTCGTGGCCACGAAGATCCCGGCGTCCGGGCGCGACCTCAGGTACCGCCCGATGAGCTGCTCGCTGCGCCCGTCCCCGTACACATCGGCGGTGTCGAAGAACGTCACGCCCGCTTCGACGGCCGTGTCCAGCACGGTCAGGGCGTCACTCTCGTCGACCTCGCCCCAGTCCGCGCCCAGCTGCCAGGTGCCCAGGCCCACGACCGAGACCTTACGGCCGAGCCGGCCGAACTCACGCTGCTCCATGCTCCCTCTTCTCACTCACGGCGACGCGGCTCACCGTACCTCCGTTCACCAGTCGTGCACCGTGCCGTCTTCCGTGGCCGGTCCCTTCGGCGATCACGCTGGACGGGCAGCCCTACCCGCTTCCGGCCGCCGGGATCGGCGGCGTCAGGTACCGAAGGAGGCATCCGCCATGACCACCCTCACCGTCGCCCTGCTCCAACTCGCCCCGCCGGGGCCGGATCTGGGCGTGAACCTCGCCCTCGGCGAGGCGGCCTGCCGCCGGGCCGGGGCGCTCGGCGCGGACATCGCGCTCTTCCCCGAGATGTGGAGCAACGGCTACAGCTGCGCCGTCCCCGAAGGCTCCGCCGACGGCGACGTCTACCGCCATCCGTCGCTGTGGGACGGCGCCCGCACCCCGGCCGCGCCGTGGCCCGAGCCCGTCTGGCTCGGCGAGCCCATCACCCGCGACTCGCCCTTCGTCACCCGCTTCCGCGAGCTGGCCGCCGAGCTCGAGATGGCCATCGCGCTCACCTATCTGGAGCGCTGGGACGGACCGCCGCGCAACACCCTCTCCCTCATCGACCGGCACGGCCGCCTGGTGCTGACCTACGCCAAGGTGCACACCTGCGCCTTCGACCTGCCCGAGGCCGGCCTCACCCCGGGGGAGGGGTTCGAGGTGTGCGCCCTGGACACGGCGGTGGGCGAGGTGATGACCGGGGCGATGATCTGTTACGACCGTGAGTTCCCGGAGAGCGCCCGTGCCCTGATGCTCGCCGGGGCGGAGATCGTCCTCACCCCGAACGCCTGCGAGCTGGAGATCAACCGGCTCTCCCAGTTCCGCTCCCGCGCCGTGGAGAACATGACCGGGATGGCCATGGCCAACTACGCCGGTCCCGGCTGGGGCCACTCCGTCGCCCACGACGGCGTCGCCTTCGTGGACGGGCGGTCGCGCGACACCCTGGTGGTCGAGGCGGGCGAGGCCGAGGGAGTCTATCCGGCGGTCTTCGACCTCGACGCGCTGCGCGACAACCGGCGCCGGGAGACCTGGGGAGACGCCTTCCGCCGCCCCGCCGCGTACCGGAGCCTGCTGGACCGGGAGGTGCGCGAGCCGTTCGTCCGGGTCGGGCGCGACGGCGGACCGGTCCCCGGCCGCGGCCGTCCCCAAGCCGTCCCCAACGGTTGGAAAGGTTTGTCAAGTACCTACAAAAACACGATCTGAACTGCTGCGATTGCTGACGGGGTACCCGGTGAGTAGGGTGTCCCCATGTCAGCTCTCAACGTGGAATTCAGCGATCGGGAACTTGAGGACCTCCGCCAGATCGCCAAGGAGCGCGGTACCACCATGAAGGCCCTCGTCCGTGAGGCGACCGTGGCCGACATCGCGCGCCACCGCGCTCTGCAGGAGGGTGCCGAGGTCTTCCGGCGGTTCTTCGCGGACAACGCCGACGCCTTCGCGGACGCGTTCCCCGACGATGAGCACCGCCAGCCCGGGCGGGCCGCCTGACCATGGCCCCGCTGCTGCATATCGACGTCCCCTGGCTGTTGCAGCGCCATGAGGAAGTCATGCCGGAACAGCCGGCCATCTCGGACTTCTCGGGTCTGGTCGCGGCCGTCGCCCGCCACCGCGTCGACCCGCCGCGCCTGGGCGTCGATCCCGACCCCGCGTGGCGGGCCGCGGCCCTGCTGCACACCATCGCGCTGCTCAGGCCGCTCCCGGCGAGCAACGCGCGGTTCGCCGCCGCGACCGCGGTCGCCTATATGCACACCTCCGGCGAGGGCATCGACCCGCCGTACGGGGCGCTGATCGACCTGGTCCGCGACATCCTCTCGGGGAAGTCCGATGTCTTCGACGCGGCCAGCCACATCCGCTCCTGGCGGATCTGAGGGGGAAACGGACCGGCGGGGGCTCGGGCGGGGCTCCGGGCGTCAGTCGACGTCACCGCGGGTGGTGCCGACCTTGAGGTCGTCGATGTAGTTGACCACCCGGCTGTTCTCGGCCCCGTACACCCCCCACTTGGGGTCGTTGCTGCTGTCGAAGGTGCGGCAGGCCCACCGGGTGGTGCCGTCGCTGAACTTCTGCTGCTGACCGTTGACCCAGAGCTCGACCCAGCCGCCCTTGGTCTCGTCGGACAGATGCAGCCCGATGGTGTAGTGGTTCCAGGTGTTCGCCGAGGCCGGGGTCGACCAGATGGTGAAGACCTGGTTGCCGGGCTGCCGTTGGATCATCGTGGTCCGGCCGCCGAGCGTCTTCAGGACCACCGGCCAGTTCTGGATGTGATCCCCGTAGGACTTCCACTGGAAGGTGGCGTTGTTGTCGACCGTGCTGGAGAGCTTGCTCGACCAGCCGAACCAGTAGGTCCCGCCGTTCTGGAAGGCGTATTTCGAGCCGCCCACGGCGATGCCGTGGCTTTCGCAGCGATTGCTGCCGCTCGGCTTGTCGTACTTCCAGATCTTGCCGCGCTGCGCGTCCGAGACGGCGGTGACGCTGCCCGGGGAGTCGCAGTTCAGCAGGCCGTAGATCTTGGTGCCGCCGGAGGCGTCGCCGTCCCAGATGGACGCGGCGTCCGCGGGCCAGGCGAACGCGAGACCCGCGACCGCCACGGCCGCGGGTACGGCGAACCGGAGCCCGGCGATGCGCTGGGTGGACCGTAAGGAAGCCATGCCACTCCTCGGGAAGGCCCCCGTTCGATGGTGTGCGCACCGTACTGGAGCCGGCCCAATTGGTCCATACCTGACCCGTGCATCGTGCCGGGCCCGTCGCTCGCGTCAGCCGGCCGAGCCTAGCTCCTCGGCCGGCGCCTGCTTCTCCAGCGTCTCGCGCCGCTCCTCGGCCGGGGTGTGCCCGGCCGCCTCCGCCGCCTGGACGCGCTCGGCCTCGGCGAGCAGCGAGTGCCCGGTGGCCAGGACGCCGATGCCCAGCGCGACCGCCGCCGCCCCGATGTAGAAGGGCAGATGCACACCGTTGTGCTCGGCGATCTTGCCCGCGGCGTACGGGGCCAGACCGCCGCCGATGAAGCGGACGAAGCCGTAGGAGGCGGAGGCGACGGGCCGTTCGACGGGGGCGACGGTCATCACCGCCTGGGTGGTGATGGTGTTGTTGATCCCGATGAAGGCGCCGGCCACGATCACCGCCACGATCAGCGTCGCCTTGGAGTCGGTGAAGAGACCGATGACGAGGATGTCGAGGGCGAACAGCGCCAGATTCAGATACAGCGAGCGGGCTATGCCGAGCCGCGCCTGGAGCCAGGGGGCGCCGAAGACCGAGAAGACGGCGACGAGCACACCCCAGCCGGTGAACACATAGCCGAGCTCATGGGTGCCCAGGTCCATCGGGAACGGGGCGTAGCCCAGCACCGTGAAGAAGCCCCAGTTGTAGCAGAGCGCGGTCAGCCCCATGATGAGCAGCCCGCGGTGGCGCAGCGCCTTGATCGGGTCGGCGATCGAGGCCCGACGGGCCGGGGTCGGGGTGGGCTGGACCAGCACGATGGTCGCGATCAGCGCGATGGCCATCAGGACCGCCACGCCGAAGAACGGCCCGCGCCAGCTGATCGCGCCGAGCTCACCGCCCAGCAGCGGCCCGATCGCGATGCCGATGCCCAACGCGGTCTCGTAGAGGATGATCGCGCCGGCGAAGCCACCGCTGGCCGAGCCCACGATGACGGCCAGTGAGGTGGCGATGAAGAGGGCGTTGCCCAGCCCCCACCCGGCGCGGAAGCCGACGATCCCGTCGATGCTGCCGGACGCCCCGGCCGCCGCGCTGAAGATCACGATGAGCACCAGACCGGCCACCAGGGTGCGCTTGGCGCCGATACGGCTGGAGACGAACCCGGTGACCAGCATGGCGACGGCGGTGACCACCAGATAGCTGGTGAACAGCAGCGACACCTGGCTCGGCGTGGCACGCAGCTTGGCGGAGAGGGAGGGCAGGATCGGATCCACGAGGCCGATGCCCATGAAGGAGATCACACAGGCGAAGGCGACCGCCCAGACGGCCTTCGGCTGCTTGAAGGGGTTGGGGGTGCTGGGATGAGCGGACACAATCATGCTCCGTCGTTCAGGGTCCGAGCCGTGACGACATGGCGAGCCGTGGCGCGGCAGGGTGCCGGTTGATCAGGAAGCGGTGTTTCCCGGGGACTTCCGCGCCCGTGCCGCGCTCTCGACCAGCCGCTGGAAGGCGGGGGTGGCGGCGCGGACGGCGGTGGCGAGTGCCTGTTCGTCCTCGGGAGGGAGGGTGGCCAGCAGTTCGGCGAGCCGGTTCGTACGGCCGCGGCGCCGCTCGGCGAGCAGCTCCCGCCCGGCGTCGGTGATCGCCACCAGGACCACCCGGCCGTCGTGCGGATCGTCGACCCGGGTCACCAGGCCCTGCCGCTCCAGCCGCTGGATGAGCTGGGTCATCGAGGGCTGGGTGACGCCTTCGTCGGCGGCCAGGGCCGTGAGGCGGGACGGGCCCTCCCGGCTGAGCCGGCCGAGGGTCGAGGCCGCGGTGAAGCTGATGTCCCGGTTGGTCAGATGGCGCACCGCGAGGAACGCCAGCTGCTCCAGCGCCTCCGCGACCTCCTCACGGGTGGCGGGGGCGTCGGAGTCGGCACCGGACTGCTGCGTGTATCCCACATCTAGTTTTATATCATGCCTCTATATAGGCAGGCTATGCAGATGCTCACAGGCCCCGGCGGGCGCCCGCGCGAATACCGCCTCAGCGGAAGATTCCGGTGTGGCCGAGGGAGTAGCGGCCGGGCTGGGGGTAGACCGCGAGCCCGTGCGGGCCGCCGCCGACCGGGATCCGGGCGCGCAGCCGGCCGGTGGCGGTGTCGATCGCGTAGACCTCGGAGTTGTAGCGGCCCGAGAGCCACAGCACCTTGCCGTCGGTGGACACCCCGCCCATGTCGGGGCTGCCGCCGCCGGGGAGCCGCCACCGGCGCACCAGCTTGCCGGTCTTGAAGGACAGCACCGAGATGGTGCCCTCGCCGCGGTTGGAGATGTACATGGAGCGGGAGTCGCGGCTGACGTAGAGGCCGTGTGTGCCCTTTCCGGTGGGCAGCAGCCGGGGCTTGCCGAAGGTGTCGCCGTTGAGCACCCACAGGCCGTTCGCCACCATGTCGGCGACGTACCACGTCCTGCCGTTGGGCGAGATCTTGACGTCCTGCGGCATCGCCCCGGCGATCGGCAGCCGCTGCTTGGCGATCACCTTCTTCTTCACCGTGTCCACCTTCAGCAGCTCACCGGAGAACTCGCACGAGACGATGAAGTAGCGCCCGTCGGGTGAGAAGTCCGCGTGGTTCACGCCGTAGCAGTCCACCGGCACCGACTTGACCACCTTCATGGTGTGCGCGTCCCGGAAGACCAGCGCCCGGTCCATGGAGGCCATCACCACGGCGTACTTCCCGTCCGGGGTGAAGTAGAGGTTGTACGGGTCGTGGACGTCCACCGGGCGGCCCACCCGGCCGTTGGCGGGGTTGATGGGGGTGAGGGTGTTCCCCAGGTCGTTGTTGACCCACAGCGTCTTCAGATCCCACGAGGGCACCACGTGCTGCGGCTGGTGGCCCACCTGGATCGTGCGGATGACCTTGAACTTCTTCGGATCGATGACGCTCACCGTGTCCGAGAGGGTGTTGGGCACGTACACCCGCGACGGATAGTCCTGCACCGTCCGGGACAGCTTCCCCGCCCGGTCGGCCGCGTAGAGGTCATGCGGGTCCAGCGGGCGCGGCATCCCCGGCAGCAGCCGGGCCAACTCGGCCTTCCTCTTCGCCGCGGCCGACGCCTGGAGCGCGCTCTGCCGCGCCGACGCCGACGCCGCCCGGTCCGGCCGGTGGTCGCTGGAGGAGGCGCAGGCCGGAACCGCGGCCCCGCACAGCAGCAGGGCCGCCGCGGCCCGGACCGTGGCACGCCGCCGGTGTGCGCGGGAGGGGGAGCGGGACGAGCCACGGGTCACGAGTTCCTCCAGCGGTGAGGGTGGGCTTCGGCCGTCACCCGCACCGTGGCCGGCCATGGCCTCACCCTGGCACCGCCCCCGCCCACCGGCATCCGCCCGCGGCCAAGCGGGGGAGCGGCGTACCGCCCTCGGGCGAAGCGGCCCGGTCGGCACCGGCGTAGGATCGCGGCCGACGCCCGGGGAAGGCCCCGGGGCTTCGCGCGGAGGGGGACGGACAGTGCGGTTCGGAGTGCTGGGCACCGGACACTGGGCGGCCGAGACCCACGCGGCCGCGCTCGCCGCACACCCCGTGGCCGAACTGGTCGGCATCTGGGGACGCGATCCGGCGAAGTCGAAGGTGCTGGCGGACCGTTGGGGCACCCGTGCCTACCCGGACGCCGACGCGCTGATCGCCGACGTGGACGCCGTGGCCATCGCGCTCCCGCCGGACATCCAGAGCGGCCTCGCCGAGCGGGCCGCGCTGGCCGGGCGCCATCTGCTGCTGGACAAGCCGCTGGCCTTCAGCAGCGAGGAGGCCGACCGGATCGTGCGCGCCGTGGACGAGCGCGGGCTGGCCTCGGTGGTGTTCTTCACCAACCGCTTCGCGGCGCCCGTCGAGACCTTCCTCCGGCAGGCCGCGGCGGACGGCGGCTGGGACGGCGGCCGTGCCACCGCCTTCGCCTCGATCTTCCAGCCCGGCGGCCACTACGGCGACTCCCACTGGCGGCGGGAGCGCGGCGGGCTGTGGGACGTCGGCCCGCATTCGCTGTCCGTCCTGCTGCCGGTGCTCGGCCCGGTGGCCGAGGTCACCGCCCTCGAGGGGCCGCGCGGCGCGGCGCATGTGCTGCTGCGCCACCACTCCGGCGCCATCGGCACCCTCGCGCTCACCCTGGATGCCCGGCCCGCCGCCCGGGGTTTCTCGTGTGACTTCTACGGCGAGCGGGGGATCGCCGTGGTGCCCGAGGCCGGGACCACCGCGTTGGACGCCTTCGCCACGGCCGTCGACCGGCTGCTGAGCGGTGCCCGCGCCGGCGGCGCGGCAGACCCCTGCGACGTACGGTTCGGCCGCGAGGTCGTCGCCGTTCTGGAGGCCGCCGACCGCTCGGGCCGCGAGGGTCGCACCGTCGTGCCGCGCTGAGCGGGCGTTGTCCCGTGGCGAGCGAGCGCCGACCGGTGTGAGCGAGCGCCGCCCGCGCTGGGGGTGCCCGCCGCGCGCCGAGTGCGCGCCCGGTGCTCCGCCGAGCGGGGAAGGCTTCTCCTTCCCCCGCATATTCCGGCGTTCCCGGGGGAACCGGGGGCCATGACCAAGCTCTGCCTGCCCGATGGCATCCGGGCCTGCCTGTTCGACCTCGACGGCGTGCTGACCCGGACCGCGGTGGTGCACGCGGCGGCGTGGAAACAGATGTTCGACGAATATCTGCGGCGACGCGACGGCCCCTCCTACCGCCCCTTCGACTCCGGCCGTGACTACGACGAGTACGTGGACGGCCGTCCGCGCGCCGACGGGGTGCGCACCTTCCTGGCCTCCCGGGGCATCGAGCTCCCCGACGGCGAGCCGGACGACCCGCCCGACCGGGACACCGTGCACGGCCTGGGCAACCGCAAGAACATCCTCGTCCTGGAGAAGATCCGGAAGGAGGGAGTGGAGGCGTACCCGGGGTCGGTGCGCTTCGTGGAGGCCGTGCGCGCCGAGGGACTGCGGACCGCGGTCGTCTCCTCCAGCGCCAACTGCCGCGATGTGCTGATCGCCGCCGGTATCGAGCACCTCTTCGAGGTGCGGATCGACGGTGTGGTCGCCGCCGAGCGCAAGCTCCCCGGCAAGCCGCACCCCGACACCTTCCTGGAGGCCGGACGGGAGCTGGCCGTCGGGCCCGAGGCGGCCGCCGTCTTCGAGGACGCCCTGGCGGGCATGGAGGCCGGGCGCTCCGGGCACTTCGGCTATGTCGTCGGCGTGGACCGAGTGGGCCAGGCCGACGCGCTGCGCGCACATGGCGCCGACATCGTGGTCAAGGATCTCGCCGAGCTGCTGGAGGACCACTCGTGATCACCGATTCCTCGTACGCCGTCGACCCCTGGGCGCTGCGGGAGACCGATCTCCGGCTCGATCTGCTGCCCCAGAGCGAATCGGTCTTCGCGCTCTCCAACGGCCATGTGGGCTGGCGCGCCAACCTCGACGAGGGGGAGCCCCACGGCCTCCCCGGCTCCTACCTCAACGGGGTGTACGAACGGCGTCCCCTGCCCTACGCCGAGGCCGGATACGGCTACCCCGAGGCCGGCCAGACCATGATCAACGTCACCAACGGCAAGATCATCCGGCTGCTGGTGGACGACGAGCCCTTCGATCTGCGCTACGGACGGCTGCGCTCCCATGAGCGGGTGCTCGACCTGCGCGGCGGACTGCTCCACCGCACCTGCGAATGGACCTCCCCCTCCGGCATCAGCGTGCGGGTCCGCTCCACCCGGCTGGTCTCCCTCACCCAGCGGGCCATCGCCGCCGTCGCCTACGAGGTGGAGGCCGTCGACGCCCAGATCCGCGTCGTCGTCCAGTCCGAACTGGTCGCCAACGAACAGCTCCCCGAGCGCGGCGGCGACCCCCGGGTGGCCGAGGCCCTGGAGTCCCCGCTCAAGCCCGAGGAGAACGCCGCCGCCGACAAGCGGCTCCGGCTGATCCACTGCACCGACGCCAGCTGTCTGCGGGTCGCGACCGCCGCCGACCACCTGATCACCGGGCCGCCGCCCACCCGCCACTCCAGCGAGAGCACCGACGACGTCGCCCGGCTGACCGTCACCTCGGTGCTGGAGCCGGGCCAGGTGCTGCGGCTGGAGAAGCTGGTGGCCTACGGCTGGTCCGGCGCCCGCTCGCTGCCCGCCGTACGGGACCAGGTCGAGGCCGCGCTGGCCGGGGCCGCCAGCACCGGCTGGAACGGCCTGGTGGACCAGCAGCGCGCCTGGCTGGAGGACTTCTGGTCCCGCGCCGACGTCGAGGTCGAGGGCGACGCCGAGATCCAGCAGGCCGTGCGGTTCGCCCTCTTCCACGTCCTCCAGGCCGGCGCCCGCGCCGAGGAACGGGCCATCCCCGCCAAGGGTCTCACCGGCTCCGGCTACGACGGCCACTCGTTCTGGGACACCGACACCTTCGTCCTGCCCCTGCTCACCTACACCTTCCCCGAGTCCGTGGCCGAGGCGCTGCGCTGGCGGCAGTCCATCCTGCCCGCCGCCCGGGACCGGGCCCAGCAGCTCGGCCACGAGGGCGCCGCCTTCCCCTGGCGGACCATCGACGGCTCCGAATGCTCCGCCTACTGGCCGGCCGGCACCGCGGCCTTCCACGTCAACGCGGATGTGGCGGACGCGGTGGTGCGCTATGTGGCCGCCACCGGCGACGACGAGTTCGAGCGCGAGAGCGCCGTGGAACTGCTGGTGGAGACCGCCCGGCTGTGGCGCTCCCTCGGCCACCACGACCACCACGGCCGCTTCCACATCGACGGGGTGACCGGCCCGGACGAGTACAGCGCCGTCGCGGACGACAACGTGTACACCAACCTCATGGCCCAGTCGAATCTGCGGGCTGCCGCGGACATCGTCGAACGCCACCCGGAGAAGGGCGCCGAACTGGGCGTCGACGACGAGGAGGCCGCCGCCTGGCGGGACGCCGCCGAGTCCATGTCCGTCCCGTACAACAAGACCCTGGGCGTCCATGAGCAGTCCGCGGACTTCACCGGCCACCAGGAGTGGGACTTCCAGGGCACCCGCCCCGACCAGTACCCCCTGATGCTCCACTTCCCGTACTTCGACCTGTACCGCAAACAGGTGGTCAAACAGGCCGACCTGGTACTGGCGATGTATCTGCGCGGCGAGTGCTTCACGGAGGAGCAGAAAGCACGCAACTTCGACTACTACGAGCGGCTGACGGTCCGGGACTCCTCGCTTTCCGCGTGTGCCCAGGCCGTCATGGCCGCCGAGGTCGGCCATCTGCGGCTCGCCTACGACTACCTCGGCGAGGCGGCCCTGATGGACCTCAAGGACCTGGAGCACAACACCCGCGACGGTCTGCACATCGCCTCGCTCGCCGGCACCTGGATCGCCCTGGTCGCCGGGTTCGGCGGGATGCGGCACCTCGACGGCAGGCTGGAGTTCTCGCCCAAGCTGCCCGAGAAGCTGGCCCGGCTCGCCTTCACCATGCAGGTGCTGGGCCGGAGGCTGCGCGTGGAGATCACCAACCGCTCTGTCACCTACTCCCTGGCCGAGGGCGCCCCGCTGGAGATCCGGCACTACGGCCGGCCCATCACCGTCTCCGAGAAGACACCCAAGACCTGCGACATCGACGAGCTGACGGCACGCCCCGAACCCCGTCAGCCCCCCGGCCGCCGCCCGAACCGCCGCGCCTGAGGCACGGACGCGCGGCCAGGCCACGGCGCCTCGCACGCCACGCCACCCACGGCCCACCCACAGCGAGGAGCGCCCGATGGACCCCCTGGAGGCACTGGACCGGATCGCGTTTCTCCTGGAGCGCGCCCAGGCACCGACCTACCGGGTGCGTGCCTTCCGCACGGCCCAGTCGGTGCTCGCCGACCTGGACCCCCAGGAGGTGGAGCGGCGTGCCGCGAACGGCACCCTCCGCTCGCTCAAGGGGCTCGGCCCCAAGACCTCGCAGGTGGTCCAGGAGGCTCTGAAGGGCGAGGTGCCCGGGTATCTGGCGAAGCTGGAGGCCGGGGCCGCCGAGGCCGGGCGCGAGCCCGACGAGGACGCGGCGAAACTGTGCGCCGCGCTGCGCGGGGACTGCCATATGCACTCGGACTGGTCCGACGGCGGTTCCCCGATCGAGCTGATGGCCCGCACGGCGGCGCGGCTGGGGCACAAGTGGGCGGTGCTCACCGACCATTCCCCGCGGCTGACGGTGGCCCGCGGCCTCTCGGCGGACCGGCTGCGCGCCCAGCTGGACGTGGTGGCGGAGCTGCGCGCGAAGCTCGCCCCGTTCCAGCTGCTCACCGGGATCGAGGTCGACATCCTCCCCGACGGCTCCCTGGACCAGGAGCCGGAGCTGCTGGACGAGTTGGACGTGGTGGTGGCCTCGGTCCACTCCAAGCTGCGGATGGACGCCCGCCCCATGACCCGCCGGATGGTCACCGCCGTCAGCGATCCGCTGGTCGATGTGCTGGGCCACTGCACCGGACGGCTGCTCGGCGGCAAGCGCCCCGAGTCGTCCTTCGACCATGAGGAGGTCTTCGGTGCCTGCGCGGAGGCGGGCACCGCCGTGGAGATCAACTGCCGTCCGGAGCGGCTGGATCCACCGCGCAGACTACTGCGGGAGGCCGTGCGGGCGGGGACGTTCTTCTCCATCGACACCGACGCCCACGCGCCCGGCCAGCTCGACTGGCAGCGCAATGGATGCGCCCGGGCCGTGGAATGCGGGGTGCCGGCGGAGCGCGTCATCACCACCTGGACGGCCCGGCAGCTGGTGGACTGGACCCGCACGCGCAGGCCCCCGCGCCGTGCCGGGCACGGGAGTTGACGACGGCATACGCGAAATGGGCTGGTCCCCGGTGGCCGACCTGAAGGTGGTCCACGTCCCCCAGCCGTCCCCGGGTGGCTCGGCCGGATGGAGGACTGGGGGACGAGACTACAGCGCCGCAAGTCCGTCCGGGCGGTCGGCGCCGCGGGCGGACTGGTCTTCGCCGTACTTCAGGACCGGATCTCCCTGCCGTTCGACGGGGATCGTCTCCTGGTGCCCGCGGTCATCCTGGTCGCCGCGCTCTGGGCGGTCGCGGGCACCTTCCTGTACCACGCGCTCACCCTGAACGTCCGCAGGCCCACGGTCCATGTCGCCATCCCGCGCAGCTGGCGCACCCTGCTCAGAAGCCCGGCCGGTGCGGTCCTGCTCCGGCACGAGATCTCGCATCTTCGCCACGGTGATCCGATGCGACGGCGCTATCCGGGTCATGCGCCGGCGGCGGGGAAGGCCGCCGTGTTCTTCGACGGGATGACGGCCCTCGCCATCACCCCCGTGGAAAGCACGGCGCAGACTGTCACGTCGATAGCCGTCTTCGTCCTCACCCTGACCTGCGGCCTCTACGCCAACAGCCGCGCCCGCCGGGTCCTGGTCACGCTGATGGAGATGCGGGCGGACGCCGAGGCCGTCACGGACGCGGAGTCGGCGGACCGGCTGTCCGCCTTCCTCACCGCCCAGCAGAAGAAGAACCCGACACGGCAGAAGGCCGACCGGCTGCTGGCCCTCTCCCAGGGGTGGTCCGGCGGCCACCCCGCCCCCTACGCCCGTGCCGTCGCCGCCGCATGGGTCTTCGCGGCCGGCGTCTGCCTTCCGGCGATCGGCATCTGGACGGGCGTCCTGGACGGGGTGTCCGCGTGACGGGTGTCCGCGTGACAGGTGCCCGCGTGACAGGTGGTCAGTGCGGGTCGTAGCGGACGGTCAGGTGCGGTCGCAGGTCGACAGGCCGGGTCGCCAGCGGCAGGCGATGGCGGCGAACCCGCCGTCCGCCGCGACCGGCACGGACAGGGTCTGCCCGCCGCGCACCACCGTGGGCTTGCGGACCAGGCCGTCCGGTCCGTCCAGGACCAGATCGACCAGCCAGCGGCCCGGCTCCAGCCGCAGCGGCACCTCGGCGGTGTGCGCGGGGCCGGTGAACGTCCCGCCGATGAACCACCGCGAGCCGCTGGAGCGGGCGAGCACCGCGCTCTCACCCGGCCGCCCCGCCAGCAGCCGGGTGCGGTCCCAGGTGGCCGGGATCTGCTCCAGGAACCGGCGGGCGAGCGGACGGGCGTCGTACGACTCCGGGGTGCCCGCCAGGTTCTGGATCCCGGACTCATAGAGCACCGACAGGCCGACCTCGCCCGCGTCCGAGGCCGCGTTGGGGCGCTGGGGCCGGTGGAAGGCCCCGGGGGTGAAGTCCATGGAGCCGATGACATTGCGGGTGTAGGGCAGCGTCGCCAGGTGCTGCGGGGTGTTGGTCCGCTTCTCCTCGCCGTTCACGCCCTCCATCGACATCACCTGCGGCCAGGTGCGCTGAATGCCCTTGGGGATCGTCGAGCCATGGAAGTTGACGAGCAGATGGTGGGCCGCGGTGTCCTTGAGGATCTCGTCGTACCAGCGCAGTGTCTCCTGGGACTCGGAGTCCATGAAGTCGATCTTCACGCCCTTCACCCCCCACCGCTCCAGCGTGGGCAGCCACTGCTCGCGCTCCTCGGCGGTGTCGAGGTCACGGTGGTGGATCCAGACCTGGATGCCCACCTGCCGCTCGCGGGCGTAGTCCACGAGCTGCGGGATCCAGCTGTTCCGCTGCCAGTCGGGATCGGTGACGTCCCACTGGTCGGGGTCGAAGTACCAGCCCGCGTCCACCACCACATACGGCCATCCGCGCTGGGCCGCGTAGTCCACGTACCCCTGCTGCATCGACAGGCTCTGCCCGGCCGGCTTGCCGCCCGCGAGCCAGGTCCACAGGGCGGGGCCGGGCCGGATCCACGAGGTGTCGGCGACCCGTGACGCCGGTGCCAGATCGTCGGTGAAGGTGGACTGGGTGACGGTCGGCAGATCGCCCACGATCAGGGCGCGCCAGGGGGTGCTGAGCGGCCCGTCGGACTCGACCCGCTCGTCCCACAGGCCGATGCGGTACGTGGGCAGTCCCTGCTGGTGGATCAGCCGGGCGGCGGAGTAGCGGCCGGTCAGATCCGACTCCGCGATCAGGGCGTAGCCACCGCCCGTCTCGAAGAGGGCCTGCGCCATGTACTCACCGGTGGGCGCGGTCGCCGCGGTGTACTCCTTGAACAGGTTCTCGTTGTCCTTGCGGTAGTCGCCCAGCCACGCGGCCGCGTCCGGGGGCAGGGTGAAGGCCGAGGTCTCGCCGAGGACATCGCCGCTGCCGGAGGGCAGGTCGTAGCGATAGGCGACCCCGTCGTCCGAGACCCGCACCACGAGGTCCAGCCGGGCGTTCCCGCCGCCCCGGAACCGGAAGCGGGTCTCGGTCATCCGCGCGGTGCGCGAGCGCTGCTTGCCGGCCGTCGACCGGTAGCGCTCCACGACGGTGCGGTCGTGGCGTCCCAGATAGCGCAGCCCGTGCGACAGATCCGCCCGCTCGGTGACGATGCCCACGGGCGAGGGCTCGACCACCGTCCGTCCGCCCCGGGACACCTGGAGCGTCAGCGCTCCCGAGGCACCGTCGAGCCGCAGCTGGGCGAGGGGACCGGAGTGGGGCGAGGGGCCGCGCACGGTCCAGGCGGAATCCCTCGCCTGTGCGGGCCCGGTGATGAAGAGCGTCATGGCCAGGACGCCGCAGAGCAGAAATGCCACTGCGGAGCGTCGATAAGATCTCGGCATCGTTGCCTCCCGAGGCGGATACGTTACCGAGTCATCCGATAACTGGGGAGGGGTTGAGCGGTATTACGCGCCGACAAGGGTTGCTGGCGCATAAGAGATCGGATCTATGGCTGGGCTGCTTCCGGAGACGACGCCAGGGGCAGAGGGTCGGTTGACGGGCCCGCGCACGGTCCGGACGAGGAGGCGCACACGATGAGCGGCACGGCTCGGCCCGGCGATCCGGACCGGGAGACGGCGGCCCCGGCGCCCGCCGAACCCGAGGGTGGGGATCCCGCCTGCTGGCTGGAGATGGTGTGCGCGGACTGCGGTGCGATCCAGGACACCGCCGAGTTCACTCGCTGTGCGCGGTGCGGCGCCCCGAGGGAGTGAGCGGCCGCGGCACGCGGCCCTCGGCGGTGAGACGGCCAACTCCCTTTGACGGCAGAGCGGGTACGCTTCGCCGTCGTGTTCTCCGCCTCCGCATCCGCCCCGCCGTCCCCCTCGGGGCCGGTCCACATGGTCGTCTGCGGCGACGACGCGCTCGCCCACCGCCTCGCCGCCGAACTCCACGACGTCTACCGGGCACAGGTGACCGTGGTCATTCCCGGCGGCGCTCCCCTGGCGGACCCCGCCGGGCAGCGGATGGCGGGATGGCGGCCGGGAGGCCGTACCTCCGCGCTCTTCGGCAGGTTCAGCGCGGCCGTCGGACGGGTCCCGCTGCCCCGGCAGACCGAGGACGACCCCGCCCCGGACGGGGGAGTGCGGGTCATGGAGGCGCCGGCACTGGACGAGGACGTGCTGACCGAGGCGGGCGCGGATCAGGCGACGGCGCTCGCCCTGGTCCATGACGACGACGAGACCAACATCCACGCCGCGCTGCGGGCCCGCCGCCTCAACCCCCGGCTGCGGCTGGTGATCCGGCTCTACAACCGCAAACTGGGCCAGCACCTGGAGGAACTCCTCGACGAGGCGGCGCGGGTCGCCGATCCCGGCATGGACCCGGCGGAGCTGGACGCCACCACCACCGTACTGTCGGACGCCGACACCGCGGCCCCCGCACTCGCGGCCACCGCCGTGGCGGGCACCAGCAAAGTGCTCCAGGCCGACGGGCTGCTGCTGCGCGCGGCCGAGCGCACCCCGCCCGGCACGGACGAGGTCGCCCGCCCGGGGCTGTGCACCCTCGCCCTGCTCTCGTCCACCACCAGCGACCCGGGCGGCAGCGAGGGCTCCGACAGCAGCGGGGACGAAGGGCCCAGGCTGCTGCCCGGAGACGAGGAGGTCGCCGCCGCCACCGGACGCGACACGGTGGTGCTCGAGGCCGTCTCCGCCCTCGGCGCGCCGCTGCCGCCACAGCGGCTCGGCAGTCGCAGACTGCCGCTCGCCTCACTCTTCTCCCGCCGGCTGCGCTGGTCCGTCGCCGGAATGGCCATCGCCGTGCTCGTCCTCACCATCACCTCCTGGCAGCTCACCGGAGCCGGACTGCTCCACGCGGCCTACCTCACGGTGCTGGACGTGCTGGCGATCGACGATCCGGCGCTCGACGAGCCGACCGGACGCAAGGTCCTCCAACTGCTGTCCGGGCTGACCGGACTGCTCCTGCTGCCCGTTCTGGTGGCCGCCGCGCTGGAAGCGCTGGGCACCTTCCGCACCGCGTCCGCGCTGCGCCGCCCTCCACGCGGCCTGTCCGGCCATGTCGTGCTGCTCGGACTCGGCAAGGTCGGCACCCGGGTCCTGGCCAGGCTCCGGGAGATGGACATCCCCGTGGTGTGCGTGGAGGAGGACCCCGGGGCGCGCGGCATCCCGCTGGCCCGCAGGCTCGGGGTGCCGACGGTCCTCGGCGATGTCACCCAGGAAGGCGTCCTGGAGGCCGCCAAAATCCAGCGGGCCCACGCCCTGCTCGCACTGACCAGCGTCGACACCACCAACCTGGAGGCGACGCTGTACGCCCGCTCGGTCAAGCCCCGGCTGCGGGTGGCTCTGCGCCTGTATGACGACCGCTTCGCCAACGCCGTCTACCGCACGCTGCGTGCGGCCCATCCGCGGGCCCTCACCCGCAGCCGCAGCGTCTCCAGCCTGGCGGCTCCGGCGTTCGCCGGGGCCATGATGGGACGTCAGGTCCTCGGTGCCATACCGGTCGAGCGCAGGGTGCTGCTCTTCGCCGCCCTGCATGTCGCCGGGCATCCGCGACTGGAGGGGCGTACCGTCGCCGAGGCGTTCGTACCGGGCGCCTGGCGGGTCATCGCGCTGGACGCGGCCGAGCCCGCGGACCGGCAACGCGACCTCGGGGCTGCGCCCCCTTACGACGGTGTCGTCCAGCAGGCGCCCGCCCTGGTGTGGGACCTGCACCCCGGCTATGCCCTGCGGCCCCAGGACCGCGTGGTGCTGGCGGCCACCCGCCAGGGCCTGGGTGAGATCCTGGCGGGGGCGCCGGTCCGCCGGAACTGACGCCGGGCCGCCCGTCGCCCCGCCGGGGCTGGGGCCGCGTGGTGTGGCGCTGTCCGGGATGCGATGATGCCGGGCGACAAGGGCGACGGCGGAACGAGGAAGCCGGTGTGAATCCGACGCGGTACCGCCACTGTGATCGGCGAGCGGATCCCGAACAGGCCACTGCCCACGTATGCGGGTGGGAAGGCCGGGACGAGCATCGACCCGAGAGCCAGGAGACTCACGCGGTCGCCTCCTCGATCGACACCGGGGCGGACTTCCCCGGAGGAGGGGTGATGCGGCGTGCCCGTGAGGCCGACCGACCCGCTGCCGTGCCGGGTGACCGTGTGCCGGGACTGCTGCTGCGGCAGTCCCAAGGTGACCGGCGTCGACCATGCCGCGCAGATCACGCGGCTCGGTGAGGAGGCGCCCGTACGCGTCTCCGAGTGTCTGGACGTCTGCGACCAGGCCAATGTGATCGTGGTACAGCCGTCGGCCGCCGGACGGGCCGCCGGGGGCAGGCCGGTGTGGCTCGGCCTGGTCAACGACCCGGACGCGACGGAGGACATCGTGGCCTGGGTCCGGGCGGGTGGCCCCGGGGTGGCACCGCTGCCCGACATCCTCGATCTGTACGCGTTCTCGCCGCGGGGGAGTGCCTCGGCCGAGCCGTCACCGGGCGGTAGCTGAGCACCCGAAGTCGCCTGGGGGCAAGGGAGTTGCTCGTACGAGCAGAACTCTGGCGGCCTCTCACCCTGTGGGCTACCGTCGGTAACACCTTGCCGGCCGGTAACACGATTCCGTCGCGGCACCCCCCTCCGTATCTCCCGCACCCTCCGAACCCCCTTCCGGAAGGCAGCTCATGGAGAACTCCACAGAGAATTCCGCGTCGCCCGCCGGGATCGGCGGGATCAGCCGCCGTCGCGCCCTGACGGCGGCGGGTGGTGTGCTCGCCGGCGCCGCGCTCGCCCAGACGGCGGTTCCGGCCTTCGCCGCCTCCGGCCCGTCCTCGGACGCGGACGCCATCGTGGTCGGCCACGGGCTCGCCGGGCTGGTGGCCACGGCGGAGCTGACGGCCGCGGGACGCAAGGTGCTCCTCCTCGACCAGGAGCCCGAGAGCAACCTCGGCGGCCAGGCGTTCTGGTCCTTCGGCGGCCTGTTCTTCGTGGACTCCGAGGAGCAGCGGCTGATGGGGATCAAGGACTCCCCCGAACTGGCCTGGCAGGACTGGCTCGGCACGGCCGGCTTCGACCGCGGTGTCAGCGACCCCGGCGGCCAGGACTACTGGGCCCACAAGTGGGCCGAGGCGTACGTGGATTTCGCCTCCGGGGAGAAGCGGTCCTGGCTGCACGGGCTCGGTGTGCAATGGTTCCCGATCGTCGGCTGGGCCGAACGCGGCGGCGGTCTCGCGGACGGCCACGGCAACTCGGTGCCGCGTTTCCACGTCACCTGGGGCACCGGTCCGGCCGTGGTCGAGCCGTTCGAGAAGAAGGTGCGGGCCGCCGCGAAGGACGGCCGGGTGACGTTCACGTTCCGGCACCGGGTGGACGAGCTGATCGTCACCGATGGCGCCGTCACCGGGGTGAGGGGCTCGATCCTGGAACCGAGCGACGCCGCCCGCGGCAAGCAGACCTCGCGCACCGTGGTGGGCGACTTCGAGCTCAGCGCCCCGGTGGTGATCGTCACCTCCGGCGGTATCGGCGCCAACCACGACCTCGTACGCCGGAACTGGCCCGACCGGCTCGGCTCACCGCCGAAGTTCATGGTCACCGGCGTCCCCGCGTATGTGGACGGCCGCATGCTGGCGATCACCGAGAAGGCGGGCGGACGGATCGTCAACCCCGACCGGATGTGGCACTACACCGAGGGCCTCAGGAACTACGCCCCGATCTGGCCGGGCCATGGCATCCGTATCCTGCCGGGCCCGTCGTCGATGTGGTTCGACGCGGAGGGCAGGCGCTTCTCCAGCCCCGACATCCCGGGCTACGACACCCTGCACACCCTCGGATCGATCACCGCCACCGGTCATGACTACTCGTGGTTCATCACCACCCAGAAGATCATGGCCAAGGAGTTCGCGCTCTCGGGCTCGGAGCAGAACCCGGACCTGACCAACAAGGACATCCTGCAACTCCTCTCCCGCATCTGGCAGACCCCCGAGCCGATCCAGCGGTTCCGGGACAAGGGCGAGGACTTCGTGGTCGCCACCTCCCTGCCCCAACTGGTCGCGGGCATGAACAAGTTGACCGGTGACAACCTGATCGACCTGGCGGACCTCAAGCGGCAGATCGAGGCCCGCGACCGCGAGATCGAGAATCCGTACACCAAGGACGTCCAGGTCATGGGCATCCGCAACGCGCTCGCCTACCCCGGGGACGCCCTCAGCCGCACCGCCTCCGCGCACCGGATCCTGGACTCGGCCGCCGGGCCGCTGATCGCCGTGCGCCTCAACATCCTCACCCGCAAGACCCTCGGCGGCCTCCAGACCGATCTCTCCGGCCGCGTCCTGGACGCCTCCGGCCGGCCGATCAGCGGCCTGTACGCGGCGGGCGAGGTGGCGGGCTTCGGCGGGGGAGGAGTACACGGCTACCGCTCCCTGGAGGGCACCTTCCTCGGCGGCTGCCTCTTCTCGGGCCGCACGGCGGGCCGCGCGGCGGCGTCCGCGACGGCGACCTGAACCCCGTCGGCGGGAACGGGCCCGTGGGAGACTCGTCCCGCACTCCGTGGCGAGGGAGGACACGTTGGGCGGGGACGATCCGCACATCCATGTCGAGTCGAAGGTCGTCCGTGGCGTGGCCGCCGTCCGCGAGATGATGGCAGCCACGTTCGGCCTGGTCGGTGACGTGCCGAGCCTCGTCGATACCGGATGCGGGCTGCGGGCCCCGTACGCGATGACCTCGCCGCGCCCGGAGAACGTCACCTGCCTCGCCTGCCGTGAGCATGCGCGGCAGGAGCATCTGCGCTTCGCGGACGAGGTCGAACGTCTGGGCGGGATGGCCGGATCGACCATCAGCACGGCCCAGGCCAAGCTGGCCGCCGACGAGCACCGCGAGCTCGCGGAGAGGTTCTCCGGCCCGCGGCGGGCCGAATGACATCACCGCACGCGGGCGGCCCGCGGCAGCCGGACTCCGCTACGGCGCCGGGTCCGCCTGGGCGACGGGGTGCTCCACCGCTGCGCGCCGCGGCGGCGGCACGCCCTCCCGCCACTCTCGGCGCCGCCCCGAGACGCCCACCGGGGCGGTGAGGACGGCCAGGCAGGCGAGGACGAGTGCGATACCGCCCCAGCCGACGGCGGGGAGGCGTTCGCCGATGACCAGCACGGCGAGGACGGCCGCGACGGCCGGTTCCAGCAGGGAGAGCGGGTCGCCGTGCTGGCGGGCACATGCGCCAGCCCCCAGCCGAACAGGACGTAGCCGGTGAACATGGGCACCAGCGCCATGTACGCCCCGACCGCCACATGGGACCCGGAGTCGAGGAGCGGGGCACCGGTGACCAGGAGGACGGGCACCAGGAGCAGCCCGCCCACGCCGAAGACCGCGCCCATCGCCGTGCGCGAGGTGACCCCCTGGGTGATCAGCCGGTGGGCCGCCCAGGAGCGTAGGTCGTGGCCGCGACGAGGCCCAGCCCCACGCCGAGCACCGTGGCGGCCATGGAGGTACGCTCCGCGCCGCCGCGGGCCCCGGCGGCCTGGCCCGCACACAGCAGCAGGGTGCCCAGCAGGCCCAGCTTCCGGCCGGGGCCGGGGGAGGTGGTGGTCCGAGAGCACTGGGCGCACAGCGGATTCGCCAACACCGACCTGAATATGCAACTCAAGCAGCACGGCATCACCCATGTGATCCTCATCGGGCTGCTGGCGAACACCTGCATCGAGTCCACCGGCCGGTTCGCCATGGAGCTGGGCTACCACGTCACACTGGTCCGCGACGCCACGGCCGCTTTCAAGCCCGAGATGATGCACTCCGCGCACGAGCTGAACGGCCCCACCTTCGCCCATGCCATCCTCACCACGAAGGAGCTCCTCACCGCGCTGCGAGGGGAGGGTCCGGGGGCGTAGGGGCCGTGTCACGGCATGGCGCCTGAGCCGGAACCGACAGCCACCGCCGAGGCCGGCGCAGGGCCGGCGGGTGGCGGACCAGGGCGAGGACGGTGAGGAGCGCGACGAGTGCGCACACACCCCACCAGCCGGTCCGGCCCCAGGCGCGCACCCCGAGCCAGGAACCCGCGCTGCCGCCCAGATAGGCGCAGGTCATATAGGCGGTGTTGAGCCTGGCGCGGGCGTCCGGGCGCAGGGCGTAGACGCGGGCCTGGTTGGCCACCATGCCGGACTGCATCGCCACGTCCAGCAGCAGCGTGCCGATCGTCAGGGCGGCCAGGCCCGGCGTCCCGCCCAGGGCCCCCAGGGCGAGGATCGCGGCCGAGAGGAGCACCCCGAGCAGGCAGACGAGGTTCACCGGATCGGGCCCTCGGCGGTCCACCATGCGCCCGGCGAGCGGGGTGCACAGCATGGTCGCCCCGCCGACCAGGGCGAGCGCGCCGACCGCCTGGGCGCCGAGCCCGTAGGCGGGACCGGTGAGGAGGAGTGCCAGGCAGGTCCAGACGGCCGAGAATCCGGCGAAGACGGTCGCCTGGTACCAGCAGGAGCGGCGCAGCTCCGGCTCGGTGCGCAGCAGGCGCAGCGGTTCGGCCAGGAGCGCGGGGTAGGACTGTCGCGAGGCCGGGGTCGTGGCGGGTACCGCGAACGCCAGGACGGTGGCGAGCAGCAGGGCCAGGACCGCGGCCACGAGATACGGGGCCCGCCAGCCCAGCCACTCGCCGAGGGAGCCGCTGAAGGTGCGGGCCAGCAGCATGCCGCCGGTCGACCCGCTCAACAAGGTGCCGATCACCGCTCCGCGGCGGTCGGCGGCCACGAGACCGGCCGCCAGCGGGCCGACGATCTGCGCCGCCACGGTGGTCAGGCCGACGAGAGCGCTGGCGGCGACGAGGGGCGGCAGGGCCGGTGCGCAACCCGCGGCGAGCAGCGCCAGGCCGGTGAGTCCGAGCAGGACGACGAGGAACGTACGGTGCGGAATCCGGTCGCCGAGCGGCACCAGCAGGACGATTCCGGCCGTGTAGCCGACCTGGGTGGCGGTCACCACCATGGCGGCCGAGCCGGCGGACACGTGCAGCCCGTCGGCCACCAGCGGGCCGATGGCCTGCGGGAAGTAGATGTTGCCCACCGCCACCGCGCAGGTGATGGCGAGGAGCAGGACCATGCGGCGGCTCATCCGGCCGTGGTCCGCACACTCAGGGCCCGCACACTCAGGGCCCGCACACGCGGGGCCCGCACACGCAGGGGGCGTCTCACGGGAGGTGTCGTGGGATGTGTCATGGGCCGAAGTCCATGGCACCGGAGCTCCGCTGCCAATCGATGTAGCGTATGGCTTAATGATCAGCTTTGTGCTCGATGTCGAGGACCTGGCGGACACGCGGTTCGCCGTATCGCCCTTGAACGAGACGGTCTTCAGCCTGCGGGTGCTGCACGATCCGAGCCTGTCCGCCGTGCATCTGCCGTGGCGCAGAGCCGTGCTGGGCGGACTCGGCGCCCTGGACACCGACCTGCTGATGTCCTTGGTGGCACGGCGACGTACCCTGCCGGACTTCCTGACTCCACGGCCCGCGACCTTCGCCCCGGCCTTCGAGGACGAACTCGCCGTCGTCCGTCAGACCCCCACCGACCTGGTACGCCGCGATCTGCTGGCCACACACGCGCCGGACCCGCTGCCCCCGGCGCTGCGCGCCGCCGCCACTGCCGACGACGCGTCCGTCGCCGGACTCCGCGACACCATCTGCGCCCTCCTGCGCCAGTACTGGGAGATCGCCGTCGAGCCGATGTGGCCGCGGATGCGGCTCGTCGTGGAGGCGGACATGACCTACCGCTCACGCCAACTGGCCATGGGGGGAGCCCGGTTGCTCTTCGCCGATATGCATCCCCATCTGCGCTGGCACAACGGGGTGCTGCACATCGCCAAGATGATCAGCCGGCACCGCGTCGTGGCATCCGGCCGAGGACTGCTCCTCCTGCCCTCCGTCTTCGCGCACAAGCCCGCGCCCCCGGTGAGCCCGGAGGAACCTCCGTCGCTGGTCTACCCCAGCCGTGGCGTGGCGACGCTGTGGGCCTCGGAGCCCGCCCATGACGCGTCCGCGCTCGTGTCGCTCATCGGCGCGCCCCGGGCGAGGCTCCTCGGCCTCCTCGAGGAGCCTCTGCCCACCGTTGAGCTCGCCCGCCGCCTGAGGGTGACTCCGAGCGCCGTGTCCCAGCACCTTCGCGTCCTGTACGCCACCGGTCTGGTCACCCGGGCGCGCAATGGACGGCAGGTGCTGTACCGGCGAAGTCCCCTCGGCGACCAACTCGCCGCCGCCCCGCGTGAGTGATGACCTATTCGGATGGGGCCGGACGCACCGGGCACCTCGGCGCTTCGCTCAACGGCGCACGGTTCAGGGGCTGTTCGCGGGCCACGGCGACGGCGTGCTTTCCCGGGACCAGGGTGACGTGCCACATGCGCTGGGCCTCCGGCGCGGGGTCGGCGGCGGTCAGTTCCACCCTCCGCAGCACCTCCCGAATGATCACCTTCATCTCCATCATGGCGAGTTGCGCGCCGACACAGTAGCGTCGGCCGCCGCCGAACGGCAGGAACGACTTCTGTGCCGCCTGGGCGCTCTCGCCGAGGAACCGCTCCGGCCGGAACTCCTCGGGGTCCGGATACGCCTCGCTGTCCTGGTGGATGAGCGAGAACATGGGGATGGCCACCCATCCGGCCGGAATCTCGTATCCGTCCAGCCGCAGCGGCTTGTCCAGCAGCCGTCCCGAGCCGGTGATCACCGGGCGCAGCCGCAGCACCTCCTTGACGACCGCTTCGAGGTAGCTGTCGTCCTCGCCCCGCTCCAACTCCTCCTGAAGCCGCCGCAGTATCTCCGGGGAGCGCATCAGCCGTTCGAAGGCCCAGGAGAGGCCGGTCGCCGTGGTCTCGAGCCCGGCCTCCAGCAGGGTGAGCAGCTCATCGCGGATCTCCTGGTCGCTCATCGAGCGGCCCTGGTCGTCCCGCGCCTTCAGCAGCCGCCCCAGCACATCGGTGGCGCCGCCGTCCTCCTCGTCCCTGCGCCGGGCGATCTCGGCGAAGAGGATCTCGTCCACCGCCGCGCTGGCCTTCATGGTGCGGGTCGTCGGCAGGACCGGTACGCGCATCGCCAGCGGTGACTTCTCCGCCCACGCCCGCAGCCGTGCGGGCATCAGGAACAGCAGCGGGGAGCCACTGGCCTTGGACAGGGTGAGGAGCAACGCCCGCAGCCGGGCCAGCTGCGTGACGTCGCGGATCCCGAAGACCAGCCGCAGGGTGATCTCCAGCGTGATGGCCTGCATATGCTCCTGGAGCGCGAACGGCCTGCCGAGCGGCCATGTCCGGATGTCCTGCGCGGCGATCTCGGCGATGAGGTCCGGGTAGCTCGCGATGGACCGGCCGTGCAGGGCCGGGCTGAGCAGCTTGCGGTGCCGCCACCACGGCTCGCCGTCGTTCGTGAACAGCGAATAGTCGCCGAGCCACGGCACGTATCCCGCGCGCAGCGCCCCGGCCCGGTTGCCGTCGCCGTCCGTGCTGTAGATCTGCGCGGCGAGTTCCGCGGTGGACACCACCACCTGGGGCGGGAAGCCGATCAGCTTCATACGGAACACCGGACCGTAGCGCCGCCGGAGTGACGCGAAGTAGTGGACCGGGTCGCGCATGCGCATGGTCTGCAGAAGGGCGGGCTGCCGGGAGCCGGGAGGAAGGAGGGACATCGGTTTTCTCCAGTTGTCCAGCGTTCACTCAGTTCTCCGGCGTCCACGGGGCAGTGGCCACTAGTGGCCACTGTGCGACCCACCAGGGATTCGCCACCGGCCGGGGAGAACAAAGGGCGTGGGGGGCAGGAAACGGGGCGGGAGCAATGGCAATGGTCCTAGCGCTACCAGCCACTTCTACCTCCGGCGAACGCCGAGCGCCAGGGGTGGCTGGTCGGCAATCGCTAGGGGAAAGCGTAGCAACCAGCCAAAGTGTCAGGGCGTCATAGCGTCAGGGCGTCATGAAGTGGCCTTGTAAAAGAGGGGGGATCGCCATCGCCAGACCCGTGGGGTACGGTGAAACTTCCTCGTGATCAAGCGGGGTGTGTTTCGTGATGTGTGCCCGGAGGCCGAGGAAACCGATGCGAGCCATAGTCGACGACAGCCTCCCAGGTGAGGCCGCGAAGCTGGCGGGCGGGAAGGGGAAGAATCTCCATGAGCTCTCCAGGAACGGGCTCGCCGTCCCCCGGTGGGCAGTCGTCGGGCTCGATGTGTTCCAGGAATTCATCGCCGCGCTCGACAAGGCGGGACGCATCGAGGATCTGCTCGCCGAGGTCACCCCGGACAATGTGAACCGAATCTCCCGGCAGCTGGCCGAAATCATCGAGTCGGGGGAGTTGAGCGACGACGCCGCGTCGGTCGTCGAAGAAGCGTATGCGCATGTGGGGCGCCCCCGGGTCGCGGTGCGCTCTTCCGGTGTCGAGGAGGACGGCGCGGAGCTCTCCTTCGCCGGACAGTTCGCCACCTTCCTCAACGTGTCCGGGCTCCCCGAAGTGATAGCGCACGTCAAGAAGTGCTGGGCCTCGGCGTTCTCCGAGCGGTCGCTGCACTACCGGCTGCGCCACGGGCTGCCGCTGCGCGACGCGGGTATCGCCGTCGTGGTGCAGGACATGGTGGACGCCGAGCGCAGCGGCGTCATGTTCACCGCCAACCCGGTGACCGGCAACCGGCGGCAGTATGTGATCAGTTCGGTGTACGGACTGGGCGAGGGCCTGGTCTCGGGCGCGGTGGACGCCGACACCGTCGTCCTCGACGGCGCCACGGGCGCGGTGGACGACACCGTGCTCGGCGACAAGCAGGAGCGCTATCACCTGGATCCGGCGGGTTCCGGATATCTGGTCGCCGAAGTGGAGCGGGCCGACCGGGAGAGGCTGTCGCTGGAGCCGAAGGACATGGCGCGGCTGCACGAGGCCGGGGCGCGCATCGCGGCGGTCTTCGACACTCCGCAGGACATCGAGTGGGCGCTCGCGGACGACGCCCTGTGGATTTTACAGGCCCGCCCGATCACCGCGCTGCCGGATGCGATTCAGCCATCGGGGGATGAGTTAGGGCCGAGCGAAGGCGAACTCCGGATCTGGGACAACGCCAACATCATCGAGAGCTTTTCCGGAATCGTTTCACCGCTGACCTACAGCTTCGCGGCCAATGTCTACGGCAGGGTCTACGAATATTACGCCCGAGGTCTCCGGGTCCCGCCCGCCGCACTGCGCGAGATCGAGGAATGGGCTCCGCATATGCTCGGCTATTTCCATGGCCGGGTGTACTACAACCTGCTCCACTGGTACCGGATGGTGCGGATCGCGCCACTGTACAAACTCAACAGGAAAGTACTGGAGGTCGCGATCGGCGTCGAGGAGCCACTCGACGACGAAATGGCCGAGACCCTCTACCCGTACACCTTCTCCTCTTCCTTGCGCGGTCGGCTGTCCCGCGCGCGGACGGTGGCCGCTTTCGTATGCCGCTTCCTCACCATGAACCGTTCTGTCGAACGTTTCATGGCCTGCTTCTACAAGGCGTACGAGGAGTTCGACAACGTCGACTACGACGCGATGGAGGGCCAGGACGTCTACCGGCGATTCCGCTCCCTGGAGAAGGACCTGCTGGAGAAGTGGGGTCCGATGCAGACCCTGGACGCGACGATTCTCTGGTCCATCGGCGCACTCGCCCTGCTGAACAGAAGCTGGCTGCCCGACGCCCCCGAGTGGCTCACCTGGAGCGCCGCCAGCCCCGGCTCCCGGGTGGAGTCCATCGAACCCGCCCGTGCGCTCTCGGCCCTCGCCGCCACCGTCCGTGACGACGCCGAACTGAGCCGTCTCCTCCAGGAGACCCCGGCCGCGGACACCTATCAGGCGCTGCGCGACGGCGGCCACACCGCGTTCCTCGCCTCGGTGGACGAGTACGTCGCCGCGTACGGCTACCGCAGCCTCGACGAACTCAAGCTCGAAGTGCCCGATCTGCGGGAGGATCCGTCGACCCTGTTCGCCATGGTGCGGGCCGCGCTGCCCGAGGTGGACGCCCATTCCGGCGAGAAGGCCGACGCCTTTCTGGACGAGCATCTGCGCGGGCCGCGCCGGATGCTCTACAACGTCGTCCGCCGCAAGGCACAGACCTCCCTGTACAACCGGGAGCGGCTGAGATTCTGCCGTACCCGCGCCTTCGGCTCGGCGAAGCGGATGCTGCGCGCCATGGGCCGCGATCTCGCCAGGATGCGGGCGATCGACCACTGGAACGATGTCTTCTTCCTGCGCCTGGAGGAGCTGCGGGGCGCGTACGAGGGCACGACGGCGCACACCGATCTGCGCGCCCTCGTGGAGCTGCGCAAGCGTCAGCAGGCCGAGGACGAGCAGCTGTCCGCGCCGTCCCGGTTCACCACCCGTGGGGCCGCCTACTGGCGGGGCAATCTGGAGCGGGCCGGCTTTGTGAAGGGCGGCGTGGCGCGCACCGGCGTCCGGGAGCTGCGCGGCACCCCGTCCTGCCCCGGTGTGGTGGAGGCCCGCGCCGTCGTCACGGACACCCCGGTGGATGTGGACGGCGGAGTCCTGGTGACCTACCGCACGGATCCGGGCTGGGTCGCCGCGCTGCCGTCCGCCTCGGCGCTCATCATCGAGCGGGGCAGCCCGCTGACGCATGTGGCGATCGTCGCCCGTGAGCTCGGCATTCCGACCGTCGTCCAGGTCAAGGGCGCGGTCACGGAGATGGAGACCGGTATGCGGCTGAGGGTGGACGGCGGCACGGGGGCGATCACGTTCCTGGACGACGACACCCCGGCCGAATCCGCCACCGGGGCCGGACCGGACAGCGGGGCCGAGGCCGGGAAGGCGAAGGTGGCGAAGAGTGAGTAGCGCACTGCTCTCCTGGCTGGCGGACCCCCCTCGGGCGGCCGGAGACCTCCACGGCCGGGGCATCCACCTCGCCGACGACCGAGGCGGCTGGGAGTTCCACGGATACCCCGTACTCGCCGCCTCCGCACGGCGGGTGGCCGGATCGCTGGCGGCACAAGGGGTACGCCCCGGCGATGTGGTGTGCGTCCTCCTGCCCACCGGTTTCCCGTGTCTGTCGTCGCTCTTCGGAGTCTGGGCCGCGGGCGCCACGGTGTGTCTCGTCCCCCCGCCGGCGTTCGCCGCCGAGGTCGAGTACGTGGAGCACACGGCCGGGATCCTGCGGCAGACCGAGGCCGCCGCCACCATCACCGCCGAGGGCCTCGCCCCCCTGGCCGCCCGGGTACTGGCCGCAGCGGGCTCCGACCGCGAGCCGTGGATCTGGCGCGATGACGGCGATGAGATCCAGCCCCGTGAACCCGGCGAACTCGCCCTCCTCCAGTTCACCTCGGGCTCCAGCAGCCGGCCCCGCGGAGTCCGGGTCACCTGGGCGAACCTGGAGGCCAACCTCGTGCTGATCCGGAGCGCACTCGGCTGGCGCGCGGGCGACGCCGGGGCCTCCTGGCTGCCACTCCACCACGACATGGGGCTCATCGGCTGTCTGCTCACCCCCGTGAGCGTCCAGGACGATCTGTGGCTCCTGCGCCCCGAGCAGTTCATCCGCGATCCGGCCCGCTGGCTGCGGTGTTTCGCCGTCGCCGCGCACACCGCCGCCCCGCCCTTCGCGTTCGAGTACGCGGCCCGGCGGCTTGGCGACCGGCTCGCGGACCTGGACCTGTCCGCGTGGCGCAATGCCATCGTCGGCGCCGAACCCATCAACCCCCGCGCGCTGGAGCACTTCGCCAGGCTCGCCGCACCCGCCGGGTTCTCCCCCTCCGTCTACCTTCCGTCGTACGGGCTCGCCGAGGCGACGCTCGCGGTGACCGTCCGTACCTCCGACGCTCCCGCGCCGACCGTGCGCGTGGACACCGGCACGCTGCGCTTCGCAGGCCCCGTCACCATCGAGGACGAGGGCGAGTTCGCGAGCTCGGCGAAGACGCCCCCGGACCACGGCGAGGACGGCCGGCTGATCGGCTGCGGCGGCCCGGGCGACGGGGTGGGCGCCACGGTGGTCGACGGCGAGGGACGGCCCCTGCCGGACGGCCACCTCGGCGAGATCGAGGTGACGGGCCCCTCGGTGACGAGCGGCTACCACGCCGGGCGCACCGGCTCCACGCGGTTCGTCGACGGCGGCATCAGGACCGGGGACGCCGGATTCTTCCACCGCGGCGAGCTGTTCGTGCTCGGCCGGATGGGCGACAGCCTCAAGGCGCGCGGACGCAGCGTCTACATGGAGGACCTGGAGGCGAAGGTGGTCTCCGCGACCGGGATCGCCCGCGAGAAGTGCGCGGTCGTCGGCGTCGAGGGCACCGGCGGCACCTCGGTGACGCTGTTCGCGGAGAAGGCCGAGGGCGCGTGGGTGGAGGACGCCACGCTCGTCCTGCGCGCCGCGCTCGGCGACGACGTCGCCATCACCGTCGTCACCGGCCGCAGCGGGCTGATCAGAAAGACGTCCAGCGGCAAGCCGCGACGTCGCCACATGTGGGAAGAGCTGCGAGCGGGCCGCCTCAAAGACGCGCGCGTCCTGGAGACGGCCCATGTCACGACCGGGAGGCCCGTGTGATCCTCAGCGAGGACTATCTTCAGAACCTGCTCGACAAGACCATTCCGCAGATCCACTCCGTCGCCGACTGCGCCGTGGTCCTCGAGGGTTCGATCGCCGAGGGCTTCGGCAATTCCTCGTCCGACATCGACTTCCTGCTCATCTCCGACAGCGACGCCGACCTGCCCACCATGCCCTCGCTCCTGTTCCTGGACGGGCGGCGGGTCGAGGTCAGGACCCGCTCCGTGCGGCAGCTCGCCGAGCAGTTCTCCGCGGTCACGGCCGACACGCGCGACCACGTGGGCGCCGTCCCGGAGGATCTGCTGAACCGCTGTCAGCGCCTGCTGCGCAGCTTCCCGCTGCGCAATCCGGACCTGGTGGCGAAGGTCAAGGGGCTGATGTCCCTCGATGACTTCCAGGACACGATGCGGGAGTGGTGGGCACACCACGCACGCCAGTCGATCCGCTACGCGCTCGCCCTGCGGGAGCTCGGCCAGGAGGAAGAGGCCGCGGCATGGACCGAGGCCGGACTGATCCAGGCGGTGAAGTCCTGGGCGGCGGGGCGGGGAGAGACCTATCTGGAGCCGAAGTGGCTGCCCATGCAGCTGGACCGCATCGGTGACCAGCCGCTGTGCGACCGGTACCGGACGCTCGCCTCGCCGGAGGCGTCGGGCCTCGGCACCGCCGAGTACATCACCGCGGGCGTCCGGCTCACGGCCGATCTGGGGGTGGCGGGCGCCGAACCCGACCCCGAGCGGATCACCGTGGCCAGGGCCGCCGGGGTGACCACCTGGCAGACCGGCGACCGGGTGCATGTCGTACGCGACAAGCAGGACGTGTTCGTCCTCGGCGACCGCGCGGCACGGGCCTGGCGTTCGGTCGTCTTCGGCCGGCCCCTGGGGAGCGTAGTGGCCGTGGCGGACGCGTCAGGAGCACCGCAGGCGGGCCCGCAGATCGCCCAGTTCCTCCGGTTCGGCCTGGTGAAGGTGGCGTGGAAGGGCGAAGGACCGATCGTCCCCGCCATGCCACTGGCCGCCCCGTCCGGCCCCGTCACACCGCCACCGAGCATCGCCCGGCCCATCGTCACCGTGGGCGGGGCGGCGGTCGGCGGTGCGGAGGGTATCGATCTCGTGCCCATGCCCGCCCGCCGGTTCAGCGCCGCCGCGATGACCCTGGTGTGGTCCAACGTGCTGGTGGAGAACGCCCGCGAGGACCTCACCGGCGCCCTGGACCGCGAGCAGTGGAGCGTCGCCGAACTCAGCGCCCGGAGGATACTGCGGGCCGCGCTGCGCGGGGTGCTCAGCGCCTACGGAGTCAACCCGCTGCCTGCGGACTCCGAGGTCGTCCGCAGGCTGTCCCTCCTCCCGGCGGGGGTGGACACCGACGAGATCCGGGCCAAGGCCCGGCACCTGGCGACGCTCCCGATCGCGTCCACGGCCCAGGGCGGCGCGGCGCTCACCGCGCTGGACGACTTCGTCGTCCTGGTCCGGCACACGATCGGCGCGCACAGCTTCCCGTCCTCCTTCGACTCCTCGGACGGATGGCGGCAGACCCTGGAGATCGGCTACGACTGGCTGCGCCTCGGCGCCCACCTCGACGCGGACCTGCCCATCGACGAGGCGAGCGATCTGCTGTCCAGCGGTGGCGCGCAGCCGCATCTCGCCACCACCTGACGCTGAGGGAGGAACGTTGACGTCAAGCACCGGCACACCAGCGCTGAACGAGGACGAGACGCGGAGCAAGGTGTACGCGATCGTCGGCGCGATGGCGCCCGCGGGGGACGCCACCCTGACCGACGACACCGAGCTCTTCGCCGATCTGGCCTATGACTCGCTCCGGCTCATCGAGTTGACGCTGGCGCTGGAGGAGGGCTTCGGGCTGGGGGAGCTCGCTCAGGAGAGGACCGCCACGGTCACCACACTCGGCGACATCGTCCGCCTGGTGACAGAGGTACGACAAGAGACCGGGGCACGGCGGGCGGAGGCGGGCCGATGACGGAGCGCTTGAGGATTCTGGTGACCGGCGTGGCCGGGCTGGTCGGCGCGGAGGTCACCGCCCGGCTGGTGGCGGCCGGGCACCAGGTCACCGCCCTGGTCCACAACCAGCCGGCGGTCATACGCAACGACGGCACCCCGCTGGAGCCGGACGCCGTCACCCGCCTGCCGGGCGATGTGACCAAGCCCCGGCTCGGCCTGCCCGAGGCCGCGTACCAGGCGCTGGTCGCGGACGGCCTCGACCGGATCGTGCACTGCGCCGCGATCACCGACTTCGGCCTTCCCGACGAGGTCTACCAGGCGGTCAACGTCGACGGCACCGCCCACGTCCTGGAGCTGGCCCGCGCCGGTGGGGTGCCGCTCGTGCACGTGGGAACCGCCTATGTGTGCGGTGAGCGCGACGGGCTGATCCGCGAGACGGAGCTGGACGAGGGCCAGCGCCTCGCCAACGCCTACGAGGAGAGCAAGTTCCGGGCCGAGACCCTGGTGCACAAGGCCCAGGCCGACGGGGTGCGGGCCGCGATCGTCCGCCCCAGCATCGTCGTCGGCGACGAGCGCACCGGCGTGGTGCGCGACTACAAGAACATCTATGTCGTGCTCAAGCTGGCCACCGAGGGCAAGGTCCGCTCCATCCCCGGCCAGTACGAGGCGCGCCTGGACCTGGTGCCCGTGGACTATGTGGCGGACATCATCACCGAGGTCACCCACCGTTTCGAGGAGGCGGCGGGCCGGACCTTCCACGCGGTGGGCGCACCGCTGACGCTGCGGGACTTCTCCGATGTGATGGCCGAGTACCCGCCGTTCCACGTGCCGCGGTTCGTCCCGCCGACCAGCTTCGACGCCCAGCGGCTGCCCCGCCGGGAGCGGGCGTACTACGAGCGTGTCATGACGCTCTACGAGAGCTACTTCCGGCGCCGGATGCGGTTCGACGACTCCCACACGGCGGACCTGGCCGCCCGCAGGCCACCGGCGGACGGACAGGACTTCCTGCGCGCGCTGATCGACCACTGCCTGGAGACGGGCTACCTGGGCGCACCGACGGCCGACGCCACCGAGGTGCTCGCCCGGCTGAACATGACGGGCCCGGACGGGACCTCCACGGCGAGCGGGACCAGCCCGGCCGCGAGCGATGTGAACGGAGCCGGCCGATGACCGACGACACCACGAACGGCCGGCCCTTCGGCGACGACATATCCCCGGCCCTCAGCTGCGATCCGCGCAAGCGCGTCCTCTTCGGCTCGGACACCTACTTCCTGGAGAGCGTCGAACAGCTCGCCACCCTCACCGCCGACGTCGACGGCTTCCTCCATCGGCACGCCGCGCTGCTGCTCAAGCCCGACGCCGTGGTCAGCAGGCAGTTGCCGACGGCCGTCGACTGGCTGGCCCGGGAGGGCTTCCGGATCGTGGCCGCGGAACGCACCCGGCTCACCCCCAACACCGTGCGGTCGCTGTGGTACTTCCAGTGGAACCTGGCCACCCCGGAGCGCCGCCGTCTCGCCGATCTGTTCACCGACACCTGCGATTCGGTGGTGCTCGTGGTGCGCCAGGACGCCGACGGGGCCGAGGCTCCGCCGAGCGCGCCCGCCTCGGTGGTCCTGACCGAGCGGAAGGGCCCCACCGACCCGCGGGCCCGGGTCCCCGGCCAGCTCCGCTACGCGACCGGCCGCTACAGCTATCTCCTGAACCTCGTCCACACCCCCGACGAACCCGCCGACGTGGCACGGGAGCTGGGCATCTACTTCGGTGCGGCGCTCCGCCGGCGGGTCTACGCCTCCGCGCTGGCGGGCGAGGACCAGTCGGCCCGAGCGCGTGAGCTCGGCGAGCGGTTGCACGCCGAGGTGCCCGAGCGGGATCTCTCCTTCGAACCGGCCGCGGAACGGCTCAAGCGGGCCGTGGCGGAGGCGGAGGAATCGCTGGCCCCCGGCGCCGTCCGGGACGAGCTGCGCGCCGCCCGGCTCGCGGCCCGGAACCAGGAGGGCCACCGGCGCCTGATCGAGGCCGTCTGGCGGGCCGGGCTGCCGCTCGACGCCTGGGACACGGTGATCGTCGGCTCCCATGTCCTGCCCATGAAGCGCAAGGGGCTGGCGCCCGTACTCGGTGGAGTCAGCGTGTCCGACTGGCAGCACCACCTGGCGCGGTCGGCGGTTCGGTGACACGGAGGGGGAAGCATGGACACGGTGGAATTCAGCCAGACGGTGCCGCGTGAGCTCGTCCATCGGCTGAGCCTGGCCGAGGTGTTCCTGACCGGTGTGCTCGCCCGGGACGAGGACACCCTCGACATCGGGGTGCAGATACCCCGCTCACACGCCTTCTACCGGGACACGGCGGGCTGCCGCCACGTCTACGACCCGATGGTCCTGGTGGAGGCCGTCCGGCAGTCGCTCCTCATGCTGGGCCACGATCTGTTCGAGAACCCGTTCGGCACGAAGTTCATCCTGCGGGACATCGCCCTGCGCGACGCGGACATCACCGCGCTCGCGGTGGGCGACGTACCCACCGAGGTGGTGCTGCGCTGCCGGATCGTGCGCCGCTTCCGTGGCCGCGAGGGGCTGAAGGGGGCGCGGCTGTCCTACACCGCGCTGATCGGTGAGCGCGTGGTGGCGACGCTGGAGGGCTCCATGTCCTGGCTGACGCCCGCCCGGTGGCAAGCGACGCGCGAGGAGGTGCGTGCCACGCTGGGGCTGCCCGTCCAGGCCACGTTCACGGCCTGTGAGCCGGGGGAGCGGATCGGGGAGGCCCTGGTCGACCGCAGGGACGCGGCGAACGTGGTCATCTCCCCGCTTCAGCTCCAACTCGCCCCCGACGGCGCCGAGACGGGGACCGCGCGGCTGCTCGTGGACACCAGCCACCCCGTGCTGTTCGACCACCCCCTGGACCATGTCCCCGGCATGCTGACCCTCGAGGCGTTCCGGCAGCTGAGCCTCGCCACCGCCGTGGAGACCGGGGCGCTGCCGTCGGCGTCGGCCGTCCTCACCGGGCTGAAGGCGCGCTTCACCGGCTTCGGCGAACTGGATCTGCCGATCACCTGCGAGAGCGTCCGGGTGGAGGACGACGGGACGAGCGCCGTTCTGCGCTGCGTCATGCGGCAGGCCGGGCACACCATCTCCGACGGCGAGCTGCGCCTCACCACGGCGCCCACGGAAGCGCGGCCGATATGACCGCCGCCCCCGGCACGCTCGACCGTCCCATGCCCGGGAGACGGTGGCGGCGTTGAGCGATGTCCTGACCGCCTCCCGCGTGCCGGCCCGGCTGGGCCGATTCGTACTGCGGATGTTCCGCCCGCAGATCTACGTCACCTACGGCGTGCTGTGGACCCTGACCCTGGAAGGCTCGGCCGAGGCACTCTCCGGGCCCTCCTCGCACTGGACACCCTCCGGGGCGACCGTGGTGCGCGCGGTGAGCGTGGTGCTGGCCCTGCTGTTCGCCCGCATGGTCGATGAGCAGAAGGACCTGGAGTACGACCGCCGGCACAACCCGGACCGGCCGCTGGTGACCGGCGCCATCACGGCGGCGGAGCTGCGCGGCGCCATGGCGCTGATCACGGTGGTCGTCGTCGTGCTCAACGCAGTCGTCTCGGCCCTCTCGGTGGTGCTGATCCTGCTCGCCCTCGGATACACGCTGTTCCTGGTCGCGCTGGAGCGCTGGTCGCCGCGGATCGGCGAGGCCCTCATCGCCAATCTCCTCGTCAGCTACCCGGTGCAGCTGCTGCTCTCCGGCTACCTCTATGTCTCGCTGCTGACCAGCGACGCGATCGACGGTGACGGGCGGGCCGTCCCGCTGATGGCCATGTTCGCCTGCGCCTTCCTCCAGTTCGAGTTCGCGCGGAAGACCGAGTGGCGGCGGGACCCGGAGGCACGGCTGTACTCGGAGGTGTTCGGCCCGCGCGGCAGCGCCGCCGTGTGTCTCGCTCTCGCCGTGGGCGCGGTGGCACTGGGGCTCCTGCTGTTCGGGACGCGGGGCCTGCTGCCGGCGCTGAGCATCGTCTTCCCCGCGCTCGGCGCCTGGCGCTTCCTCGTACGCAGAAAGCCATCCGGGCTGATGCTCCCGGCGATGGGCTTTGTGCTCTTCTTCAACCTGCTGTGTTTCTACGGCTCCACAGCGATCGCGATCGGACGGTGAGAGAGGTGCGGCCGGTGATCATCGACAAGGTGCGGATCTTCGACGGGACGGCGATGCTGGGGCCCGGGGCGGTGGAGTTCGCCGACGGGGTCATCACACGCGTCCTGACGGAGCCCACCGCGGCACCGGGGGCATCGGCGTCGGCCGATGTGATCGACGGCACGGGCCTGACGCTGCTGCCGGGTCTGATCGACGCGCATACGCATGTGTTCGGCGCCGAGAGCAATCTCGAACTGGCGCTGGCCTTCGGTGTGACGACCGAGCTGGACATGTTCATGGGCCCGCCGGAGCTCACCCAGGCCCTGTGCACGGCGGCGGGCGAGCGTGCCGACCTCGCCGATATGCGCAGCTCGGGGCTGGTGGCAAGCGCGCCCGGAGGGCATCCCGGCCACGCCATGCCGCTGCTGCCGACGGTGGCCGGGCCCGATGAGGCCGACGCGTTCGTGGCCGCGCGACAGGCGGAGGGCGCGCACTTCATCAAGATCATCGTGGACGATGGGGCGAACCACGGGATGTCGCTGCCCGCCCTGGACCGGGCGACCGTGACGGCGCTCGCCGACGCCGCGCACCGCCGTGGCCTGCTCACCGTGGCTCATGTGTCCGCCGGGTGGTCCGCGCGACTGGCCCTGGCCAGCGGTGTGGACATGCTGACGCACCTTCCGCTGGAAGCCGCTCTGGCCGACGCGTTCATCAGCCGGACCGCGGACGAGAGGCGGGTCGTCATCCCCACCCTGGCCATGCTGGAGGCATCCGCCCCGGAGACCTCCTCCCGGCCCCGTACCGGACGGTCGCTGGCGGCCGATCCGCGCATCGTCGCCTACCTCCCGGATCACGCCCGTACCGCGATCGCGGAAGGCCGTGAGGGCCTCTGCGTGGAGAAGGAGTCCCCCGAGCACCACTTCACCCACGCCCTGGCGAGCGTGGCCCGGCTGCACCGGGCTGGAGTGCCCGTGCTGGCGGGAACCGACACCAACTACCGGCCCGACCGCGCCTGCCCGGTCGTCCACGGCGCCAGTCTCCACACCGAGCTGGCCCTCCTCGTGGAGGCCGGACTGACTCCGGCGGAGGCGCTCACGGCGGCGACCTCGGCGCCCGCCACGCACTTCGGCCTCTACGACCGCGGGGTGATCGCGCCGGGTCGGCGCGCGGACCTCGTCCTCGTAGAAGGCGACCCCACCGAGGACATCACCCGCACCCGGGCGATCGAGGCGATCTGGCGCGGCGGCGTCCGCTTCGACCGCGAGGCGTACCGCGGGCGCTTCGCCACAGGAGCGGGCGCGACACGCGCGTGAGCGCGTTCTCCCTGGGACGACACGCTCATGAACGGGAGAGACGACATGAGAGACCACCACATGAAGCGGAGGACCACGTGACCGACGGACACGAGCGCCTGGCGGGAGTCAGCAGCACCGCGCTGTTCGTGGGCATCACCCGCGCGGACGAGAGCCGGCGCCCGGACCGGCTGTTCGAGGACACCCTGGCCACGCGTTTCGTCGACGCGGCGGGCCCCGAGCAGCAGGCGGTCTGGACCGAGGGGCAGGGAAAGCTGTTCACCGAGGCCATGGGCGACTACTTCGCCCTGCGCACCCGGTACTTCGACGACTACTTCATGCAGGCGTGCGCGGCGGGCTGCCGCCAGGCGGTCCTGCTCGCGGCGGGCCTGGACACCCGTGCCTTCCGTCTGCACTGGCCGGACGGGACACGCCTCTTCGAACTGGACCGGCCCGATGTGCTCGACTTCAAGGAACACGTCCTCCAGGGCGAGAAGCCGCGCTGTGAGCGCGAGGTGATCGCGGCCGACCTGCGCGAGGACTGGCCCTCGCTGCTGGCGAAGCAGGGCTTCCGCGAGGACGTGCCGACGGCCTGGCTGGTCGAGGGGATACTCGTCTACCTGCCCGAGCGCGATGCGGACCATCTGCTCGACCGGATCACCGCGCTGTCCGCGCCGGGCAGCCATCTCGGGGTTGAGCATGTCACCCGGGAGATGGTGAACACCGGCCAGGCCCAGGAGGCGGCGTCCGCCTCACCGGAGGGCATCATGGGCATGCTGTCCTCCCTGTGGAAGAACGAGATGACGCAGCCTCCCGCCACCTGGCTCGCGGGCCACGGCTGGAGTGCCGCCGAAGAAGCCCTCACCGACCTGGCGGAGCGCCACGCCCGGCCCGTCCCTCCGGCGTTCGACCCGGCCCTCCCCGGCACGGGCCGCGTCCGTCTGCTGACGGCCGACCGCTGACCGGCCGCCACCCCGGGCGCTCTCCTTGACCTCAACTCAGGTTGAACTTCTACGGTCGATCCCATCGTCAATCGAGTTCACACAATGACGGAGGGACCGGCCGTGGAGTACTCCCACAGCGACGCCGAACTGATCAAGCAGCCCATCGGATACTGGAGTTGGGCGGCCTACAAGGCCGTGGTCAGCCGCATCCAGGCCGCTCTCGCCGGGATCGACGTCACCCAGCCACAGTGGTGGGTCATCGCGCAGGTCGCACGCGCCGAAACCGTCAAGACCCGCGGCGAGGTGTCCGGCCTCCTCCGCAACTATCTCGACGCCGGTCCGGAGGTCATGGAGGCGGAGATCGACCGGGCCATCGCCCTGGGCTGGATCACCGAGGACGCCGAGGGACGCCTGCGCATCACGGAGGAGGGCCGGGCCCTGTACGACAAGGCCGCGGCCCTCCAGGACGAGCTGTGGGCGGAGCGGCACGCGGGCATCTCCGACGAGGAGTACCTGACGACCATGAAGGTGTTGCAGCGCTTCATCCACAACACGGGTGGACACGCCTGGCACCACTAGGTGGTGTCCGACGGATCTTGCCGCCTGCGGCGGGCTGCTCCCCTCCCTGCCCCTGCCACGCGGCGGAGCCGCATAGCGTCAGGTGTCGGGAAGGGGCGGGGAGGGGGAAGATCCGCCGGACACCCGGTAGCGCGCTCCGCGTGGTCACGGGTGTTCCGGGCGGCGGTTCTCACCGCCCGGAACACCCACGACACCGGAGTGGCCGCGGACTTCCCGAGGGCCTCGGCGATCTCTCCGTACGGCAGGTCGAAGACCTCGCGCAGTACGAACACCGCCCGCTCGGCCGACCCTGCGCCCGGATCGTCAGGGGCACGATCCAGGCGCGCGCGGTCAGTACGGGCCGCTGATCAGTACGCGGTGGCGATCAGTATGTGGTGGTGAGGATGTTCAGGACCTGCGTCTCATCAGGCGACAGCGGATTGTTCTTCGTCACCGCGTCCGCCACCGCCCCGGCGGCGATGGAGGGCAGCATGGCGCGGTCGGCGCCGAGCGTCCTCAGGGGGCGCTTCACCTCGACGGCGCCCGCGATCTCGCGCACCCCGTCGATGGCGGCCCGTGCCCAGTCCCCGTCGGCGGGCGGGGTGAGGCGCATGGCCCGTGCCACCTGTTCATAGGCGCCCTGTGCGGCGGGAGCGTTGAACTCCATCACCTCCTCGAGAACGGCGGCGAGGGCGATGCCGTGCGGCGTGCCGGTGTGCGCGGTCAGCACATGGCCGATGCCGTGGACGAGCCCGAGCCCGGAGAGGGTGAGTGCCTGGCCCGCGAGATGCGCTCCCAGCATCAGTTCGGCGCGGGCGTCGAGGTCCGAGCCGTTCCGGTACGCGGCGGGCAGGGCGCGGCTGACCATGGCCACGGCCTGTGTGGCATAGGCGGTGGAGACCGGGTTCGCGCCACGCGAGGCGAGCGACTCGATGCCGTGCACGAGGGCGTCGATACCGGTGGCGGCGGTGGCGGGCGCGGGCAGGCCCAGGGTGAGCTCCGGGTCGAGCAGCGCGACGCGCGGCTTCACCGAAGGGTGGCCGATGTACACCTTGCGGCAGGCGGCGGTGGACTCGATGACCCCGAAGCCGTTGGTCTCGGCGCCGGTGCCGGAGGTGGTGGGGATCGCGACGAGCGGTAGCCCGTCGCCCGCCTCCCAGAGGTCGTCGGCGTCGGCGGCCGCGGCGTTCGGGTTGCCGACCAGCAGGGCGATGCCCTTCGCCGCGTCGAGTACCGAGCCACCGCCGAGGGCGACGACGGCGGCGGTGCCGAACGTACGGGCCCGTGCGGCACCCGCGTCGACGTTGGCGGTGGACGGGTTGGGCGCCACTTCGTCGTAGACGGCGTACTCCAGCCCGGCGGCTTCGAGGGCCTTGAGGACCGGCTCGAGGACGCCCGCGGCGCGCAGGCCGCGGTCGGTGACGACGAAGGCGCGATCGTGGCCGGTTGCCGCGATCAGGGCGGGGAGCCGGCCGATGCGGCCGGGGCCGAATTCGATGCGGCAGGTGGGGTCGATGCTCAGCGGTGTGGGTCCGCCGGGCCCGGAAGAGGTCATGGGTGCGGCTCCTGACGTCGTGGGGCGGGGTGGCGTTCGCTCGTCGTCAGACCACGACGGTGGCGTCCACCGGCGCGGTGGCCTGGAGGGCCAGCCGGAACTCCTGCCCGGCGAGGGCCTCGTAGAGGCGGACGGGGCTCATCTCGCCCGCGAGATCGCCGTGCTCGGTCCTGGAGCGGCGGAAGATCTGCTCGACCACCGCCGACAGTTCGGTGGGCACGCCCAGGTCGCGGCCGAGGTCGATGGCGAGGCCGAGGTCCTTGCAGGCGAGGACCATGGCGAAGGAGTCGTCGTAGTCGCCGTCGGTGAGGATGCGGATGAAGTCGTGCTCCAGGAAGTAGGACGCGGCGGAGCTCTTGAGCAGGGAATCACGCAGCAGACCGAGGTCGACGCCCGCCTTGGCGCCCATCGCGAACACCTCCGAGGTGGCCACGAGCTTGCTGAACCACAGCAGGTTGAGCAGCAGCTTGACCGTGTAACCGGCGCCGAGCGGGCCGACGTGCAGGATGCGCTGCGGGTCGCCCATCGCCTCCAGCGCGGGCAGCGCGGCCCGGAAGTCGTCCTCGGCACCGCCGACGAAGATTTGCAGGGTGCCGGAGTCGGCGCCGTGCGACATCCCGCAGACGGGCGCGTCGAGCCGGCGCACCTTCCGGGCGTCCAGCACCTCGGCGGCGATCCGCTCGGCGGCCGCCGGGGTCGAGGTCGACATGTCGATCCACAGGGCCCCCGGCGCCAGGGCCGCGGCGGCGCCACCGCGAAGCAGCACGTCCTCGACGACACGCGGGGTCGGCAGACTGGTGATCAGGAGTTCCACGCCGTCCGCGCACGCGGCGGGCGTGTCGGCCCATCCGGCGCCGAGCGCGAGATGCTCCGCGGCGGACTCGGGGCGGATGTCGTGCACGGTGACCTGGTGACCCGCCTGGATCAGGTGGCGGGCCATGTGGCGGCCCATGTTGCCCAGGCCGATGAATGCGATCCTCATCGTTGTCCTCGCTGTGGTGAGAAGAGAAAGTAAGGGGAGACGGGCGTGGTGGGGGTGGCCGTGAACCGGGCCCGGTTCAGGCCAGGTTGACCCAGGTGGTCTTCAGCGCGGTGTACGCGTCCAGCGCGTGCAGGGACTTGTCACGGCCCGCGCCGGTGGCCTTGAAGCCGCCGAACGGGGTGATGACATCGCTGGCGTCGAAGGTGTTGATCCAGACCGTCCCGGCCCGCAGCCGCTTGGCGGCGCGGTGGGCGACGGCCACGTCACGGGTCCAGACGGAGGCGACGAGCCCGTAGTCGCTCTCGTTGGCCAGCCGGATCCCCTCGTCGGCGTCGCCGTCGTAGGACACGATGGCCAGGACCGGGCCGAAGATCTCCCGCTGGGCGACGGCGGAGGTGTTCACCACTCCGTCCAGGACGGTCGGTTCGACATAGCTGCCGCCCGACTCGGTGAGGGTGCGCCCACCGCCGAACACCACGGTCGCCCCGTCCGCCACGCCACGCTCGATATGGCCGAGGACCGAGGCCAGCTGGTTCTCGTCGACCAGGGGGCCCATGACGCTGGCCGGGTCGAGCGGGTCGCCCATCCGGAAGGTGTCCTCGGTGATGCGGCGCACGGCGTCCAGGAGCCGGTCCTTGACGGAGGCGTGGACCACGACGCGGGAACCGGCGTTGCAGGTCTGCCCGGCGTTGTAGAAGATGCCCCATGCCACGGCCGACGCGGCGGCCTCGATATCGGCGTCCGCCAGCACGAGCTGGGGCGACTTGCCACCCGCCTCGACGGCCACCTGCTTGCCGTTGGACTCGCCCGCGTACACCTGGAAGAGCCGGGCCACCTCCACCGAGCCGGTGAAGGCGATCTTGTCGACCTCCGGGTGGCGGCCCAGCGCCTGTCCGGCGACCTCGCCACGTCCGGGGACGACGTTGAACACCCCGTCCGGCAGCCCCGCCTCGGTGGCGAGGGCGGCCAGCCGCAGGGCGGCCAGGGACGTCTGCTCGGCGGGCTTGAGCACGACGCTGTTGCCGGTGGCCAGGGCCGGGCCCAGCTTCCAACTGGCGATGAGCAGTGCGTAGTTCCACGGGATGACCGCGCCGACGACACCCAGGGGCTCCCGGGTGATCAGGGCGAGCGCGTCCCCGGGGGTCGGCGCCACCTCGGCGTAGGTCTTGTCGATGGCCTCGGCGTACCAGGCGATGGTCTCGGCGGCCTTGTCCACGTCGATCCGCACGGACTCGGTGATGGGCTTGCCCATCTCCAGGGTGTCGAGGAGGGCCAGCTCCGCCGCGTGTCCCCGGATCAGGTCGGCCCAGCGCAGCAGGACGCGCTTGCGCTCCTTGGGCGGGAGGTCACGCCAGCGTCCGTCCTCGAAGGCGGCGCGCGCGGCGCGTACGGCACGGTCCACGTCCTCGGCGCCGGCCGCCTGCACCTTGGCGAGCACCGCGCCGTCGCGCGGCGAGTGGCTGGTGAAGGTGTCGCCGGAGAGCGCGTCGGTGAAGTGGCCGTCGATGAACGGCCTCGTCTCGAAGGTCAGTTGGTCGGCCGCGGCCAGCCACTGGTCGTGCGTGCGGGAGAGCAGGGTGTCGATGCCGTGCGTCATGTGATCCTCCACCGGTCGATCGCGTCTTCGTCCAGCTCGATGCCGAGGCCCGGCCTCGCGGGCACCTCGAGGTCGCCGTCGCCGCCCACCCGCACCGGGTCGGCGAGCATGAAGTCCCGGCGCTCGGGGGTCCACCCGGGCGGGTCGTAGGGGAACTCGAAGTACGGGCCGCCGCCGACTCCCGCCGCCACGTGCAGATTGGCGAGCACACCGATGCCGTTGGTCCAGCTGTGCGGGGTGAAGTGGCGGTGCTTGAGCTGTGCCAGTTCCGCCAGGGTGCGGGCGCGGTGCATGCCGATCGCGAGCACCACGTCCATCTGGTAGATGTCGAGGGCGTCCTCTTCGAGGTAGCGCAGCAGCTCGGTGGGGGAGTGGTGCATCTCGCCCGCGGCGATCCGCACCCCCGGGTTCTCGGCCCGCAGGCGCTTGAAGCCCGCCACGTCGCAGTAGGGCAGCGGCTCCTCGACCCAGAACACATCGAGTTCGGCCAGCCGCGCGATGGTCTTGCGGGTCCGGGCGAGGTCGGTGGCGCCCGCGGTGTCGCCCGCCATGCGCCACGACTGGTTCAGATCCACCATGATCTCGAAGTCCGCGCCCAGCTCCTCGCGCACCGCGCGGACCGCGGCGATCCCCTCGTCCACCCGGTTGCGGTCGATGCGGATCTTCATCGCGCGGAAGCCCGCCTCGCGGACCTTCAGCGCGGTGGCCACGCGCTCCTCGGGCGACTTGAGCTCACCGCAGGAGGCGTAGGCGGGCAGCTTCTTGGCCGCGTTGCCGAACAGCTCCGCCACCGGGCGGCCGTGGACCTTGCCGATGATGTCCCACAGCGCCGCCTCCAGCGGCCAGTAGTGGGCGCCGTGGAAGTTCGCGGTCTCGATGGCCTTGACATGCCGGGTGATGTCGAGCGGGTCCTCGCCGACGAAGAGGTGCTTGTAGGTGTCGAAACCGTCCATCAGGTCACCGGAGCCGATGCCGGTGATCCCCTCGTCGGTGTGGACGCGGACGATCGTGGCGTCGAAGTGGCGCCGCGGCTCGGGGTCCCAGGCGGCCCGGAACGGCGGGTCCAGCTCCAGCCGCAGCCGGTCCAGGGTGATGTCCGTGATCTTCATCGGGCGAGCGCCTCGGAGGTGGGGGCGTAGAACGGGTTGGCCGGGCCTTCCTCGGCGGTCGCGAGGACATCGGCCACGGTCGGGGTGGCGTTCACCGCGGCCCGCACCGCGCCGTACGCGGCGGAGCGCTGGTTGCGGAAGGACACATCCAGGTCGTCGACCGCCGGGTTCACCCAGATCGCGGCGATGATCAGCAAGTCGTCGGCCTCCTCGGCGGGCAGCAGACCGTCCCGGACCGCGTCCGTGACGCCCTGCGCCAGACCGGCCTGGGCGGAGCCCCACGTGGCGCGCTGGTGCAGCTCACCGTCGGCGGCGGCCTTCGTCACGAACAGCGTCAGCGGCTTCACCGGGACGGAGGGCCGCACGATCGTCAGGAACGGGACGTGTCCGGCGCTGGGCGTGGCCAGCGCCGTGGCCCAGGCCGTCTCGACGGGTCCGCCCTTGCGTCCGATCACGACGTTCGTGTGCGCGGCGTTGGCACCCTCCCCGACGAAGGACTCGCCGATCAGGGCGGTCGGGGCAAAAGGCGATGGCATGGGATCTCCTGGATCTCCGGGAGCGGGGAATCGGCGGACCGACGGGATGAACCTCGCATTCACCGCAGTTCATCCGGTCCGATGCGGCGAATCTAGAACCGCCGCCACCCCCTCGCAAGGCACCGGCTGGAATCGAAATGCCGGTTGCTCTCCCGACAACCCGGCGGCTGACCTGGGGGTTCCCAGAGGCGCACCCTTAGGATGGCGCGCGTGACCAACCTGCCCCCTCGCGGCACCGACAGCCCCGAGGACCCCGCCGATCCGCACGGCGCGGGCCCCCGACCCGACTCCACCGGCCCCGGAGACACCACCGCCCCGCGCGGCCACGGGCTGCGCCGTGACATCGACCTGCTGGAGGCGCTCGCCTCCGACGAGGCCCAGAACGCCGGCGGACTCGGCGTGGTGCGCCTGGCGCAGCTGGTGGGCCGGGAGAAGACGCAGGTCTCGCGGGCCCTCAAGGCCCTGGCCGCGGCGGGGATCGTGGAGCGGGACCCGGACACCCTGGAGTACCGGCTGGGCTGGCGGCTCTTCTCGCTGGTCGCGCGGACCTCGCAGAACCGGCTGGTGCGCATGGCCGAGCCGGTGATGCACGCGCTGTCGGCGGACGTGGAGGAGACCAGCCATCTGTGTGTCCTGAGCGACCGCGAGGTGCTCACCCTGCTCTCGGTCTCCGGACACTCCTTCCGCGTCCACGGCTGGGAGGGGCGCGGAGTGCCCGCGTGGCAGACCTCGGCCGGGCGTGTGCTGCTGGCCGATGCCACACCCGATGAGCTGTACGTCCGCTTCGGCACCACCTCGACGCCGCCGATTCCCGAGCTGTGGGCGCTGATCCAGCAGGCGTCGCGCCAGGGGTACGCGAGGGTCAGCGAGGAGTTCGAGGCCGGTCTGGTCGGAGTCTCGGCGCCCGTGCGCGACTTCCGGGGACGGGTCGTGGCGGCGATCAACATCTCGGCGCCCAAGTCCCGGCTCGGCGACCGCCTGGACCAGGCGGGCCGCACCACCGCCAAGGCGGCCGCACGCGTCTCCGCGCTGCTGGGCTGGGAGCCGCGGCACACCCCGTTCCCCCGGGCACGGCTCACCTGAGGACGTCCGGGCCGGGTGGCCGCCCCGCCCGTCCCCTCCCCTTCGTGTGCGGTGAGTTGCCCTGACAGCAACCACCATTGCGATCCGAGAAGTGGCCTTGTCGGCCGTATGACGCGCTCGTAAATTCACCGCGAACCGGACCAGCCCTCGTTCGGAACGGAGAAAAGAGCAGCTCATGAACCTCCCCGGCATAGAAACCCTCGTCAAGGCGCCGTTCGCCGAAGGCGATGTGTTCATCGCCGGCCGCTGGTGCGCGGCCGAGGACGGACGGACGTTTCCCGTGCATGACCCGGCCACCGCGGAGCCGATCCGCGAGGTGTCCGCGGCGGGTCCGGGCGACGCCGTGGCGGCGGTCGACGCGGCCCAGGAGGCCGCCGCCGGATGGCGGGCGACGCCACCGCGCCGTCGCTCGGAGGTGCTGCACACCGCCTTCGCCCTGATGCGCGAACACACCGACACCCTCGCCCGCCTGATCGTCCTGGAAAACGGCAAGGCGTACCGGGACGCGGTGGCCGAGGTCGGTTACGCGGCGGAGTTCTTCCGCTGGTTCGCCGAGGAGGCGGTGCGGATCGGCTCCTCGTTCGGCGACGCACCCGGTGGCGGCTTCCGGCACGTCGTACGCAGGCACCCGGTGGGCGTCACCGCCTTCGTCACCCCGTGGAACTTCCCGGCCGCGATGGCCACCCGGAAGATCGCCCCGGCGCTCGCCGCCGGCTGCCCGGTGCTCCTCAAACCGGCCCCCGACACCCCGCTCACCGCCCTCGCGATCGCCGCCCTGCTGAGCGAGGCGGGCCTGCCCGACGGGCTGCTGAACGTGCTGCCCACCGACCGCGCACCCGAGGTGGTCTCGGTCTGGCTCCGCGACGAGCGGGTCCGCAAGTTCTCCTTCACCGGCTCCACCGCCACCGGCCGGAAACTCCTGGCGCAGGCGGCGGCGAACGTCGTCAACGTGACCATGGAACTGGGCGGCAACGCCCCCTTCATCGTCTGCGAGGACGCCGACGTCGACGCCGCGGTGCGCGGTGCGATGGACGCCAAGATGCGGGGCGGTGGCGAGGTCTGCATCGCCGCCAACCGGTTCTACGTCCATCAGTCCGTGGCCGCCGAGTTCACCGAGAAGTTCGCGGCGGCCATGACCGCGGTACGCGCCGGAGCGGGACTGGAGGAGGGCGTCACCCTCGGCCCCATGATCAACCGGACCGCCGTGGAGTCCATCCGGTCCCTGGTCGACGACGCGGTCGGGCGTGGCGCGAAGGTCGCCGCGCGGGGCGGCGTGCCCGAGGGCCCCGGCTGCTACCACCCGGCGACCGTCCTGGTGGACGTCCCCGACGACGCCCGGATCATGAACGAGGAGGTCTTCGGGCCGGTCGCGCCCCTCGCCACCTTCGCCGACGAGGACGAGCTGGTGGCCCGCGCCAACGCGACGGTGCACGGTCTCGCCTCGTACATCTACTCGCGCGACGTGGCCCGGGCCCTGCGCATCTCCGAACGTCTGGAGAGCGGCATGGTCGGCCTCAACCGTGGCCTGCTCTCCGACCCGGCAGCGCCCTTCGGCGGCGTCAAGCAGTCGGGTCTGGGCCGGGAGGGCGGCCGCGAGGGCATCGAGGCGTTCCTGGAGACGCAGTACATCGCCCTCGACTGGCCGACCGGCTGACTTCCCCTCCCCGCCACCGCTTCCCCTCTCCCCGCCCCCAGTAAGGACCCGCGCATGGCAACGACGCCTGTGACCGAGCACAACGAGCCCAGCACACCGCCGGGCGCACCCGCCACCGAACGCGAACGGAAGCGGCTGCACACCAAGCTGAAGCTGGCCACCCAGATCGGCCAGGGCATCGACGGCTACATCATCGGCGGCATCGGCCTGGCGATGGGGGCGATCACCGACGACCTCCATCTGACCTCCGTGGAACAGGGGCTGGTCGGTGCCGCACCACTGATCGGCATCTTCGTCGGAGGGCCGCTCTTCGGCCGGCTGGCCGACCGGTTCGGACGCCGGCCGGTGTTCCTCATCGACATGCTCATCTTCCTGGTCGGCTCGGTGCTCCAGTTCTTCGTCGCGGACGGCACACAGCTCTTCCTCATCCGGATGGTGATGGGGGTGGCGATCGGCGGCGAGTACGCGATCGGCGCGCCGCTGCTGTCGGAGTACGCGGGCCGGCGTGGCCGCGGGCGGCTGCTGGCGAGCCTGGAGATCAGCTGGTACCTGGGGTACGCGCTGGCCACGGTCGTGGGGGCGTTGTTCACCTCCGTCGACGGCGGCTGGCGCTGGTCCCTGGCGAGCAGTGCGGTGATCGCGCTGGTGTGTGTGACCCTGCGCGGTGGCATCCCGGAATCCGCGCGCTGGCTGCTGAGCCAGGGGCGCCGGGACGAGGCGGAGGCGCTGATCGAGAAGTACGGCATCGAGGTGGATGTCGCCGCGGAACTCGACGAGCGCGACGAAGTGCGGCGGGACGGGTTCCGCGCGCTCTTCAGCCGACAGCACATCCGCTCCACGGTGTTCGCCAGCGTCTTCTGGGCCGCCCTCGTGCTGCCGTACTTCGCCATCGGCACCTTCTGGACGGATGTCTTCGAGGCTCTGCACATGGGGGACAACGCGGTGGCGGCGCTGCTCGTCTACTCCTTCACCGCCGTGGCCGGTGTCACCGCGGGATGCCTGGTCGTGGAGCGGATCGGCCGCCGCAGGCTGCTGATCCCGCCGTTCTGGATCACGGCCGGGTGTCTGGCCCTGGTGGCGGTGTGGCCGTCCTCCACCCCCGTCATCGTCACCGGCTTCCTGTTCTTCATCTTCCTCAACGCCGCCTCCTCCGCGCTGACCGCGGTCTATCCGCTGGAGGTGTTCCCCACGTCCCTGCGCACCACGGGCGTCGGCTTCGCCACGGCCATGAGCCGGGTGGGTGCCGCGATCGGTACGTTCCTGCTGCCGATGGGGCTCGACCACTTCGGAGCGGAGTTCGTGCTCCTGGTCGGCGCCGGAGTGCTGGTGGTCGGAGCCGTCGTGTCGCAGTTCCTGGCACCGGAGACCACCGACCTGGACCTGGCTCGCGCGGCGCGCACGGCCCGCGAAGGGGCGTAGCGGCACCTGCCGGGCCCGCCCGGTGTGCGGATCGCGCACACCGGGCGGGCACCCTCAGGGCCGTGCGCCAGGGACTCACCGCGGAGATCTCGAGGGCGCCCCCGTGTGCACTCTGGTGGAGGTGGACCCTCCGCCTCGGGAGGAGCTACGGCGGGGTGGTGCCGGAGGGGCACCGGCCGCGCCGGTGGGGAGTCAGGCGGCAGATATATGCAATGTTTGTCGCTCGGAACGGATTCCTCCGCGCTGATTCGTGCCACACTGAACGTAGGCCCTCGCCGTTCCCCCGTCGGTGAGGGCCGTTTGCTTTGGGCCCCGTGGCCCCGTGGACCCCCGTCGGCCCCGTCGGCCCCGCCCGTCGACGTCCGTCAGCGCGTCCGGTCGCCGAGAGTGCTGCGGAAGCGGGCGCGGTAGACCGACGGTGAGACTCCGACCGATGTGGCCCCATGGCCGTCCCGGACGAAGACGGGATGGCCGTCCACCCGCACCTGCGGGTAGGCGGCGGCCAGTTGTGACGCCAGTTCCCAGTGCGTGGCGGCACGGCGGCCGTCCAGGACGCCGGCCGCCCCTTCTGCCCGGGACCAGCAGGGTGCCCAGGCGCTGCGGCAGTGTGCCAGGCGCGCCATCCGCGCTGATCACAGTCGTCAGGAAACGCCATGCCGGTCCCCTGAGGGATGCGACGGGAGCTCGCGTGCTTACGACGGCTTGTTCTCCTCCACCCAGCGGAAGAAGGCGATCTGCCGGGACATGAGGGTGATCAGCTCATACGCGGTGTGCGAGGCGGCCACCGAGGTGATCTCGGCGTGGTCGTACGCCGGGGCGACCTCGACCAGGTCGGCGGAGACCAGATAGCAATCGGCGAGCCCGCGCACGATCTCCAGCAGTTCCCGCGAGGTGAGGCCGCCCGCCTCGGGGGTGCCGGTGCCGGGGGCGTGTGCGGGATCCAGGACGTCGATGTCCACGGAGATGTACAGCGGCCGTTTTCCGATGCGCTCCTTGAGTTGCTGCACCACCTCGTCCACCCCGCGTCGCATCACATCGGCCGCGGTGACGATCCCGAAGCCCAGCTTGGTGTCCTCGTCGAGGTCCTCCTTGCTGTACAGCGAGCCGCGGGTGCCGACGTGGGAGAGCGCGGAGGTGTCGAGGAGGCTCTCCTCGACCGCGCGGCGGAACGGAGTCCCATGGGTGTACTGGGCGCCGAAGTGGGAGTCCCAGGTGTCCAGGTGCGCGTCGAAGTGCAGCAGTGCCACCGGGCCGTGGCGGCGGGCCACCGAGCGCAGGAGTGGGAGCGCGATGGTGTGGTCGCCGCCCAGGGTCATCAGTTGCGCGCCCGTGGACAGCAGAGCGTCCGTGCCCGCCTCGATGCTCTCGACGGCCATGTCGATGTTGTGCGGATTGGCGGTGATGTCACCGGCGTCGGCGACCTGGGCGTAATGAAACGGGTACACGTCCATGGCCGGGTTGTAGGGGCGCAGCTGGCGCGACGCCTCCCGGACGGCGTTCGCCCCGAAGCGGGCCCCGGGCCGGTAGGAGACACCGGCGTCGAACGGCACCCCGACCACGGCGATGTCCGCGGTGTCGACCTGGTCCAGGCGGGGGATGCGGCCGAAGGTGGCTGGGCCCGTGAAGTGCAGGGTGGCGTCGGTCTCCTGGGGCGGGACGGGCCTGATGGCGTCGGGAGGGTTCGCGGTCATGGTCGGTGCCGGATCCTTCATCTGTGTGGGGGGAGTACATCTGCGTGGGGGAGTGCATCTGTGGGGGGAGTGGAGCTGTGGGGGAGTGCCGGCCCGTGGGAGGCCGTGGTGCGTGGACGATCAGCGAGCTTCCGTGCCCATGACACGTGGCGCATACGCCAGGAGCCAGCCAGACGGTCGGGGTTTCTCGGATCCGAGAAGCCCTTTCCGTGAACGCCTTGGTCAGTGGGCCTTCATCGTTCCGCCATGTGGCGAAGACGTCTGCGACGGCCGCTCACTGTGCGCCGTCCGTTCCGTGGGCGTGGGGTGCGTGGGATGCGTGGGGCGCGTGACCCGCCACCGCCGCCGTCAGCCGTGCCGCACCCTGTTGCAGGATGTCCCGCACATGATCCACTTCATGCCGGTGGTGGTGGCGCCGCCATGTGCTGCTGACGGCCGCTATCGGCCGCTCGTTGTGATCGAACGCCGGCACCCCTATCGACCGGAGCCCCTCGGAGACCAGCTCGACCTCCTCCGACCAGCCGCGCTCACGGTCCCGCGCCAGCAGGCTCCGCAGCTCCGCCAGCGACCGGGGGCCTCTGCCGGTGCGGGTGACGAGATCTCCCGGCCGGGGGAAGACCGCCCGGAGGTGCGCCTCGCCGGAGTGGGCCAGGATCGCACGGCCGTTGGCCGTGAGATGGGCCGGCAGCCGGACACCGACGTCGGTGACGGGAGTGGCATCGGTGTACCCGGAATGGCCCCTCGGCGGCCGCTCCTTGAGGAGGTAGACCGTCTCTGCGCCGTAGAGGATGCCCAGGTGCACCGACTGGCCGAGCAGGTTCGACAGGTTGCGCAGAATGGGGCGGGCGAGTCGCTTCAGGGGCTCGTGCCGCGAGTAGGCGGAGCCGATTTCGAAGGACGACACGCCCAGGCCGTATGCCTGCTCCTCCGGGACATAGGTGACAAACCCGCGATCAACCAGGACCGCGAGGATGTGGTAGAGCGAAGAGCGGGGCATCTCCAGGTCTCTGGCCAGCGCCGATGCCCGAACCGGCCCCGAGCGGCCGGCGAGGTGCAACAGGACATCCAGCGCCCGCCCCACGGCCGGCGAGGCACTTGATGCCGTCCGGCGTTCACTCACGTCTCACATCCTTGTGGTCCCCCGCCGCCACAGGCGGCCGCCCTTTCCGCGTGGCACGACGCAGCCGGCCGGGCAACTGCTGGCCCGTGCACGTACGTTCGTTGGTCGTGTCCGATCGTAGAACCGGGCACCGAAGCCCTCCCACCCGGCCTCCGGGGAGCGCTCATGCCGGGCGATCCGCCGTCAGCTGGACCGGCCGGACCCCTTCAACCGCCTGGGCTGGAGCTGGGTGAGGTTGTCCATGATCAGGCCGAGGGTGAAGTCGAACCGGTCGTGCCCGGTGCCGGAGGTCAGCTCAGCGGCATAGCGTCGGGTCTGCGGAAACGTGTCGGCCGGCAGTGCGGTGAACCGGTGGATCAGCTCCTCGCGGCCAAGGACCCATTCCTGGTCCGGGTGTCTGCGCCGCTGCCGGACCAGCGACTGCTCCAGGGTGTAGGCGCTGACGTAGAGGGATAGGGCGTCGAGCGCCCAGGCGGCGTTCCGCGGTTCGATTCCGCCGGCGAGCAGGATCGCCAGAAGCCCTTCCTTGACCCGCAATGTGGAGAGGTTGGTCGGGACTACGCCCAGCGCGGCGCGGGAGACTCCGGGGTACTTCAGGTACTGGTCGCGGATCTGCGCGTACACGTCGAGGATCTGCTCGCGCCACTCGGCCGGGTCCGGTTCGGGCAGCACGACCTCGGAGCAGAGCCGGCCGATGAGCAGATCGTCGATGTCCTCCTTGCTGACGATGTGCGCGTACAGCGACGACGGCCCGGTGCCGAGCACCGCGGCGACTCGACGGATGGTCAGTGCGTCATAGCCCTCGGTGGCCACGACGTGCAGGGCGGCGTCGGTGATCCGGTCGACCGTGATGGGCTTCTTGCGCGGTGACGCCGCTGAGGGCGCCCCAGCGGGCTGGGCGTGACGAGCTGCTCGGCGTCGCCGGGGATCGGAGGGCATACCGATCACTATAGCTTGACGCGATCTAAGTTCCACGAGTAGATCTTAGATCGTGCAGGCAGAACTAAGTTCGTAAACAGGAGGTGTGTGATGCGAGTTTCCGTGGTCGGGGCCGGTCTGGGAGGTCTGTGTTTGGCGCAGGGTCTGCGTGGTGCCGGGATCGAGGCCGACGTGTACGAGCGGGACCCGGCGATCACCGCGCGGTTCCAGGGCTACCGGCTCGTGCTGAGCCCGATGGGGTTCGAGGCGCTGCGCGGCTGTCTGCCGCCGCGCTGGCACCCGCTGCTGGACGCGATCGTCGGTGACGCCTATGCCGAGCGGCTGATCCTGGACCCGCAGCTGAACCGGATCGGCGAGCTCGGCCCCGGCAGGACCGGGATCGTGATCGACCGGCACGTGCTGCGGCACCTGCTGCTGACCGGACTCACCGTGCGGACCGGGGCCGCGCTGACTGGCTACGACGTGCTGGACGACGGCAAGGTCGAAGCCCGGTTCGCGGACGGCGACCCGGCCACCGCCGACCTGCTCGTCGGGGCGGACGGGGTCGGATCCGCCGTCCGCGCGGTGCTCTCGCCGCGGACCACCGCGACCGACACCGGCGCCCGGTTCGTCATCGGCCGTACGCCGCTGACCGGGCGCTTTGCCACCCTGGAGCCGGCCTTCGGCTCGAAGATCGCCGGAGACGGGGTGAGCCTGATGCTCGGAGCGATGCGATTCCGTACCCCGCCGAAGCAGGCGGCCGAGGAACTGGCACCCGAGGTGACCCTCCCCGATATCCGCGACTACGTGCGCTGGGCCATGCTCCTGCCACCGAACGGCTCGCTCGGCGCCCCGACCGCGCAGGAGGCCGCGCTGTCCCGGATGGAGGGCTGGCATCCGGACCTGCGGGCGCTCATCGAGCAGGCCGACCCGGACAACAGCACCCTGCTCTCCATCCGGGTGGTCGAGCCCCGTGAGCGCTGGGCGCCCGGTCCGGTCACGCTGCTCGGAGACGCCATCCACGCCACCTCCCCGACCGGCGGCAACGGTGCGAACACCGCCCTGCGCGATGCCGACCTGCTGCGCCGCTGCCTGATCGAGGCCGTCGAGCGCCGCCAGGACCTCCTCGGCGCGGTCGGCGACTACGAGCGGCAGATGTTCGAGTACGGGGGCGAGGCCGTGCGCCACAGCCTCGCCGCGCTGCCCGCCTTCGTCTCGCATATGGGTCTTCACCATCAGTGAATGTGAATCTACAGTCAACCTATTGTTTGACTGTATGAATTCATGCATGCTGGCCGTCCAAACGGTGAACGCTCGGTCGGGAGGCACGGCGTGGCAGTGGACACGGAGGCGGCGGACGCGCGGACGGCGGGGGAGCGGGTGGCGGCGCCCGGGTCGGGCTCCGCCTCGACCGAGCCACTCACCGGGTTCCACATCCGGGTGACCGCCACCACCTTCGGGGCGAACTTCTCCGACGGCTACGCCCTCGGTGTGATCGGCGCGGTGCTGCCCGCGCTCGGCGAGACCATGCGTCTGTCCGGCGTCTGGCAGGGCCTGCTCGGCGCGTCCGCCCTGATCGGCCTGTTCTTCGGCAGCATTCTGCTGGGGCGGGTGGCGGATGTGATCGGACGCCAGAAGCTCTACCTCTACAACTTCGTGCTCATCGCGGTCGCCTCCGCCGCCCAGTTCTGGGCGCACAGCCCGCTGGTCCTCTTCCTCCTCCGGCTGGCGATCGGCTTCGGTCTGGGCGCGGACTACGCCGTCGGCCCGACCCTGCTCTCCGAGTTCGTCCCCGGCCGGCTGCGCGGTGTCCTGCTGGGCTCGCTCACCGTGCTGTGGACCGTCGGCTACGTACTGGCCAACATCGCGGGCACGTACATCCCGATCAACGGCACCACCGCGTACTGGCTGCTGGCCAGCGGAGCGGTGCCCGCCCTGCTGGTGCTGCTGCTGCGGATCGGCATCCCCGAATCCCCGAGCTGGCTGGCCGCCCGGGGCCGTGCCGCCGAGGCCGCCCGGATCCGCCGCACCTACCTGGGGCAGTCCGAGGCCACCGCCGCCGACGCGGAGGCCGCGGCCGCCGCGCGGCCGCCCGCGGCCCGCTACCGCGAGCTCTTCGCCCGCGGCCAGGCGACCAAGACCTGGTTCGGTGTCATCTTCTACAGCGCCCAGGTGCTGCCCTACTTCGCCATCTACACCTTCATGCCGCAGATCCTGGCCACCCTGAACATCTCCGGGGCCGACACCCAGAACCTGGTGCTCAACCTGGCCCTGCTGCTGGGCGGGGTGATCGGGCTGTGGCCGGTGCAGCGCCTGGGCCGCAGGCCGTTCACCATCGGCACCTTCGCGATCCTCACGCTGTGTCTGGGGGCGATGGCCGTGCTCAGCGACGGCTCCAGCGCCCTGCTGATGGTCCCCTTCCTGATCTACACCTTCGTCATGGCCGGTGCCTCCACCATCACCCAGGTCTATCCGGCGGAGCTCTTCCCCACCGCGCTGCGCGGCTCCGGGGTCGGCTTCCTCAACGGCACCAGCAGGGTCGCGTCCGCCATCGGCACCTTCGTCCTGCCGGTCAGCCTGAGCCACTTCGGCGCGGGCTGGTCGATGGGATGGATGGCGCTGGTGCTGCTGCTCGGCACGGTCGTCAGCCTGGCCTGGGCGCCGGAAACCCGTGACACCCTCACCGCCGAGGATCTGCACCACTGAGCCGCGTCCGCGGCGCGGTGGTCGCGGACACTTCACACCTCCCGGACACGGAAGCCATTCATGTGCTCTTCCCCGTCCGTTGCCGGACATCTTCCTGTGGCCGGGTTTCCGGGCTCCATAACGTGCGCTCCATCCCTTTCGTCGCACCGTGTGGAGCAGCGCCATGTGCAGTCCCCGTCAGACCAGCGAGCCGCGGTCCGGAACCGGCCGCCGCACCTTCCTGCGCACCACCGGACTCGTCGGCGCGGGTGTGGCCATGACCGGGCTGGAGGCGGCGCCGACCGCCGCGGCCGCATCGGTCTCCGGGGCCGCGGGTGCCCCCGCCTGGCACCCCGACCCCGACAGCCTCAGATTCACCGTCGCCGTCATGCCGGACACCCAGTACCTCTTCGACGGCGAGAGCATCCACCCGGCGCCGGTGGAGGCGTCCTTCCGCTATCTCCTCCGCCACGCACGCGAGGAGAACATCGTCTTCCTGTCCCACCTCGGCGACCTCACCGAGCACGGGCAGGTCTCCGAACTCGGGCCGATCGACCGGGCCTTCCGGCTCCTGGACGAACGGGGCGCCGCCTACAGCGTGGTGGCCGGAAACCACGACCTCGACTCGTCCACCGACGACCAGCGGGGCCGCACCCCCTACCTGGACACCTTCGGCCCCCGGCGGTACCACTCCTCGCCCTCGTTCCGCGGCGCCGGCCCGGACGGCTACAACACGTACCACACCTTCCGCGCCGCGGGCCGGGAGTGGCTGGTGCTCGCCCTGGACTGGCGCCCTTCCGCGAAGGGCATCGCCTGGGCCCGGGAGGTCATCGCGGGCCACCCCCGAACTCCGGTCATCCTCACCACACACGAGCTGGTCTACGCGGACCACGAGGGCGAGGAGGCGCGGTTCTCCGACCACGGACAGTGGCTGTGGGACGAGCTGATCGCCGACCACGACCAGATATTCCTCACCCTCAACGGCCACTACTGGCCGCCGGCCCGTACCGTCCGCAGGAACAAGGCGGGCCACGATGTCCATCTGCACATCACCAACTACCAGGACCGCTACTACGGCGGCGCCGGGATGATCCGCCTCTACCGGTTCGACCTGGCCCGCCACACCGTCGACGTCCGGACGCTCTCCCCGTGGATCCTGGACCGCGCCGACGAGCACCTGAACGAGCTGGAGCGCGGAGAGATCGAACGCACCAGCTCACAGGACTACTTCAGTGTCCCGATCGACTTCGAGCAGCGCTTCGCCGGATTCGCCCCCACCGCACCGCGGCCGGCCCGGCCCGCCTCGCGGCTGGTGATCCCCGGTACGGTGGCCTACTGGCGCTTCGACCAGGGCGGCCGGGACGGCGCGCCCGTCGAGGACTCCGTCCGGATCACCGACCACTCCGGCTGTGGCAACCACCTCACCAAGGTCGCCGTCCCCGGCAGCCCGGCCGACGCCCTCAGCTGGTCCGATGAGCACCACCCGGACCAGCCGGGACACGGCAGCCTCTCCTTCCACGGCGACAAGTCCCCCCTGCGCGGCGCCTATCTGCGTACGGCCGACGGCGCTCCGCTGAACGGCGCCACCTTCCGCTCCGGCTACACCGTCGAGGCGTTCCTCAAGCTGCCCGCCGACTGGGACGGTGGCCGCAACGCCTGGTCGGGACTGCTCGGCCGACGCGGCCCCAGCGGCCAAGCCGGAAAGACCGGCGGGGACATGGAGGAGCCGGTGGTCACCCTCTCGCTGTCCGACGGCCATGGGCTCCAGTGGGCCGTTTATCCGCTGAACGAGGACGGCGCGGTCACCAACTGGAGCCATGAGCTGCCGCTGAACACCTGGTGGCACGCGGCCGTGGTGAACGACGGACGACACACCACGATGTATGTGAACGGCTGCCCGGTGGCGCGCAACCCCTCGACCCCGGCCAACGGCCTCACCACCCTCGGGCTGCCCTGGCTGCTGGGCGGCTATGAGTACGGCGGGAAGATCGACCAGATCATGTACGGCTGGATCGGCGACGTCCGCGTCGTGGACCGAGCGCTGCCGGTGGGCGACTTCATGTCCTCCTGACCGAGCGGCACCGGGCCGTCCCGAGGATGCGTAAGTGTCCATCAAGTGAGCTATCGCATTGGCCGGTTCTTGACGCATTTACCGGTCAATGCGAGGCTGTTGGGACGCTTTGCGTAAAAGATCATATCTCTACCAGAACGGACGGGGGCGTTCCGTTGGTGGCACGTTCGCAAGAAGTCGTCGATGACGCGATCGACCTTCTGGATAATCGCCGATTATTCTTTTCCGGGCCGGACCGTACGCTTCTCGGAATTGAACCCATCACACACCATCTGGTCGATTCCGAGGAAGACATAGCCCAAGCGCTGGCGGCCGGTGGGGGAATCGGCTTCGTGGCCTTTCCCTTTCAGCGCCAGGAGCCCATCCGGCTCGCGGTTCCCGCCCGGACACTGAGCCTGGAGGAGACGCCCGACCACCGTCGCCTCCTCGCCTCGGTGCCGACCCCTTCCGCCAAGAGCGGTGAACCCGGCGCGTTCGCGCTGCGGCCCAGCGAACCGCCGGAGCAGTGGTGCGGCAGCGTCGCCGACGCGGCGCGTGCCGTGCGCCGCGGAGAGCTGCGCAAGGCGGTGCTCGCCCGGCGCATCCAGATGGAGTGCGACACGGACATCCAGCCGTCCGTGGTGCTGCGGCGGCTGGCCCACAGCTTCCCCTCCGCCTATCTGTTCTCCGCCTTCGGCCTGGTGGGAGCCAGTCCGGAGCTGCTGCTCGCCAAGCGCGGGCGGAGGGTGGAGTCGCGTGCCCTGGCCGGGACCATCCGCCGTGGCGGCGACGCCGAGTCCGACCGCCGGCTCGCGTCCTGGCTCCAGGAGTCCGGTAAGAACCAGGAGGAGCACCGGGTCCTGCGGGAGGCGGTGCTGGACGCCCTGACGTCCAGCACCACATGGATCAAGGCCAACGAGCGGCCCGAGACGCTGAAACTGGCGAACGTGCAGCATCTGATGACCCGGGTCCGGGCCGAGCTCAAAGCCGACCACCCGCCCTTTCTCCGACTGGCGGCCATGCTTCATCCGACCCCCGCCGTGTGCGGATGGCCCCGCGACAAGGCGTACGAAGTGATCGAACGTCTGGAGGGCTGGGACAGAGGGCTATACGGAGGGGCGCTGGGCTGGGTGGACGCGGAGGGGAACGGCTGTCTCTGCGTGACCATTCGCTGCGCCGAGATACACGGCAAAAACGCCACCATGTATGTCGGGAACGGCATTGTCGCCGATTCCGATCCGAAAGAGGAACTGGCCGAGACCCGCGCGAAGCTGGGCGCCATTCTGCCCGCGCTCATTGCGCCCTGAACAGGCGAGGGATCATCAATGGCAAGCGCACATCACGTTCCCGCGAGCAGTGTGGACGCGCCGGGCGTTCCCTTCCCATCGGACCGGCGCACCCCGCTGACCTGGTCGACCGCGGCCATCGTCGGCGGCCAGATGTCCACCGTGCTGAGGTGGCACTCCACGGCACCCCGCTCCCCGGGTCGGCTCCGCCTGTTCGTCGCCTGCGACGTGCGGGACGTCCGCCGCGTCGAGGCCGTCTCGGCGGGCACCGGCCGGCCGCTCGGCTCGTTCGACATCCGGTACGCCGACTGCCACCAGCCCTACGATCTGCCACTGGACACCGAGGCCGTACGGGCCGTGCTGGACGAGGGCGTACGGCTCACCCTCGCCCCCGAACCGGCCACCGAGCCACTGTGGATCTTCTCCGGCCCGGAGGCCCCCGCCGAGCGGCGGCCCGCGCTGCTGCTGGCGGCCGAGGACCCACCGGCTCCGGCCGCCGCGCTCCACCGCCACCTCACCAGCCCGGCCAGTGTGCAGCCGTTCGGGTGGATGGAGGGATGTGTGCTGGACGCGCTGTACGACCTGCACACCACCTTCCCCGGCGACACCCTCGCCGAGACGGCGCTGCGCGACCACCTCGCCGTCTATGTCCACGGCACCCGGCTGCGCTACGAGGATCCGCGCGGCCGCCCCGCGAACGACCGTGTGTACGGGATCGAGGCCACGCTCCCCTTCGCGGTGGTCGCGAAGCGGGATCCGCGGCATCCCACGCTCCGGCTGGCTGTCGAGTCCTGGAACGCCCGGACCGATCCCCATGGATGCGTCAAGGACGCCCCGACCACCGCCGAGGGGTGCTACACCGTCGGCTACCCCATGGCCGTCCTCGCGAAGGCCACCGGGGACACCCGGCTGCGCGAGGCGGCCGTCCGTCAGCTCCGCGTTCGGCGCAGGCGGCTGACGTGGGACGACGACATCTACCTCAGGCTGCTGCCGGACGGCAGCCGCGTCTACCGCAACTGGGCTCGGGCGTACGCCTGGTATCTGCTCGGCCTGGTGCGCACCCTGACCGAGCTCGGCGACCGGCCGGACACCGAGGACCTGTGGGACGAGGCCGCGAGGGCCGCCCGGCTCGCGGTGTCCCGGCGCAACGCGGCCGGTATCTGGGACTGCTATCTGGCGGAGCCCGCCACCGGGGCGGAGACCTGCGGATCCGCCGGTATCGCCGCGGCCCTGGCGCTGGGCGTGGAGCGTGGCCGCTTCGCCGCCGATCGCGAGGGCGTGGTGGCGCAGGAGGCATGGGAGGTGTTGTGCGACCGGCTGACACCGGACGGCTGGCTCGACGGCTCCTCCCCGTCGAACAAGGGTGGGGAGGAATTGCAGCGCAGCGGCTACCGAATGCTCTCCGGCGTCGGCTCAGGACTGCTGGGCCAACTCGGCGCGGCGCTGACCCGGCTCGGCGCGGTGAAGGATTGGACACGCTGATGGCGGGCCGTGAATCCATGGACGGATACGCAGCCGACACCGAGGGCGGCGCTCGGGCGGCCCGGGGCATCGAGGGCGGCGCTCAGGCGGCCTTCGCCGCCACCCTCGTCGACGAATGGGTCCGCGCGGGGCTGAGCGACGCCGTCATCGCGCCCGGCTCCCGTTCCACCCCGCTCGCGCTCGCCCTCGCCGAGGACGGCCGGACGCGGTTGCACATACGCCTCGACGAGCGCGCGGCGGGCTTCCTCGCCCTGGGGCTGAGCCGTGCCACCGGGCGCGCCACCGTCGTGGTCACCACCAGCGGTACGGCGTCGGCCGAGCTCCATCCGGCGGTCGCCGAGGCCGATCTGGCGGGGGTGCCGATGGTGGTGTGCACCGCCGACCGTCCACCGGAGTTACAGGGAGTGGGCGCCCCGCAGACCATGGTCCAGACGGGCCTGTACGGATCGGCGGTGCGCTGGGCCGTGGCCGTGGCGGTTCCCGAGCGGAGCCAGGAGGGGATGTGGCGCTCCCTCGCCGCGCGCGCCGTAGCGGAGGCCGAGGCCGGACCCTCCGGCCCGGGCCCCGTCCACCTCAACCTGGCCTTCCGCGACCCCTTGGTGGCACGGCCCGGCCCCCTGCCTCCCGGCCGGGCGGACGGGCGGCCCTGGCACCACGTCAGCCGCCCGGTCCCGACCGCCACCCCGGTGGACGTGGCCGCCGTCGCGGGCGGCCACGAGCGGGGTGTCCTGCTCGTGGGCGCGGGTGCGGGCGATCCGGTCGCCGTGCACGCGGCCGCCGCGGCACTGGGCTGGCCGGTGCTGGCCGATCCGCGCTCCGGCGCCCGTACACCGGGCCCCGGCACCGTGGCGGCGGCCGACGCCATCCTGCGGAGCCCGCACGCCCGGGACCGACTGCGCCCCGAGGTGGTCGTGCACCTCGGGGAGCGCTGGGCCTCCCGGGCAGTGGCCGACTGGCTGCGGCAGCCCGGCATCCGGCATGTGCTCGTCGATCCCGACTGGCGGTGGCGGGACCCGGACCGGCTGGCCGCCACCGTGCTGCGCACCGATCCCACGGCCCTGTGCCGCGCCGTGGCCGAGGCGGCGCCGGAACCCCCGGCAGGGCCGGAGTGGCGCACCGCATGGGCCTCGGCCGAAGCCACCGCGCAGGCGGCCGTGGCCGATGCCTTGGACGGCCGGGCCGACCTCACCGAACCGCGAGTGGCCCGTACGCTCTTCGACGCCCTGCCCACCGAGGCGACCCTGGTGGTCGGGTCCTCGATGCCCGTACGGGACCTCGAGTGGTTCGCCGCGCCCCGCCACCGTCCCCCCGCCGTGCTGGCCAACCGCGGTGTCAACGGGATCGACGGCACGATCGCCACCGCGCTCGGCGTGGCCGCGGCCCGGCGTCCGGTGGCCGTACTCCTGGGCGATCTGACCTTCCTCCATGACGCGGGCGCGCTGCTGGGCGCCGCCGAGGCGCCGGAAGTGAGCTGCACACTGGTCGTGGTCGACAACCACGGGGGTGGGATCTTCTCGTTCCTGCCACAGGCGTCACACCTTCCGGAGGACACCTTCGAGCTGCTCTTCGGCACCCCGCAGGCCGCCGATGTGTGCGCGGTGGCCGCCGCCTATGGAGTCGGTGTCGTCCGCGCCGCCGATGAAGGGGAGTTGCGGTCCGCGCTGAAGGAAAAGGTGGGCTCCCCGGGCGTGTCGATGATCCATCTGCGCACCGACCGCACGGCCAATGTCGCGGTGCACGACCAGACCCACCGGACCGTGGCCCGCGCCCTCGAAGAGCTGTGGACGCCCCGGTGATCGGCGTCGAGCGGGACCGCGCCACCGGAGTGGCACAGCTGCGCATCGAGCGCCCCCGGGTGCGCAACGCGCTGACCACCGAGGCGGCCGCGCGGTTGCTTCAGGCCGTGGAAGGCGCGCTGGCCGATGACGCGGTGCGGGTGCTCGTCCTCAGCGGCAGCGGACCGGACTTCTGTGTCGGGGGCGACCGCGACGAGGAACTGGGCGACGAGGGCCGCGCGGACCGGTTGCGGGTCTTCGCGCGGTTGCAGCGGACGGTTGCAGCGGCGCCCAAGGCGACCGTGGCCGCGGTCGAGGGACGCTGTGTCGCCGCCGGTGCGGAGCTGGCCGCCGCCTGCGACATCCGGGTGGGCGCCGAGGACTCGGCGTATCGCTTCCCGGGCTCCCGCCTGGGGGTTCCCATCGGGGCGGCGAAACTCATCGGCCTGGTCGGCCTGGGCGCCGCCAAGGATCTGCTCCTGACCGCCCGCTGGGTGACGGCACACGAGGCCTACCGGCTCGGGCTGTTGCAGCGACTCGTACCACCGGGCCGGGCGGGTGCGGAGGCCACCGCGTGTGCCGCCGAGATCTCCGCCAACGACCCGAGCACGACGGCGCTGCTCAAACGCCGGCTCCAGCGCTTCTCCGGGGTGCTGGCGCGGATCGACGCCGAGCTGCGGGCCGCGGAGTCCTTCCCCGGCCCCGAGCCCGAAACGCTACCGGGAGCGCGGCGGGAAACGGGGCGAGGAGCATGAGGCTGACCGGCATAGCCGAGGTCACGGCCCTGGTCACCGGCGCGGCAGGAGCCATCGGCGCCGCCACCGCACATCAACTGGCCGCCGAGGGGGCGGTCGTGGCCGTGGCGGACATCGACGAGGACGGGGCACACACCGTGGCCCGGCGACTGGGCGCCATGGCACACCCCGTACGCCTCGACGTCACCGACTCCGGCGAGGTGGAACGGGCCGTCCAGGACGTGGAGGATCGGCTCGGCCCGATCGGCATCCTGGTCAACGCCGCCGGAGTGCTCGGCCGTACCGCCCCGCTGACCGAGCAGGAGGACGCCGAGTGGGAGCGGGTGTTCGGCGTCAACGTCCGGGGGACCTTCAACTGCGTCCGTGCGGTGGGCCGGCGGATGGCGCGGCGCGGACGCGGCTGCGTCATCACCGTGGCGTCGAACAGCGCCGGGATCGTCAAGTACGACCAGGGGCTGTACGGGGCCTCGAAGGCGGCCGCCCAGTACCTCACCAACTGCGCCGGACTGGAACTCGCCGGGCACGGCGTGCGATCCGTCGTCGTGGCGCCGGGGACCACCGAATCCCCGATGTCCCGCGCCAACGCGCATCTTCCCGGCCGCAGACAGGCGCTGCTGCACGGAGACCCCGAACGCCATCGGGTGGGCATTCCCCGCGGCACGCTGGCCCAGCCCGAGGACATCGCCTCCGTCATCGGCTTCCTGGTGTCCGATCAGGCGGCCCATATGACGATCACCACCGTGACGGTGGACGGCGGCTCCACCCTCAGGCCCTAGACACCATCACGTCATCTCTCGACGACGCCATCTCCCGACGAGGGGAAGGGGACCTCCGTGCCGCGCATCGACCGGCTCGACCTCTCCGTGGTGGAGCTGCGGCTCACCCACGGCTTCACCGCCAGCACCCACAGTGCCAAGACCCTGCTGCATGTGGTCGTCCGCGCCACCACCGCCGACGGCCTCACGGGGTGGGGCGAGGCACCGGTGCCGGTGGACCCGTATTACCTGGGCGAGACGACCGACACGGTGTGGTCCGTGACCCGCGACTTCCTCGCCCCGGCGGTGGTGGGCCGCCCCTGGGACACCATTGAGGAGTTCACGGCCCTCTACGGCCGGGTCAAGGCCAACAACTTCGCCCGGTGCGGCCTGGAGATGGCCGCGTGGAATCTGCTGGCCGCCACCACCGGCCGACCGCTGGCCACGCTGCTCGGTGGCGCGGCGCGCACCCATGTCCCCTCCGGCGTGAGCGTGGGGATGGACAGCGACCGCGACCGGCTGTGCGACACCATCGCGGGGTACGTCGGGCAGGGCTACCAAAGGGTGAAGGTCAAGATCGGCCCGGGCGCCGATGTGAAAGTGCTGGAGGCGATCCGGAACCGGTTCCCGGAGCTGCCGCTGATGGCCGACGCCAACTGCGCCTACACCCTCGAGAACCTTCCGCGGCTGCGTGATCTGGACGCGTTCGGCCTGATGATGATCGAACAGCCGCTGGCCTGGGACGATCTGCTGGACCACGCCACGCTCCAGAAGGAGCTGGCCACACCGCTCTGCCTCGACGAGAGCCTCACCTCGGCCGGCCGGGCGCGGGAGGCGCTGGCGCTGGGCAGCTGCCGCGTGGTCAACATCAAGCCCGCTCGCCTCGGTGGCCTCCTGGAGGCCGTCCGGGTGCATGACGCCTGCGTCGCGGCCGGGGTGCCCGTGTGGTGCGGTGGCATGCACGACTTCGGCATCAGCAGAGCCGCCAATGTGACGCTGTCGGCGCTGCCCGGTTTCACACTGCCCGGCGACAACTCCGGCTCCGACAAGTACTTCGGCGAGGACATCGTCACACCGGAAACGCGCGCGGTGGACGGCCTCATCGAGGTACCGGCCGCAGCCGTGCCGTACGAGGTGAAGGAGGATTTCCTCAAGACGCATACCCGGCGCCACGTCCGGGTGACGGCCTGAGGGTGGGGGAACGGGCCGTACATGATGGCCGGGCCGTACGCCCCCGACCTCACTACCCCGTGAACAGGCGGCGCACGGCCGGCCGATCCGGCTTTCCCACGCCACGCAGTGGCAGGGTCTCGACGACCCGGATGGCCTTGGGCGCGGCGGCGCGCCCGAGCCGCTCCCGGACCGCGCCCTTCAGCGCGCCCACGGCCGTTGTCCCCCACGCCCCCGGTTCGCGCGGAGTGACGGCGGCCACGACGATCTGACCCCACTCCGGGTCGTCCACCCCCACCACGCATGCGTCCCCGACACCGGGCTGTTCCCGCAGGACCTGCTCCACCACGGACGGGGACACCTTCACACCGCCGGTGACGATCACGTCATCCGCCCGGCCGAGTACCTGAAGACGGCCGTCCTCCCGCCGGCGCCCGAGGTCGTCCGTGCGGAACCAGCCGTCGCCGAAGGAACGGGCCGTCAGCTCCGGCCGGTTGAGGTAGCCGGACGCCAGGGTCGGTCCGCCGAGAGCTATCGGACCGCCCGCGCCGGGCCCGGGCGTCCCTTCCGGTGGCGGACCGATCCGCACCCGTACCCCCTCCAGCGGCACCCCGTCATAGACGCAGCCGCCGGCGGTCTCGGTCATGCCGTACGTGGTCACCACCCTCACACCCGCCTCGCGCGCCCGCGTCAGCAACGGCTCGGGTGTGCCCGCGCCGCCCAGCAGTACGGCGTCGAACTCCCGTAACGCCGCCAGGCCGGGGCCACCCGCGTCCAGCAGCCGCCGGATCTGCGTCGGCACCAGCGCGGTGTAGCGGCAACCCGCGGCGCGGAACCGCTCGGGCCGGAAGCCCTGCCGCAGATCGTGGACCACCGCCTCCGCCCCGGCCAGCAGCGAGCGGACCAGGACCTGCACGCCCGCCACGTGGTGTGCGGGCAGCGCCAGCAGCCAGCGTCCGGGGCCCCCGAGCCTGGTGTGCGTGGCTTCCGCCGACGCGCGCAGTGCCCGGGCGGAGAGCAGCACCCCCTTGGGCTCGCTGGTGGACCCCGAGGTGCCGACCACCACCGCCGTCCCGGACGGCACGGGCCCACGGGTGTCGAACCCCGGCGAGTCCGCACCGGCCGCCACGGGCAGCACGGTTTCCCCGTGGTCTTCGATCGCGACGGCCAGCGCACGCGACAGCGCACCGACCGTGTCCACCGAACCGTCGCACGGCAGGATCAGCATCGCGGTGGCCCCTCCGCGAAAAGACATCGGTCATCACGCGAGCGGTCGCGAGCGCATCGCGGGACCGCTCACCCCTCCGGCCACGCTACGACCCGGCGGCGGGGCGTGCCGACGCCGGGGAAACGTCCTGTCAGGAAGCTGCCACGGCATCTCTTCCGCTGCGCCGCGGCAGGATCAACGATCCGGTTCCGCGTCGTCTTCCGCTTCGAGTTGTTCATCCGGGACGGTATGCACGGCGGCTTCCTCGGCGCCGGCAGCGCCGGCGTCGATGCCTTCGTCCCTGGCGATGACTTCCTTGGTGGTGTCGGTGTGCGCTCCCTCGTCGGGGGCGACGAGCCGTCCCGTGCGGTCCGTTCCCGCCTCGGGGTCGATCGGTTCGCCCTCGCCGTCCTGCACATCTCCCACCTCGTCGCCCGCTGGGGCTTCGACGTCGGGGATCTCCTCGGCCAGCCGCTCGTCGAGCGTCTCGCGCTCGCGCTGTTCGGCCGCCGTCGTGCCGTGTTTGGTGACACCCAGTGGCTTCTCCGGCGGCGAGTAGCCCTCGTCGAGCATCTCGTCGTAGTCGCGCTCGTCCAGGGAGTCCTGGGCGTCCAGGGGGGCCGCGTCCTCCTGCTCCTCGTTGGTGCCGGTCGGCTGATAGACGTCGTCTGCCCTGTCGTCGCTCATCATCGCTGCCTCCCTCGCATGGTGCCTTGTTCGGCCATCGACCGGCCCGGGCCTCCGGCGCGAAACTCATGTGGTCGGGTTTCCTGTCTCGCCTTTTCCTCACACTGTCGGCGGTTCTGCCTGGTCGGCGAGTTGTTCCGCCCGTGCTGCCGCGTCGGTGGCCCGCCGCCTCGCCTCACGGACCGCCTGGTCCGCCTTCCGCGTCCGCGTGCGGGCCTCCCGGACGGCGTCCTCGGCCTCCCGCTGCTCGCCCTCGGCCTCCTTCAGCTGCTTTCTCAGATCCGCCAGACGCTGCTGCGCCTGGTGTTTTCGCTGGTCAGCACGGCCTTGCTCATCCTCGGCCGCGCTGAGCTCCGCCTCGCGGGCGCGCAGCCGACGCTCGGCGTCCTCGGCCTCCTGATGTGCACGGGCCTGCCGCTCTCGCTGCTCGCGGCGCTTCTCCTGTTCTGCGCGGCGCCGCTGCTTCTCCTGTTCTGCGCGGCGCCGCTGCTTCTCCTGTTCTGCGCGGCGCCGCTCCTGCTCCTGCTGTTCGCGGCGGCGTTCCTGCTCCTGTCGTTCGCGGCGCCGCGAACGAGCGGCGTCCAGATCGGCCACCCGGCCGCCGGAGGCCCGCTCGCCGCGGCCCGAGGTGGGTGGCGCGGACCGCGCGGCGCCGGCTACGAACGCGAATCCGGTCGGTGCCGCGAGCGGCTTGGCCAGCCGCCCCCGTACCCATTCCTGACCCGCCTCCGGGTCGGCCAGCACGGCGCGCAGCGTCTCCTCCACCTCGCGCTGGGCGCCCTCACCGATCGGTTGCCCGGCCTGGGTGGTCAGATCCCTCGCCTGGCGGGCGAGCGCCGCGATGACCTGGCGCTGCTGTGTGGACAGCTTCCGCAGTTGCCCGCCGTCCAGGTCCTGGTGCGCTTGCCGCAGGGCCTCTCCGAGCCGAAGGACCTGCTCGGCTTCGTCCGGCTGCCGCCGCACCAGCAGGTTGCTGGCCCACGCCGCCTTGGTGGGGCGGCGCAAGCGACGGATCCGCTCGGCCAGCTTCCGGTCGCCCGCGGTGCGGGCGTCCTTGGCGCGCTCATCCCGGGCGGCGGTGAAGTCCGCAGGTGGCAGGGCGTACAGCTCATCGGCGACGGCGTCCAGGTCCACCAGCCCTCCTGCCCGGCGTGGATCAACCTCCTGGGATTATTTTGTCACCTTTTGGCCAGGCGGGCGGCTGCGTGGCCCTGCCCGATGTCACAGCCATGTCGTCGCCGGCCAGATGGTCACGGCCGCGGCGAGAAAGAGCGTGATGTTGAGGGCCACCTGGCGGTCTCCACGGCGCAGGTGAACCCTGGTCGCGCCGATCTGCAGGACCACGAACCCGATGGCCGCGGCCAGGGTCAGCCAGGGCGCGATGCCGGTCAGCGGGGGGAGGATCAGCCCGATCGCGCCGAGCACTTCGATCACACCGATGGCCCTGACGGCCGCCATCGGCGTGGTGTCCACCCATGCCATCATCGGCCGGAGCTCATCACGGCTCCGGATCACCTTCACCCCGCCCCCGTAGAGGTAGAAGAGGGCCAGCAGACCGGCGACGATCCAGTACGCCACCTTCACGATTCCCGCCCCGCCTTCCGGGGGACGCCGGTGGTCGGCTCGGTCGCGTACTGGCTCTTCACCCGGACACTGGTTTTCGGTTCTTCAGTCACACCGCGATTCCACCGCCGGGGCGCCACAACCGTCCAAGACTTCTTCCGCGGGCTCGATACCGGATGGGTATCGTTGCACCATGGAGCTACGCACGCTGCGCTATTTCGTGGCGGTCGCCGAGGAACTCCACTTCGGCCGGGCCGCCGTCCGGCTGCACATGAGCCAGCCGCCGCTGAGCCGGGCGATCAAGCAGCTGGAGACCGGGCTGGGTGCCACGCTGTTCCACCGGTCGTCCGCCGGTGTCACGCTCACTCCGGTGGGGGCCGTGCTGCTCGACGAGGCGCGCGCCCTGCTCGACCACGCCGACCGGGTACGCGTGCGCATGGCCGCGGCGGCCGGTACCGCGAGCCTCACCGTGGGCATCCTGGGGGACAGCGCCGACCCGGATGCCACCCGGCTGGCGGGCGCCTACCACCGGCGGCACCCGGGCGTCGAGGTGCACATCCGCGAGACCGACCTGACCGATCCCACCTGCGGGCTGCACGCCGGGCTGGTGGACATCGCCCTGACCCGCGGGCCGTTCGACGAAACCGGCCTGACCGTGCACGCGCTGCGCGCCGACCCGGTGGGCGCGCTGCTGCGCGCCGACGATCCGCTGGCCCGCCGCGACAGCCTGAAACTGGCCGACCTGGCGGACCGCCGCTGGTTCCTGTTCCCGGAGGGCACCGATCCCGTCTGGCAGTCGTACTGGAATGGCGGGGAGCCCCGAGAGGGCCCGGTGGTGCGTGGCGTCCAGGAATGCCGCCAAGCCGTGCTGTGGAACGGCACGGTCGGCATGACGCTCGTGGACCACGAGCCGCCGGAGGGGCTCGCCGTGGTGCCGCTGATCGACATGGAGCCGAGCCGCGTGGTGGTGGCATGGAACGAGGCCGACACGAATCCCCTGGTCCGCTCGTTCGTCGAAATCGCCACCGCCGCCTATCGCGGCAGTGGCGGTGCTACGTCTCGTCCTGCCCCGTCCTGACCAGATGTACGGACGTGCTGGCCCAGTCACCGCGGGGGAGGTCCGGCCGTAATCCGTACTCGGCCAGCACGGTGGCATGGTGCACCTCGCCGGTGCGGGTGTCGCGGTAGACGGCGCCGGGGGTGAGCCCGCGCAGCCGTACCGGCAGCCTGGGGACTCCGTGGCGCGGGCCGCGCTGCCAGGCCAGCACCAGGGTCGCGCTGCCGTCCTCGGCGGCGTACTGCACCACGGTCGGCAGCTCGCCGTGCGGGCCGGACAGCCGGTACAGGACGCCGTGCTGGACGAGGTGGCGCACCCGTTTGTACTCGGCCACCAGCTCGGCACCCTCGGCGAGTTCCTCCTCGGACCAGCGGGCGAGATCCCCGCCGATGCCCAGCAGCCCGCACATCGCCACATGGAAGCGGAACCTCAACGGCACGGTGCGGGAGGTGAGTTGATTGGGCACATCGGTCACCCACGCGGACATCGTGCGCGGCGGGAGGAGCTGACCGAAGCCGTGCTGGATGACCAGCCGGTCGACGGCGTCGGTGTTGTCCGACACCCACGCCTGGTCCGTACGGGTGAGGATGCCCAGATCCACACGTCCGCCACCGCCACTGCACGCCTCGATGCGCAGCCCGGCGTGGTCGGCCCGCAGCCGGTCGAGGACGCCGTACAGATTGGCCACGTAGCGCGTCCACAGCCGGTCGTGGCCGTCCGGAGTGCCGGGCCACCCGGCCTCGCTGAAGGCGCGGTTCATGTCCCACTTGAGGAAGTCGATGCCATGGTCCGCGACCAGCCGGGTCAGCCAGCCGTAGGCCCAGTCGGCCACGTCGTCGCGGGCGAAGTTCAGGACGAGTTGGTTGCGCAGTTCGCTGCGGGCCCGGCCGGGGGTGTGCAGGACCCAGTCCGGGTGCTCGCGGTAGAGGTCGCTGTCGGGGTTGACCATCTCCGGCTCCACCCAGATGCCGAAGCGCATGCCCAGCCGGTGCACCGTGTCGGCCAGCGGGCCGAGGCCGTGCGGGAAGCGCTCCCGGGCCGGGGTCCAGTCGCCCAGCCCCGCGCGATCGCTGCGCCGGGCCCCGAACCAGCCGTCGTCGACCACGTACAGCTCCACGCCCAGGGCGGCGGCCCGCTCGGCCAGCGCCTTCTGGTTCGCCTCGTCCACATCGAACCCGGTGGCCTCCCAAGAGTTGTAGAGCACGGGCGCCACCTCACGCCCGTGCGGCAGGACGTGGCGCAGTGTGTACGCGTGCCAGGCCCGGCTCGCCGCGCCGAACCCGCCGTCGGTGAACAGCCCGGCGAACACCGGGGTGGCGAATTCCTCGCCCGGCGCCAGCGGCACGCATATGCCCTCGTGGCCGACGCCACCGGTGAAACCGGCGCGTCCGTCCGATGTGCGCTGTGCGGTGATGCGCCAACTCCCGCTCCAGGCAAGGGCGGCGCCGAACACCCGGCCGTGCTCCTCGCCCGCGTCGCCCTCGTCCACCATCACCCAAGGACTCGCGTGATGGCTGGTGATGCCACGCCGGCTGGTCAGCACGGTCTCCCCGTGCGGCAGGCGCTCGCGGCGCAGCTGACTCTCCGCGGACCACTGCCCGGTGACATGGCTGAGCCGGTAGTCGGCCAGTGGCGGCAGGGACCAGGCCGCCGAGTCGGCGCGCAGCAGGCGGACCCGCTGCTCACCCTCGTTGCGCAGCACCGTCCAGCGCTCGATGACATCCGTGTCGTCCCGCACCCGGTAGTGGAGCGCGACGTGCAGCGGATAGTGGCGGTCGCGGAATTCCAGACGGAGTTCGCCGACGCCGTCGGAGGGCGTGACGACGCGGTGCCCGGTCGGCTGCCACTCGAAGCCGCGCGAGCCGTCCGCGTACCGGATCTGGAGGGAGGGCGCGCCATAGCGCGTGCCGCCGTCGACCGGCAGTTCCTCGCCCACCGCGGGCCGTCCCTCGAAGCTGCTCGCCGCCTCCCCGGCGGGCACGACCAGCTGCTCCGCCTCCCGCGGCGTCAGCCGCGGCCCCCAGGCGAGATGGCAGGGCGCGCCCGTCTCGTCGATGTGCAGGGCGTACGAGGTGCGGGGCGTGGTCAGCAGCCAGACCCCGGTGTCCGGGGCACGGGAGATCGTCGGCATCGGGCCTCACGTTCGTGGGACGGCGGGGGAGCGGCGGGTGTCGCGTACGGATGGGGGGCGCTCGACGCGTGCGAGACGAGGGCCGCCTGCTAAGCCAACGAGACCTTCGATCGCATGTCAACACCCCCGCATGAGCCGGGCTTTGGAAGCGGCATCGGGGCTCACAGGCAATCCTCAGGAGATTCTTGCTTCTTTCATTGACAGCGGAAAATAAGGGGCCTAGGTTCCCGGCCATGTCCTCGCCCTCCGCTGTCGAGTCGTTCCCGGTGCACACGTCGGCCGCCTCGCAGATCTTCACCACGGTCCTGTCGCAGGGCCCCCTCACCCGCCTGGAAGTGGCGCGGCGGGCAGGGCTGTCGGCCGCGGCCGTCACCAAGGCGGTCCGTCCCCTGATCGAGGCCGGCTACCTGGTGGAGGACGTGGACGAGGACGCGCGCCCGGCACTCGGGCGGCCCGCGAACCTGGTCCGGGTGGATGGTGGCCGCGCGCTGTTCATCGGGGTCAAGGTCACCGGGGACACGATCATCGGCGTGCTCACCGACCTGTGCTGCCGGATCCTCGTCGCCCGGCACATCCCCCTCCCCGCCCGTGACCCCAAGGCGGTGCTGGGGACGGCCGCGGAACTCGTCCGGGAGCTGCTCATCGAGGCGGACGGCCTCGGTGTGCGCGTCGCGGGCCTGGGCATGGCCGTCTCCGGCGATGTGGACCGCGCCGAGGGCGTGGTGCGCTACTCGCCCTTCCTGGAGTGGCGCGATGTGCCACTCGCCGAACTCGCCGCCATGACCACGGGGCTTCCGGTGACCGTCGACAACGACGTGCGCGCGCTGACCGTGGCCGAGCAGTGGTTCGGGGCGGGCGTGGGGCTGTCCGGCTTCGCCGTCGTGACGGTGGGCGCGGGCATCGGCTGCGGTCTCGTGGTCCACGGCAGGGTGGTGGCCGGGGCCCATGGCGTGGCCGGCGAGATCGGACACATCACCGTCGACCCGGCGGGCCCTCGCTGCCACTGCGGCAACCGTGGCTGTGTGGAGGCCATCGCGAGCGACGACGCCATCGTCCGTCAGGTCCGCGCGGCCACGGGGGTCCAGGTGGCCGACGCGGTCGAGGCCGCGGGACTGGCCCACGACGGGGTCGCCGGCGCCCGGGAGATCTACGCACGGGCCGGCGACGCCATCGGCCGCGGTATCGCCACCGTGGCCAATCTGCTCGGTCCCGAACGCGTGATCATCTCCGGCGAGGGTCTGGCCGCCTACGACCTGTTCGCCGACCACATCCGTGACGCCTTCGCCACGGCGGCCTTCGGCTCCGCGGCGCGGTGCGACGTACAGACCCGGCCGCTGCCCTTCGACGAGTGGGCCCGTGGAGCCGCGGCCACCGCCATCCAGTCCTTCATCCGATCAGACAGGCCCTAGCGGGGGCTGCCATTCCCCCACCGTCGGTTGGGACAGGGGCAACCTCCGCCGCCGTACCCCCGAACCCCGCCGCCACCCCGTTCCCCGAACCACACCCCAGGAGGTAGACCCATGCGGTCACCCTCGTACTCCGTCATGCCCGTACGCGGTCTGAGATCCCTCGTCGTCCTGGTCCTCGCCGCGGGCCTCGCCACGGCCGCCCCGGCCGCGCAGGCACAGCCCGATGACGGCAACGCCACCCCGGCATCCCCGGCCACCGCCGCCGCCAAACCCTATATGGGCTGGTCGAGTTGGAGCATGCAGTCGTCGAAGTACCCGGGCCTCAATCCGAACGGCGACTACAGCTACCTCACCGAGGCGAACGTCCTCAAACAGACCGACGCCCTCGCCACCAAGCTCAAGAGGTTCGGCTACGAGTACATCAACATCGACGCCGGCTGGTGGCGGAACTACGCGTGGACACCGGAGTTCGACGAGTACGGCCGCCAGAAGGCCGACCCCGTGCGCTTCCCGAGCGGCATGAAGGCGGTCGCCGACCACATCCACTCCAAGGGCCTCAAGGCCGGTATCTATCTGCCCGTCGGCCTGGAGAAGGAGGCGTACGGCGGGGGCAAGGTGCCGATCTGGAACGCCGAGGGCTGCTCCACCGCCGACATTGTCTACGACGACCTGCGCACCACCAACGGCTGGGACAGCGCGTACAAGATCGACTTCTCCGATCCCTGTGCGCAGAAGTACATCGACTCCCAGGCGCGGATGTTCGCCGACTGGGGCTATGACTTCCTCAAACTCGACGGTGTGGGCCCCGGCTCCTTCAAGAGCGGCGAGAACTACGACAACGTCGCCGACGTGGCCGCCTGGCAGAAGGCGATCTCCGCCACCGGCCGCCCGATCCACCTGGAGCTGTCCTGGTCGCTGGACATCGGGCACGCCGACGACTGGAAGAAGCACTCCAACGGCTGGCGCGTCGACACCGACGTCGAGTGCTACTGCAACACGCTCGTCAGCTGGGAGAACTCCGTCGACGACCGCTGGGACGACACCCCGGCCTGGACCCGGCACGCCGGCCCCGGTGGCTGGAACGACCTCGACTCCCTCGATGTGGGCAACGGCGAGATGGACGGCCTGACCAAGGCCGAGCGGCAGAGCTACGCCACGTTGTGGGCGATCGCCAAGTCGCCGCTCTACACCGGTGACGATGTGACCAAGCTGGACTCCTACGGGCTGTCGCTGCTGACCAACCGCGAGGTCATCGCCGTCAACCAGGGCGACGCGCCGCCCGCGCGGCCGGTCACACCGTCCGACCCCCAGCAGGTGTGGGCATCGAAGAACCAGGACGGCACCTACACGGTCGCCCTGTTCAACCTCGCGGACCGGCCGGCCTCGGTGACCGCCGACTGGCCGACGCTCGGCTTCACCGGCAAGGCCGCGGTCCGGGATCTGTGGAACCACGAGAACCTCGGCACGCACAGGAACGGGATCACCCAGGCCCTGCCCGCCCACGGCTCCCGCCTCTTCAAGGTCACCCCGCGCGGCGACGCGCTCACCTGGACCGGTATCGAGGCCGAGTCCTCCGCGAACACCCTTGGCGGCAATGCCTCGGTGGCCGACTGCGCGGCCTGCTCCGACGGCCACAAGGTCGGCAACCTCTACACCGGGGGCAAGCTGACCATCAACAAGGTCGTGGTGGACAAGGCCGGCACCTACCAGATCAAGGTGGCCTACGTCAGCGGTGACGCCCGTTCCGCCGATGTCTCGGCCAACGGCGGCGGCGCCACCCGCCACAAGTTCCCCTCGACAGGCGACTGGTCCACCGTCAATGGTGTCTACGTTCCGGTGACGCTCAAGGCCGGCTCCAACACCATCACGTTCGACAGCGGTTCCGGCTACGCACCGGACATCGACCGGATCGACGTACCGAAGTCCTCCTGAACACCAAGGGGCCCGGCCCCTCGGCCGGGCCCCTTGCCGATCTGCCGATCTCAGACGCCTGGAGCCGCCATGAACCCCCGCCCGACCGACACCGGCAGAGACCCCAATGGAGACGTCAACGGAGAACTCGACAGAGGCTCCGGCAGTGACCCCAGCAGACGCACCGCGCTGTCCCTCGCGGCGACGGCCGGACTCACCCTGACCCTCGGCGCCCTGCCCGCCTTCACCGCCTCCGCCGCGCCCCGGCGCCCGGCCGACACCCCGCCGCTCACCGACACCTCACACGACGAGCTGTGGTGGCGGGCCCCCGGCGACGAGGGCTCGCTGATCGAGCAGGGCCTGCCGGTCGGCAACGGCCGCCTCGGCGCCCTCGCGAGCAACGACCCCGGCCGCGAGCTGCTGCTGATCACCGACGCCACGATGTGGACCGGTGGCCTCAATGACACCCTCGACGCCGACGGCCAATTCTCCTACGGGCGCGATGACTTCGGCTCCTTCACCCTGCTGGCCCGGCTCACCGTGGACATCCCCGGCCACGACCTGTCCGGCGTCAACGGCTACCGCCGCACCCTCGACCTCGCGCAGGGACTGGTCACCAGCTCCTACGTCCGCTCCGGCGTCACCTACCGGCGCCAGATCTTCGCCAGCCACCCCGACGACGCGATCGTCCTGCACTTCACACAGAGCGGCGGCGGCCGCTACACGGGCAGCGTCACCCTGGAGGGCACCCACGGCGAGAAGCCCGTGAGCGCCGAGTCGTTCGGCGCGTCCTTCCCCAACGGCCTGCGATACGGCGCGGCGGTCACGGCGTACGGCAGCGGCGGCCGGGTCCGCGTCGACGGCACCCGCGTCGACTTCTCCGGCTGCAAGGACCTCACGGTGGTGGTCAGCGGCGGCACCAACTACGCACCCGACGCCGACCGCGGCTACCGCGACCCCACGCTCGACCCCGAGCAGCTGGCCCGTACGAAGGTGCTCGCCGCCGCCCGGCACTCGGCGGACACCCTGCGGCGCACCCATATCGCCGACTACCGCCGCCTGTACGAGCGGTTCACCCTCTCGCTCGGCACCTCCACGGACGCCCAGCGCTCCCTGGACACCTGGAAGCGCCTCACCGCACGCGCCCGGGACGGTGTGCCCGACCCCGAACTCGAGGCGGCCTACCTCCAGTTCAGCCGCTATCTGATGATCTCCGGCTCGCGCGACAGCCTTCCGCTGAACCTCCAGGGCCTGTGGTTGGACGGCAACGACCCGGACTGGATGGGCGATTACCACACCGACATCAACATCCAGATGAACTACTGGATGGCCGACCGTGCGGGGCTGTCGTCGTGCTTCGACGCCTTCGCCGACTACTGCCTCGCCCAGCTCCCGTCCTGGGCCAAGCTCACCCACGACCTCTTCAACGACCCGCGCAACCGCTACCGCAACTCCACGGAGAAGGTCGCCGGCTGGACCGTGGCCTTCTCCACCAACATCCACGGCGGCAGCGGCTGGTGGTGGCATCCCGCGAGCAACGCCTGGCTGAGCAACAGCCTGTACGAGCACTACGAGTACACCCAGTCGCGGTCGTACCTGGCGAAGATCTACCCGCTGCTCAAGGGCGCCTGTGAGTTCTGGGAGGCGCGGCTGCTCACCACCACCCTCCCCGGCACCTCCAGGGAGGTGCTGATCGACGACAGGGACTGGTCGCCCGAACACGGCCCGCAGGACGCCAGGGGCATCACCTACGCCCAGGAGCTGGTGTGGGCGCTGTTCGGCAACTTCGCCGCCGCGGCCGCCGAGCTGAAGAAGGACACCGCCTACGCGGACACGATCGCCTCGCTGCGGAAGAAGCTGTACCTGCCGGAGGTGAGCCCGAAGACCGGCCGGCTCCAGGAGTGGATGTCCCCCGACAACCTCGGGGAGACCACCCACCGCCATCTGTCCCCGCTGATCGGCCTGTTCCCCGGCGACCGCATCCGCCCCGACGGCTCCACCCCCCAGGAGATCGTGGACGGGGCCACCGCCCTGCTCACCGCGCGCGGCATGAACAGCTTCGGCTGGGCCAACGCCTGGCGGGCCGCGTGCTGGGCGCGGCTGAAGGACGCCGACACGGCGTACCAGCTCGTGGCCGACAACCTCCGCCCCTCCACCGACGGCAGCAACGGCACCGCGTTCAACCTCTTCGACATCTACGAGGTGGAGAAGGGGCGTGGCATCTTCCAGATCGATGCCAACTTCGGCACCCCGGCCGCGATGAGCGAGATGCTGCTGTACTCCCGCCCCGGCCATCTGGAACTGCTCCCCGCCCTGCCCGACGCCTGGGCCGCGTCCGGCTCGGTCACGGGACTGGCCGCGCGGGGCGGCTTCGTCGTCGATCTGCGATGGGAGCGGGGGCTGCCGACGTCGGTCACGATCCGCAGCGTCGGTGGCCGCACCACGACGGTGGCCCATGGCTCCACCTCCCGCACGGTCCGCCTGGAGCCCGGCGGGTCGGTCACGCTGACGGGGTTCGCCCGATGACGGCTCGCCGTGCCGCCGTCGGTGGCCTGGGTGTCGTACTGCTCGCCGCCGCCGCGCTGCACGCCACACCCGCCGCGGCGGCGGGCGGCCGACACGACGTCGTCACCTGGGCGGCGAGCGCGGATCGCGTAGGAGACGGGGCACCCGACCGTGGCTATCGGATGGTCGTGCACACCAGCGTCGGCGGAAGCGATCTGCGCATCCGCCTCTCCAACGCCTTCGGCGACCGGCCGCTGACCCTCGACAGCGTGTACGTCGGCGTCCAGAAGTCGGGCGCCGAGCTGAAGCGGGGCAGCAACCGGGCTCTGACCTTCGGCGGCAGGGACACCGTCACCGTCCCGGCGGGCGAGGTGGTGCTCAGCGACGCCCTGCCCGGCGGTCTGCCCGCCGCCACCAACCTGGTCGTCAGCCTCCACACCCCCGACGCGGCCGGTCCGGCGACGGGCCACGGGATGGCGATGCAGACGTCGTACACGACCCAGGGCGACCACACGGGGGAGGAGAGCGCCGCCCACTGGACGGACACCACCGGCTCCTGGTTCTACCTCGACGCCGTCACCGTCCGGACATCCGCCGCGACCGGTGCCGTGGCCGCGCTCGGCGACTCCATCACCGACGGCTGGCAGTCCACCACCGACCTCAACCGCCGCTGGCCCGACTACCTCGCGCGCCGGTTGCGGCAGGCTGCCACAGACGTCAAGGGAGTGGCGAACGAGGGGATCTCCGGCAACAAGGTCCTCGCCGACGGCGCCGGGCAGAGCGCCCTGAACCGGCTCGACCGCGATGTCCTGTCCCTCCCGGGCGTGCGGACCGTGTTCCTCTTCGAGGGGGTCAACGACATCAAGGCGCACACCGGTGTCACTGCCGCGGACATGATCGCCGGGTACCGCCGGATCATCGAGCGGGCGCACGCGGCCGGGATGTGCGTGGTCGGCGCCACCGTGGGGCCGTTCAAGGGCTGGAGCGAATGGGACACGGCCGCCGAGGGGGTACGGCAGGAGGTCAACGCCTTCGTCCGCAGCAGCGGCGAGTTCGACGCGGTGACCGACTTCGACCGTGCCCTGCGCAGCCCCTACGACCCCGAGCGCATCCTGCCGTTCTTCGACAACGGCGACCATCTGCACCCCAACGACAAGGGCATGCAGGCGCTGGCCGACGCCATCGACCTCACGGCACTCGACTGCGCCGACGGCCCCTGAGACCCGTTCGACCCGCCGGGCCCGGTGTGCCGGGCCCGGCGGGTCGTCACCACCGGTAGCCGCCTTCGCCACCCTGTCTCACTGCTCGCCCGGACGGCGGGCCGGAGGTGGCGGGGGCAGGACCGCGCCCGAGGTGAAGCGGCCGGGCCGGAAGTCCTTCAGCAGGGGGGATTCGTGGCCGTAGAGCTCGTCCGCGACCAGGCGGCCGAGCAGTGGGGCCAGGGTGATGCCGCTGTGGGTCGCCACCACGTAGAACGGCACGTCGGCGGCGGGGAAGCCCGCCACCGTGAAGCCGTCGCCCGGCATGGCGCGCTGACCGACCCGGACCTTCTCCACGACGGTGCCCCCGGTGGCGTCCAGCACCTCGGGCAGACGGGCCAGCATCGCGGAGGCGATCTCGCCATCGGGCGGGTACGGCTTGGCGGGGTCCGCCGTCGCGTCCAGGTCCAGGGCCTGGAGCAGCAGCCGACCGCCGCCGTCCGGGCGTACGTTGAGCCGCGGGCCGGTCAGCACGCGGGACAGCCGCGCGGCCGCCGGCGCGGTGGTGGCGAGGAAGCCGACCGTGGCCGAGCCCGCGAGATCCGGGTCCGCCATGGGGACATGCGCATCGGCCAGCGCGGCCACTTCCTGCGTCCACCGGCCCGCGCAGCTCACCACCGTGTCCGCCGGGTGGCGGCCGCCGTCGGCGCACATCACGGTGGCTCCGGCCGGCCCGTGTTCGATCGCGGTCACCCTGGCGCCGCCGACCACCGTCACGCCACGGTCCCTGGCCGCGCCCAGCAGCCGGGACAGCAGCAGCACGGGCAGGGTGTACGCCTCCTCGGGGAAGAAGGCGAACACGGCGTGGGACGGTGCCGCCGCGAGGTCCGGCTCCAGTTCCCGGGCCTGTTCCGCGGTGATCCACTCGGCCGGGTAGTCCCTGGCCCTCAGCCGCGCCACCCGCCCGGCCAGCACCTCCTTGTGCCGGTCCGTCACCGCCCACTCCAGGTTTCCGGCGGGGAAGAACCACGGCGCGCCGTCCCCGGCCAACTCGTAGTGTGCGCGGATACCGGCGTGGTTGAGCGTGAAGTACGGCTCCGGCTCCTTGTTCGCGCTGTTGATCCAGGCGAACGAGTTCGCCGTGGTGCCCGCCCCGGGGTGATCGGCCTCCAGCACGGTGACCCGGGCGCCACGTGCCGCCAGCTCCGCCGCCACCGCCGCGCCCACCACTCCGGCTCCGATGACCACAACTCGCACGGGAATCCTCCTTGGTACGAAGGTCAGCTCTCGGGGTCGGCCCCGAACAGATGCGCGACGCCGACGACGCGCTCGATGATGACGACGGCCACCGCGGCGAAGAGCACCATCACGGTGCCGACGGCGGTCACGGTCGGGTCGTAGTTGTACTGGAGGTAGTTGAAGATCCGCACCGGCAGGGTCTGCATGTCCGTGGTCACCACGAACAGCGCGATCGTCAGGTCGTCGAAGGACGTGATCAGGGCGAAGAACGCCCCCGCGATCAGCGGCCCGCGCACGGCGGGCAGCGTCACATGCCAGAACACCTGCGGCGCCTTCGCGCCCAGCCCGGCGGCGGCCAGCTCCGCCGATCGGTCGAGCCCGGCGAGCCCGGCCAGCACCAGGCGCACGGTGTACGGGACGGTCAGCACCAGATGCGCCAGCAGCAGGGTGAGCGGGCTGGACGCCATGCCGAGCTGGGCGTACCACTGGAGCAGCCCGATGCCGAGCACGATCGTCGGCACGGCGAACGCACTCGAGAACAGCCTGTCCAGCACCGACTTCCCCGGGAACGGATAGCGGTGGATGGCCAGCCCGGCGGCGAGCCCGAGCGCGGTGGACACCACGGCCGCTCCCGCCGCCACGCCGATGCTGAGCAGGAACGAGTCCAGGAACTCGGGGCGGTTCAGTAGCTCCGCGTACCAGTGCAGGGTCAGTCCCTTGGGCGGGAAGGTCACATAGCTGGTCGTGGTGAGCGAGGAGGCGATGGTCACCAGCACGGGCGCCAGCAGGAACAGACCGACGAGCGCGGCGAACACGGCGCCGAGCAGGCGCCTCGCGCGCCCGCCCGCGCCGGTGGCGATCGGCTTGCCCGCGGCCTTGCTCGTCGCTGTCGCTGTCGCCGTTTGGGTTTCCGTTGCCGTGGTCACGCGAACACCTCCTTGTCGCCACGTCCGCGCAGCAGCCGGGCGTACACGGCTGTCAGAATCGTCGTCACCACGATCAGGACGAAGCCGATGGCCGCCGCGTACGGCCAGTTCAGGTTGGACGTCGCCTCGGTGTAGACGAAGTACGGCATCAGCTTCACCGTGGGCCCGCCCAGAATCGCCGGGGTGACGAAGCTGGAGACGGTCAGGCTGAACACGATCAGCGAACCGGCGAGCATCCCCGGCAGGGACAGTGGCACGGTGATCCGCCAGAAACACGTCCAGCCGCTCGCCCCCAGACCCTTGGCCGCGGGTGTGAGGGCCGGGTCGATCGGGTCCAGGCTGCCCATCAGCGGAAGCACCATGTAGGCGAGCATCACATGCACCATGCCGATCACGACCGCGGTGTCGTTGTACAGCATCTTCGGCGCGTCCTGGCCCAGGGCGTGGAACCCGTCCGCGATCGGCCCCTTGGGCCCGAGCAGCACCAGCCATCCGTACGCCCTGGTCACCATGGAGATGAGCAGCGGCGACAGCAGCACGAGGGAGAGGTAGTTGCGTGCCCTGGGGGAGCGGCCGCGCAGATAGACGGCGAACGGGTAGCCCACCACGAGGCAGCCGAGGGTGGTCAGCGCGCCGATCCACAAGGTGTGCCACAGCACATCCCGGTAGAAGGAGTCCCCGAGGAACCGCGTGTAGTTGTGCAGGGTGGGATCGCCCGACTGGGTGCGGAAGCTGTTGTACACCAGCATGAACAGCGGTGCGATGAAGAGCAGGGCGAGCACCGCGATGGCGGGGGAGGCCAGCAGCAGACCGGTGCGCCACGGGCCGCGCTTCGTGACCGGCCCGGAAACCCCCGGCGTCGGCGCGGAGCCGTCGGGCGTCAGGGCCGGGCCGTCAGCGACGCGTGCTGTGGCTGCCATGCGCAGATCACCTCCTCGCCCAGCCCGGGCACCTCGGAACCGAACGGCAGCGTGGCCTCGACGCGTCCCGCGGCCGTGGCCACGACGCAGCGGACACGGGTGCCCAGGAAACGGGTGGCCTCGACGGTGCCGGGAAGCCCCGGCTCCGCCGCCGTACCGATGGATGTGTCCGCCGAGCGGCCCTTCCCGGACACGCCTTCGGGGAGGGCCAGCACCCGTACGGCCTCCGGCCGCACATAGAGCCGTACCGCCTCGCCGTCGCCCGGCGCGGTGCCCACCGGTGTCGCCGTGACGAGGTGGGTGTCAGCGATCCGGCAGCGATGCCCATCGGCGGCCGCCCCCGCCGCGATCCCATCGAGCACATTGACCTCGCCGACGAACTGCGCCACGAAGTCGGTGGCCGGACGCAGATACACGGTCTCGGGGACGTCCAGCTGGTGGATCGCCCCCTCGGCCATCACCGCGATCCGGTCCGACACCGCGAGCGCCTCGTCCTGATCGTGGGTGACCAGGATCGTGGTGGTGCCCACCCGTCGCTGGAGGGCGGCGACCTCCTCGCGCAGACGCACCCTGAGCTGGGCGTCGAGGTTGGAGAACGGCTCGTCGAGCAGCAGCAGATCGGGCTCCACGATCAGCGCCCTGGCCAGGGCCGTGCGCTGGCGCTGCCCGCCGGAGAGCTGGCGCGGATAGCGCTCGCCCATGCCGTCGAGCCCCACCAGCTCCAGGGCCTCGGCCGCCCTGCGCCCGCGCCGGGCCGCGCCGACCTTGCGCATGCGCAGGCCGAACGCGATGTTCTCCGCCACCGTCATATGGGGGAAGAGGGCGTAGGACTGGAACACCATGCCCATGGCCCGCCGGTTCGCCGGGAGCCGGGTGATGTCGCGGCCGTCCACCTCCACCACGCCGGAGTCGGGCAGCAGATGGCCAGCCACCATGTTCAGCGTGGTGCTCTTGCCGCATCCCGACGGACCGAGCAGGGTGAGGAACTCCCCGGGCTCCATCGTCAGGTCGATGCCACGGACGACCTCCTTGCCGCCGAGGGCCTTGTGTATCCCCTTGAGGACCAGTCGCCCGCGGGTGCTTCCCGCCCGGGTGGCGGTGTCCGCCCCGGTCGGCGCGCTCTCCTTGCCCACGGTGTCCGTCCCCGCGGTCACTTGCTCTCCACCTGCTTGTTCCACTGGTCGGTCCAGGCGGAGCGGTTCTTGTTGATGGTCTTCCAGTCGAGCTTCAGCAGCGAGTCCACCTTGTCGGTGCTGACGCCCTTGTTCTTCAGGGCGGGGTCCTCCTTGACGCCCTGGATCACCGAGCCGTCGTAGGTCGCCTTGGCGAGCGCCCGTTGGACGGACGGCTCCAGCAGATGCGCCACGAACTTCTGGGCCAGCTCCCCATGCGGTGCCTTCTTGACCACGTTCGCCGTGGTCACCAGGCCGATCGCACCGTCCTTGGGATAGACGAACTCGATCGGGAAGTCCTTCTCCGCCAGCGTCGAGGTCCGCGACACCCCCCACACCGAGGCGGCGGCCTGGCCCTGGAGGAAGTAGTTGGACACATCGGCGGTGGTGTCGAACGTCGCCGCGTTCTTGGCGATCTTCTTCACCGCCGTGAGACCGGGGTCGACGTTCTTCTCCGAGCCGCCGTTCGCCTTGGCCGCGCCGACCAGCAGCCCCACCCCATAGGTGTTGACGATCGAGGGGAGGACCACCTTGTCCCTCAGCTTGGGGTTGGCCAGATCCTCCCAGGTGGTGGGCTTGGGGATGCCATGGTCCTCGAACCACTCGGGGTTGTAGGCGATGCCCGTGGCCGTCAGCCCGAACCCCACCCCCGAGTCGTGCTCCATCCGGGCGATCTTCACCACGTCGTCCACCGGCACCACCTTGGTGTCGATCGACGCGAGCAGCCCGGCCTCCAGCGCCTGCGCCTGCGGGCCGTCGTCCACCAGCGCCACGTCGATCTGCGGATTGGCGCGCTGTGCCTTGAGCTTGGCGACGGTGTCGGTGGAGGAGCCGGGGATGTAGGTGACCTTGCAGCCGCAGCTCTTCTCGAACGCGGGCAGGACCGAGTCGCGGAACGCGGTCTCGAACGAGCCGCCGTAGCCGGCCACCACCAGGGCGCCTCCCTTGCCGCCACCGGCGGAGGGGCTGGGAGCACCGCAGCCGGTGACGGCGACGGTGAGTGTGAGGGCACTGGTCACGGCACACAGGGTGGGCAGGGCTGATCGGGGAAATGGCATGGCTACCTCCTGCGATGAGGGTCAGCGGCCTTGGAGGGACGTCTCCACGTAGAAGCGGGATGTGTCGGTCGGCAGGATCATTTCGAGGTGTTCGACCACCTCGTCGTTCTCCGCCCAGGTAGTGCGCAGCCAGCGGAAGACCGCGGTACCCGGCTTCAGGCCGAAGAGCTGGGCGTGCTCCTCGTCCAGGGCGTACGGCTCCACATAGAGCCGTGAGCGCTGTAGTGGCACGCCACGGTCGCGGAGATACATATGGCTCGTGATGGTGACCAGATCCTGGTCGAGCAGGTCGGGGGCGAATCGGAAGGGCAGCACGGCGAGCTCCGTGCCGGTCACGCGGCTGCCGTCGGGGCTGAGCTTGTGGCGATCGAGCTGTACGACGGCGTCGTTGTCGTCCAGGCCGGGCAGCCGCAGCGCCGCGCCGCCCGCGGGCAGGACCTTGGCGCTGATCACCCGGTGGTCGCCGTGGGCCTCGGGCCCGCTGGTCAGTACGCCCGCGGCGCGGAGCAGATTTTCCTCATCGGTGGTCTGTGCGACGAACGTGCCGTGTCTGCGGTACCGGACGACCAGCCCGGCGTCCACGAGCTCGCGCAGCGCGCGCTGCACGGTGATCCGCGAGACACCGAACTGTTCTCCGAGCTCGGCCTCGGTGGGCACCCGGGTCCCCGGCTGCCACCGGCCGTCCCGGATGTTGCCCTCCAGCTCCCGGCGGATCTGCTCGTACAGCGGGAGGTCACGTTCGGCCATGCGAAGAGAGTGATCTCACCCAATTGATATGTCAATACGTTGGATGGATATGACTCACGGCCGTAACGCATCACTCGGGCCCGGAAGCGGGATCAGTTCCACGATGACTCCGTCCCGGGTGTCCCGGAGATAGGCGAAGCGGACCCGATGAACGGACACCGCGGGCCTATGTCATCCGTGGCTCAGCGCGTGGGGCGCCGTTTGCGGCAGGGGAATGCCCTGGAACACGCCGTCCGGGTCGACGGTTTCCTTGATCGCGAGCAGCCGGGCGGTGTTGCCGCCGTAGACGTAGGGGATCTGGTCAGTGGCCTCGGGCCCCAGCACGTTCGCGTAGCCGCCGGCGAAGGCGTGCGGCTCCAGCGCCGCCGAGGCGGCATCGGCCCAGACGGCGTGCCGGCCGCTGTCCTTCTCCGGCGTCCACACGGCGATGACCTCGGCCATCATGTGCGGCTTGCGCAACGCGAAGGCCGTCTCCGACCACGGGACGCGGGAGGCCGCTCCGTGGAAGTGGTGCAGGGAGAAGGCCGACAGGGGCGACGTCATCGCCTTGGCCCCCTGCACCAGGGCGTCCACCACCTCGGGGGTGTGGCGGGGGAGGGAACGCGTGCGGATGGTGACGTACCGCCCGTCCGGGAACATTGTGTCCCGTGCGGCTATCGCGGCCGCGAACGAACCGGTCTCGAACTCGGCCACCGCGGCGGTGCCCAGGCGCGTCAGCCGCTGTACCGGACCGGCCGGATCCGTGCCGACGACCGGCTCGCCGGACCAGGTCGGCCACAGCATGGCCATGGGCTTCCCCTGAGGGCCGTTGATGACCCCGGTCTGGACCGTCAACGCGTCCGGGCAGTCCGACAGGACGTCCTCCAGCCGGGCGAAGACCTTCTGGGCCTGCCGCAGCGAATACAACACCATCCCCGTGACCACGGCGGGCACCGCGTGCAGACGGATCTCCATGGACGTCACCACGCCGAAGTTGCCACCTCCGCCGCGCAGCGCCCAGAACAGGTCCGGCTCGTGCTCGGCGTCGGTCCAGACGACGGATCCGTCGGCCAGCACCACCTCGGCACCCGTCAAGTTGTCGGCGGCGAGGCCGAATCGGCCGCCCAACGGGCCGTATCCACCGCCCAGGGTCAGCCCGGCCATGCCCAGGGTGCCGATGGTGCCGGTGGCGGCGACCAACCCGTACCGGTCGGCGGCGGCGAGCACACGGTTCGCCCTGGCACCTCCGGCAACGGTCGCCCGACGGGCCCCCACATCGATGTGCACCGAGCACATCGGGGTCAGATCCAGCGTCAGCCCATCGTCGCTGAGCGCACGCCCCGCCCAGTCATGGCCTCCGCCCCGTACCGACAGCGGCAGACCGAACGCACGAGCCGTCCGGACTCCGGCCCGCACCTCGGCGGTCGATGTGCAGCGCAGCAGAATCGCGGGCCTGGACGCGACCGCGCCGTTCCACAGCGCGGTACCCGCCGCGTACTCGGGACCCCCGGTGATGACCCGATCGGCAGGCAGGAGCCTCTTGAGTTCCGCTACTGCCCGCTGCCGAGTCGGTGAGTCGACTGTCATGCCTTGCTCCATCGGTACATGTGGTACATCGATATGCGATCACAGGCGGAGAATGCCGTCCGCGGCGAGTGACGCGTGATACGCCATGGTGGCGGTATCGGCCAAGAACACGACTTCGAGCCCTGATTCGGCGGCGGCAGCGGAGAGCACGTCATCCGGACTCGCCCCGGCGAACGCACGGTTGTCGACCAGGTAGGTGCGCACCTCGAACCCGTTCTGATCGGGCTGACCGAGCAGGTCGACGACGGCCCGCCATGCTTCGTCGTCCGAGTGGTCCGTGCGTATGACAAGGGCCTCGGATTCGAAATCGTGATGCGTGAAATCGATGGCCGGCCCGCCACCACGGCCACGTCGACCGTGCCGGCATGCCGAACCCCCCCTAGGTCGACCCGGGACTTGACGTCGTCGTCAGGTGAGCGGTTGACGACGAGGACGCTGAGCGTTCCATTCTTGTCGACGGTGGCATTCGTCACCAGCGCCTCGTAGGACGAGCCCAGCGGTGTCTCCCGGGTGGAGACCTCGGCGTTGCTCTTCACCTTGCTGTCCACGACATGTCCGCCGTCGTGGAAGAAGTCGCTCAGCTGCTCGCGCACGATCGCTTCCGGAGTGCGCACAAAGCTCGGCGCACCGCCGAAGAGTGTCCGTGACAGTCCCGGCTTCTCCCCGATCAGGCCGTTGCCCGTGGTCCAGCGGACGCCGAGGTCGGCGAACCGGGCCCACTGCGATGCCATGTAGAGCGCGTGCGACATGGCGTAGGAGTACTCGCGATATTCCTCGGCGCCCTGATTCTTGCCGAAGAAGAGCGCGCCGCACTCGGACACGGCGACATCCGCGCCTTCCTTGCCGTGTTTCTGTACCAGTGCGGTGAGGTCGGCGACCATCTTGGCGGCGGCCGCGTCCCCGAGCATCTGATAGTCGTGTCCGGCCCGCTTGTCCGGGAAGCGCGTGGCCTTCAGATCCCGCGAGAAGTTCGTGTACGGATGGATCGCCATGCCGTCGTACTTGTCGGCGTGGCCGTGCTCGTCCAGGAGTTCGGGGAAGCTCTTCCCGCCCGCGAGCTTTCCGGCCTCGATGGGCGCCCAGACGGCAAGAACCTCGATCGAGGGATCGACCGCCTTCATCTTGGTGTAGTAGTCGACGAATCCGGCGTGCGGACCGGAGTCGTAGTCGGCGGTGATCTTCAGCCCCTTCCGGGGAACCTCTCCGTGTCGGCCGTCACCGAAGCGGATCCTGCCGTTGCCCGGGTCGAAGGTGTAGACGCGGTCGCCCGCCCCGGCCGAGGAGAGATCGGTGACCTCGTGCCATGTGGTGTCACCGACGCGGACGATCTGGCTCTTGGGGACGACGGGTGGGTACCGGACGGTGAAGGTCTGGTGGGGTTGGCCGTTGCTGACCGAGGCGGCGGGGCGGTGGTCGGTGGGGGTCCCGACGCGCTGGTGCTTCTGCCGTTGTGTGCCGCCGAAGGCGTACTGCCGCATGGCCTTGTCGTCGTCCGCGCTCATCCAGTAGCGCTGGTGTGTGCCGAACAGTTCGTTGTCGATTTCCCAGTAGCGCACGCCGTAGGGCTCGGGGTGGCCGTTCCGCGCTCGCAGATCTCCCCACTTCGTGCCCTGTGGGGCGTTCATGTACGCCACCCAGTCGGCGATCTCGTCCGGGGTCGAGTTGGCGAACGGTGCCATGATCTCTGGCGTTGCGCCGACCTGCCGGATGAAGGCCATGTACTCGTCCGGCCCGAACCGGCTGTCGACCGGCTCGCCCTTTTGCCCCTCCACCTGGCGGGTCCGGTCCTCTTGTGGACCTATGGCTCCCTTCCAGTTGAAGAGGTTGGACGAGGTGCCGCCGGGATAGCGGATCATCCCGACGCCGGATTTCTTGATCTTTCCGACGATGCCGGGGGCGGGGCGGTTGTGTTTCGAGTCCCACATTCCGTAGGCGTCGTCGTACCACTTGGCCCCGTTCACCCCGGTCATGTACGAGCTCACCTTGAACGATCTCCGCTGGGCGTCGATGGCGATGACCGGCATGCCACCGGAGTCGCTCGACTTCGTCAGGTCCTCGGGGGTGCATCCGGTACCCATGACACCGGCCGCCACCGCGGCCGCGCCGTACAGGAAGTGGCGCCGGCCTATTCCGTGCCGACGTGTCTCGCTCATATCGGTCCCTCTGCTCCCTGGACGATCTTCGCTTCCGTGGGCACGAGACGGTAGGGGATGGCCTTGTGTGGTTCTTGTGAGGTGATCTGCCGGACCTCGGCTGGGAGGTGGAAGGGATATGACCGACATCCCCGAGAGCACCGCCCGGTCGCACTCGCCTGCGAGGGCCTGCGATACCAGGCCAATCCACTGAGCTACCAGGTCGACGCGTTGCGCGGACTGCTGCTTGGCACCCCGCACCATCTCGCGCTCGACTACGCCGTCCTGGTGCTGGCCGCGGCGGCCGGTATCACGGCGGCCTCCTCGCTGCTGGGGCGGCTGGCGCGCTGACCCGATCGGTGTGCGGAGCGCGCCACACCGTACTGTCGCCGGGGCAGTGGCCATCGGCGATGCCCCACGAGTACGAGAGGAACACGCGGTGCGGTACGAGGACGGCTCCCCTTACGCCTACACCCCCGGCATCGGGGTGCCCCAGGGCGTCCAGGCGATCAATGTCGGATGGCTGGAGCGGCAGGAGGAGTTTCCCCGCGGTGAGGTGCCGACGGAGTTCGTCCACGCGCTCGCGGTGATGTGCCGGGACAACTCCACCAATCGTATGCGGGGTTGGCAGGGCTGCACCCTCCCGCACCCGGAGGGAAAGCCGCCGTATCCCGTCGTGGTGGACGTCGACGGCACCGAGGTCACCCTCGGCAGCGCCGAGATCAGGCTCCTGGCCCGCGACGGCCGATGGCTCATCGCCCCCAATCTCGTCCTCCACTACGTGGCCGCCCACGGCTACCTCCCGCCACGGGAGTTCATCGAGGCGGTGACGGCAAGGCGGGCCATCCCGGAACCGCCCTCGGGGATGCCGCGGTTCTAGCCATCCGCGGCCATCCGCGGCCATCCGCGGCCATCCGCGACCACCGGCGGCCCTCGCGCCTCGCCCGCGGCGGCGCGTCACGGACGCAGTCGTGCCCGGGCGAGTTCGGTGGCGGCGTCCGCGGTGGATACGCCCGTGCGCCGTGAGCGGTCGAGCACCTCGGCCACGCGGACACCGACTTGGCGGACGCGTGCCTCGGCATGTGCGCTGTCGTGGCCGAGGAGCTGCTCCTCCAGGAAGATCAGGTCCCCGGCGTTCACGCAGAAATCGGGTGCGTAGAGGATTCCGCGCGCCTGAAGCATGGCGGCGTGAGCGGGCGTGGCCAGGACGTTGTTGGCGCCTCCGACGATGATGCGGCACTCCAGCCACGGCAGCGTCTGGTCGGTCACGACGCTGCCGAGCCCGCAGGGCGCCAGCACATCGCATGCGACGGCCGGCGCCGCTTCCGGTGCGACGACCCGAGCGCCGTGCCGCGCCGCGACGGCGTCCGCCCGGCGGGGGTCGGTGTCCGCCACGATCAACTCCGCGGCCTCGATCATGATGCTCCAGCCCCCGCCCAGTCCCAGCCCGGCGGCCGCGGCCTTGAGCGTCATGGCCTCGGCCAGCCACAGGCCGTCCACCACGGCGGCGTCCTCGTCGGGGTACGCATGCATCCGTACTCCGCCCAGGGCCGGTCCGAGCGTGGTGTCGTGGATCACGACGACCGACCGGAGCCCGGTCTCCTCATCGCGGCAGAGCGCGACCTGTTCGAAGCCGTCGGCATGGATCGGTGTCATCATGCCCGGCATTCTCACCGACGGCACTGACAAGTGGCCGATGTCCCGGTCCAAGCCGGACATCCCGGCCGGCATTCGCCCGTCGGTGTCTACCCGCGGCCGTCGGGTTCGGTGACGCTGGGGTGGTCGATGCGTCGCCGCATCGCCGGGGAGGCGGTTGGCGAGCACCAGGAGGTAGTTGAAGAACCCGACCGCCTGGGTGAGGTTGGAGACCACCACGGTGCATACGACCCCGCCCCGAAAAGGGCCTGACCAGCTGTCAAGTCCGCGTAACGTCAGGTGCCGATCGCTTGAGGGTAGCTGAAGAAGTTGGTCGGGTCGTAGTTACGGTTCACCCGGACCAGCCGGTCGTAGTTCGCGCCGTAGTAAGCCCGCCGCCAGTCCTTCAGGGTCGATCCGGGAAGTTCTGGTAGGAGTGCGGAGGAGGCGTACCGCCGAAAAGGGCGTGGTAGAACTCGGGGAGCCACTGAAGGTTCGCCGTGGCGACGCGGGGCGGATCGTAGTCCGCCCACGAGGTCTCGGCGGCGAGGACGAACACGCCGTTGCGGTGGACGAACGCCGTCGCGTCCGGCGGCACTTGGTTGATCTCGCCACCGAGGGCGAACATGGCGAACCCGGCCCCGTCCTCATTGTTGCTGCCGGGCCACTCCCGCAACTGCGCGGCGGCGGCGGTGACCTGGTCATCGGTCAGGAGCGTCCGGGAGGTCAGCACCGCCGACTTGGCGGCGAACTGCTGCACCGGTGTCGTGGCGCTCAGCAGCACGCTCGCCTCACCCGGAGTGACCTCGCGGACCGACGCGTTGTTGGCGGACCGCTCCTCGGCCGTGCCGATGGCGAGCAGCGGAGCCAGGATCTCGCGCAGCTCGTCCAGATCGCCGTAGTACTGGCCGATGGCATTGACGCCCGCGTTGGCGCGGATCTCAATCCTGGTGAGCCCATGAGTGCCCATGCCGACGCGGAGATGGAACCGCTTGTTGTGCAGGGTGTCCACGGCGATCCGTTGCGCGGCGGCCATCACCGGCAGCGCCGAGTCCAGGCTCCAGCTCAGCCGGTAGAAGCCCACGTCGCCCTGGAACTGCTCGTACTGGAACGTAAAGGAGATGTTGACGCCGAAGTTGTTCCCCGCGCCGCCGCGGCAGCCCCAGAACAGGTCGGAGTGCGAGCTCTGACTGGCCTCCACCACATCGCCGTCGGCCAGCACCACGGTCGTCGAGACCAGTCGGTCGCAGGTCAGGCCGAACATCTTGTCGCTGAAGCCGATCCCGCCGCCGAGCACCAGCCCGGCCACCCCGACCGTGGGGCAGCGGCCGGTCGGCACGAACATGCCGCGGTCCTCCAGCAACGGGTGCAGGTCGCCGTTGGTGACCCCGGCCCCGACGGTGACGGTGCCGGCGTCGTGAACGACCTTGATCCGGCCGTACGTCCGGGTCCGGGAGCGGGGACCCGGCACCGGCGTGGAGTCGATGCTCTTCAAACGGGCCATGTTGAGCAGCAGACCGGTGGTGGCGGAGTACCCGGCGTAGTTGTGGCCCAGCCCGGTGCGGGGCACGGCGGGCAGCCCCACCGTACGGGCCCAGCGGACCGCCGTACTGACGTCCCTGGTGGCGCCGCACGCCACGATTCCCGCCGGCCGGATCCCGGCGTACCGATGGTTGAACGGAAGCGCCAGCGGCGGGTAGCCGGAATCCCCCGGCCGGTACAGGGTGGAACGCGACGACAGCGACTTGGCCAGCAGCGCCCAGTCCCGTTGGCTGACCCGCTCCGCCACATCGGGGGGTGGCGTGGCAGCGGCGGGCGGTGACTGCGAAGCCACCATCTCCGCGCCCAGAACACCGGCCGTGCCCGCCCGCAGTACGTTCCGTCTGTTGATCAACGTGGCCGCCCTCACAAGACGCGCTCCGGAGACGTTGATCGTCTCCGCCCGCGCCAAGTCAACCGATCCGTGGCCGACTCAGCCACGAAACGGTTCCCGGGCCCACCGGCCCGCAACCCGAAAGGATGCCGCCCTGCCGCTGAATGTCCCAGCCCGGTACGACGAACAGGCAACTGCCCGCGTTCGATGTCGGCGCGCGGAAAGTACCGACGCGGGGCGAAGCCGGACTCGTACCGGGGCTCGACGCGCTGAGCGTCAGGCGAGGACGCGGGCGAGGAAGCCGCGGATGTGCTCGGTGACGGTCTGAAGGTGGCTTTCCAAGGCGAAGTGTCCGGCCTCGAGGAGGTGGATCTCGGCGTCGGGCAGGTCCTGGCTGAACGCGGTGGCGCCGTCGGGGCCGAAGATCTCGTCGTTGGCGCCCCAGACCGCGAGGAGCGGGACCTGGGAGTCGCGGAAGTACTGGTGGACCCGTGGGTAGAGGTCCACGTTGGTGGAGTAGTCGCGGAAGAGCCTGAGCTGGATCTCGTCGTTGCCGGGCCGGTCCAGCAGTGCCTGGTCGAGGACCCAGTTGTCGGGGCTGACCAGGGTGGGGTCGGCGACGCCGTGGGTGTACTGCCAACGGACGCTCTCGGGCGTCAGGGCCCCGCGCATGGCGGCCTCGGTGTCGGGACCGGGCGCCTTGGCGTAGGCGAAGACACCGTCCCAGAAGGGCTTGACGAAGCCCTCTTCGTAGGCGTTGCCGTTCTGGGTGATGATCGCGGTGATGTGGTCCGGGGCCTGGAGGGCGAGCCGCCAGCCGATGGGGGCGCCGTAGTCCTGCACGTACATCGCGAACCGGTCGATGCCCAGCTGCTTGAGCAGACCGGAGGTGACATCGGCGAGGGCGTCGAAGGTGTAGGGGAAGTCCCGCGGGGCGGGCATCGCGGACAGACCGAATCCGATGTGGTCGGGGGCGATGACGTGGTAGCGGTCGGCGAGCGCCGGGATCAGGTGGCGGAACATGTGCGAGCTGGTCGGGAAGCCGTGGAGGAGTACGACGGCGGGTGCCTTCGGATCACCGGCCTCCCGGTAGAAGACGTCGTGGCCGTCGACCGTGGCGGTGCGGTGGTGGACTGCGGAGACCATAACCTAACCTTTCTGCTGAGCTTCAGTGGTTACGCATCCAGTCGAGCACGCTCAATCTAACCTGTCAAGATGATTTCTCTGGTTAGGGTCTGACCGGTGTCGGAGTGCGGCCGGGCGCGGAACGCGGAACGTGGCCCCGAGTACCCGCCCGGAGCGGGCGTGCTCGGCCCCGTCTGGTCGGTTGCCGCCACCGGGTGCGGCCGCTCGGGCCCACTGCGTGTAACCTGTAAAATGAATCGATCTGGTTAGGAGGTGGCGGGGTGGCCGACCGAGAACAGCAGGACGTGCTCCTGGAGCTCCTCAACACCACACCGGTGGTCAACGGCGTCGTCCAGGACCAGCTGGCGGATCCGGAAGCGGCCAGGTCCTGGCAGCGTGCGCACGGCGGCAGCGGCAGTGCCGAGGAGCGCCGGCACCTCCTGAAGGTGCGAGACGGCTTGCAGGACGTGGTGCGGGGCAGTCGCCCCGCCACGTCGCTGGCCCCGCTCCTGAAGGACGTCGTCTCCCGTCCGCACCTCTCGTCCGCCGGGGTGTCGTGGGAGGTGGACGCCCCCGCGGAGCGCCGGATGGCGGTGGAGGCCGTCATGGCCTGGAGCGCGTTGCAGGAGGCGATGCCCGGTCGGCTACGGGTGTGCGCCAACCCGGAGTGCCGGCTGTTCCTCATCGACCGCAGCAAGACCAACAAGGCCCGCTGGTGCTCGATGGCCGTCTGCGGCAACCGCATGAAGGCGCGGCGCCACTACCAGCGCACCCGCGACGCGGTAGCCGAATAGGCAAAGTTCGCACAGTACCCGGACGCTTAGTATGGAAGTTCGCAAAGCGGTCGAAATCTCAGCGAACGCACCCAACGGGTCATGCTCACGGAATCGCGGCGACACGGGCACCCCGCAACCGGGCTCGGCCCGAGTGCACAGATCACAGCGCCATGAGGGGCCGCGCCGGTCGGCCACCCCGAGGCCCGCCCGGGCCAGTACCTCTCCATCCGCCTCGCCGTCGGCGACGCCGCCCCCGTGGTGCGCAGCTACTCCCTGTCCTCCGCACCCACGGCCGGCGCCTACCGCATCAGCGTCAAGCATGAGCCCCACGGGAAAGTCAGCGGCTACATCCATACCGCGCTCCACCCCGGGGACCTCGTGGACATCGCCAGCCCCCGTGGCACGTTCGTACTCGAAGAAGGCAGCCGCCCGATTGTCCTCATCTCCGCGGGGATCGGTGCCACTCCCGTGCTCGCCATGCTCCATCGGCTCGCCGCCACGCGGGACCCACGCCCCGTCTGGTGGATCCACATCGCCCACGACCGCGCCCACCACGCCTTCGCGGACGAGACCCACGCGCTCCTGGCCCAACTCCCCGACGCCCATGAGCACATCTACTACACGGGCGAAGCCCCGCGCCCCGATGAGCCCTACGTCACCCAGGGGCGTCCGAGTGCCTCATCGCTCGCGAGGCTGGGCATCCCCGCCGACGCGGACGTCTACCTTTGCGGACCGACCGCCTTCATGGACCACTTCGGCGGCTTCCTGCGCGATCACGGCCTGCCTCCCGAGCGGATCCATACGGAACAGTTCAGCGCCCTGCCCGCCATCAACCCCGGCGTCACGCCCACCGCCGGGGTACGGCCGCACCAACCGCCGGGTCCACCGGGCACCGGCCCGCTCATCACCTTCTCCCGCAGCGGCGTCACGACCCCGTGGTCACCCGCGCACGGATCACTCCTCGATCTTGCCGAAGCCTGCCACATCCCCACCCGCTGGTCTTGCCGCACCGGCGTCTGCCACACCTGCGTCACCCACATCGTGTCCGGCGACATCACCTACACCACCCCGCCCCTCGAACTCCCCGAAGCGGGCACCGTCCTCGTCTGCTGCAGCGCACCGACCACCGAAGTCGTCCTCGACCTCTAGTCGGCCGGAGCTGAGGGAAACGGCGCCCAGGACAACGTGGCGGGGCGTCAGGGGCTCCACCACACCCAGGACATCTCGGCCTTGCGGCGGCACGCGCGGGCCCTGTCCGGCTGTCCCAGTTGCTCCAACGCCTGGCCCAGCACACTCAGGATCGACCCACGGCGCCACTTGTTGCCGATGGAGCCGAGCGCCAGTGCCTGCTCGGCGTGTGTGGCCGCCTCGGCCGGGTGGTTCGACGCGAGGTACACCTCGGCCAGCCGGGCGTGGGTGGATCCCTCCCAGAGCCGTTGCCGGTTGTCGCGGAAGGTGCTGAGCGCCTCCAGCAGTTCGCTCACCGCCGCGGCGTGCCGTCCTGCCCGGTGCAGAGCGATTCCCAGGGCGAGCCGGCCATTGGCGATGCGCCAGGTGCTGCCCAGGCTCCGCCGGAGGTCGACTCCCCGCGTGGCGAGGTCGACGGCGCTGTCGGCCCGGCCCGTGGCGGCGTGTACACGGGAGAGATTGGACAGCACACCGGCCACACAGGCGAGGTTGCCGTCGGCCCGGAAGCCGCGCAGCGCCTCGCGCAGGTGTGCTTCCGCGTCGTCGTAACGCTGCTGGTAGATCGCCACGACCCCGCGTACGTTCAACGCGTGGCAGGCGGCGGTCGGGTCGCCCGCGGCGGTCGCGAGCAGGACCGCGCGGCGGGCTTCGTCGTCGGCCTGCTGCTGGCCCCTGGCGACGGGGAACATCCCCGCCAGCGCCAGGCGGGCCCGGCCCTCCGCGGCCGTGTCCCCGGCGAGGTGGGCGGCATTGCCCACCGAACGGGCCGCCGCCTCGTACTGGAGGTAGTGCGTACCGGACTCGACCAGATCCCGGGTGACCAGGAGGAGGTCCGCCGCGCGGCGAACGGCGCCACTCTCCGCGGACTTGGCGCCCTGCTGGGCGCAGGTGAGGAGGCAGTCCGCCTCGCTGAGGAGCCAGTCCAGCGCGGTGCGGGCGTCCGGGAAGTCCTGTCCGGGGTGGTCGGTGGACATCAGGTGGTCGACGAGCCGGTCTCCCGGTCGTCCCATGGCGTACACGCGTGCCGCCGAGGCCACATAGAAGTCCTGCATGCGCGATATCGCGGCCGCTCGGCCCGCCGGCGGTTCATCCCGCTCGGCGCGGTCGCGCGCGTAGATCCGAACGAGGTCGTGGTAGCGGTAGCGGCCGGGCTCGGGCGAATGCAGCAGGCTGGTGTCGACGAGCGACTCGAGTAATCGCTCGGCCTCTTGTGCGGTGACGCCGAGGACGGCGGTGGCCGCGGCCAGGGAGATGTCCGGCCCGTAGGTGAGCGCGAGCAGCCGGAACGCCCGTGCCTGCGAGGGCCCCAACTGCGTGTATCCGAACTCGAAGCTCGTCTTGACGGCCAGGTCCCCGGCCCGCAGTTCATGCAGGCGGCGGTGGGCGTCGGCCAGGCGGTCGGTCAGGTTGCGCACGGTCCAGGCGGGGCGGGTGGTCAGCCGGGCGGCGGCGATCCTGATGGCCAGGGGCAGATAGCCGCAGGCGGCGACGGCCTTGCGGCAGGCGTGGGGCTCGGCCGCGGCCCGCTCGTCGCCGATGATGCGGGTGAACAGGGCGAGTGCCTCGGATGGGTCCATGATGCTGAGGTCGACCACACGGGCGCCGTCGAGGCCGGTCATGGGGGTGCGGCTGGTGATCAGCGCCGCGCAGCTCGGAGAGCCGGGCAGCAGCGGGCGGACCTGTGCCGTGTCGTGGGCGTTGTCCAGCAGGACCAGCACCCGGCGGCCGCCCAGGACCGAGCGGTACAGCGCGGCCCGCTCGGGCAACCCCTCCGGGATCTCCGCGGGCGGCGTGCCCAGCGCGCGGAGGAAGGTGCCCAGTACGGCCGCGGGATCCGCGGGCTGGGCGTGGTGGCCGATGAGATCGACGAACAACTGCCCGTCGGGGAACCGCTCCCGGACCGCCTGCGCGACGCACACGGCCAGGGCCGTCTTGCCCACCCCGCCGAGCCCCTGCACCACGGAGATCGCCATCACCGTCCCCTGGGCGAGCAGCAGCCGCTCGCGCAAGGTGTCCATGACGGCGGCGCGTCCGGTGAAGTCGGCGAGCTTCGCGGGGAGTTGTGCCGGACGTGGCGCGGGTGAGGCCGGGGGCACGGCTTTGGTCCCGGCCGGAAGCCTGCGTGGCCCGGCGAGCGTGGGGTCGGCGCGCAGGATGCGCTGATGGAGGCGGGCGAGTTCCGCGCTGGGTGCCACGCCCAGTTCCTCGGACAGGACGCGGCGGGTGTCGGTGTACACACCCAGCGCCTCCGCCTGTCGGCCGCTGCGGTAGAGCGCCGTCATCAGCAGTGTGCGCAGCCGCTCCCGCAGTGGGTGCTCCGCGGTCAGCGCGGTCAGCTCCGAAACCGCGTCGGTGTGCGGGCGCAGCTCCAGGTCGAGTTCGAGGCGCGCCTCCAGCAGGGACAGGCGCCACTGCTCCAGACGGGAGCGCTGGGTCTCGGCGTACGGGCCGGGCACTCCGGCCAGCGGCTGCCCCTCCCACAGCTCCACCGCCCTGTGCAGCAGCCTCCGTGCGCCGGTCAACTCCCCTTCCGCCTTCGCGCGTCGCGCTCGTGCCTCGTAGTCCTCACACACCGCGAGGTCCAGTGCCCCGGGCCGGATCCGCAGTGCGTACCCTCCCGCCTCCGACACCAGTACGCCGGGCCCCAGCGCTCGGCGAAGGCGGAAGGCGTGGGTGCGTAAGCTGGCGATCGCCTGAGGTGGTGGGGCGTCGCCCCACACCCCGTCGACCAGCTCGCTCGCGGTGGCGGTGCGTCCCCGCAGCAGGAGCACACACAGCACGGCGCGCTCGAGCGGCCTGAGGACCGGGAGCGCCTGCTCACCACGCCAGACGCGAACGGGCCCCAGTACGGCGAACCGCAATGCCGAGCCCGCGCCACATACGGTCTGCCCCAATGCCGCCACGCCCCGGTGCCGCCGATTTCGCTCTGCCGAACCCTCGGAAACACCGTAGTCCCAGGCTGAACCACCCGCAGTACACAACCAGCCGAAAGTCCGATGCAAAACTCCCGGTCACCCGGGGAATTTCACAATCCGCTTGAACGTCTATTCGACCGACCGACAGTTCCGCGCATTTTTCTGCCTAGACTTCCGCCGTGAACGACACCACTTACACCATACGGATCAGACCGGGCGATCCGGCCGATGCACCGGCGGTGCTGGACATGCTCGACGCCGCGGTGGTCTGGATGAACGCTCGCGGCAACACCGAGCAGTGGGGCACGGTGCCGTACTCGCGGCGGCCCGGCGGGGTGGAGCGGGTCGAGCGGTACCTGACCGAGAACGCCCCGTTCATCGCGGAGTCGCAAGGGGCACCTGTCGGGGCCCTGGTGCTGGACTCCGGCCCCAGCTCGCAGATGCCGATCGCCCCGGCCGGCGAACCCGAGCGATACGTCCGGCTGCTGGTCTCCGACCGACGGCATGCCGGGCGGGGCGTCGGGGCGGCGCTGCTGGCCCATGCCGCGGAGGAGACCCGGCGGGCCGGGGTGGAGTTGTTGCGGGTCGACTGCTGGGCGGGCGGCGGGGGTGAACTCGTCGCGTTCTACGAGCGCAACGGTTTCACTCCCACCGAGCGCTTCCTGTCCGGGGCGTGGCCGGGGCAGGTGCTGGCGCGGCGGGTCGGCTGACGGGTGCGGGGCGCCGGTCCCAGGGTCGGCGCCCCGGCCCCGTTATGCGCCGTCCGCTTCGGCGGCCGGGCGGGGGCCGCCGAAGCCGTGGGCGGAGAGGTCGAACCAGTTGCCCTCCGGGTCGATGGCCCGGTACTCGGCGAACGGGCGGTTGGTGAAGCGTTCGGCGGGCTCATCGGCGCCCGAGGCGACCAGAGCGGCGGATATCCCGGATGTGTCGGCGACGTGGAAACCGAAGTGGTTCATGCCCGCCGGGGTGTCGCCGTCGAGTTGATGCTTGATCAGCGCGAGGGTGAGATACCCGTCGGAGAGGAAGCAGCTGCCATCGGGATCCCGGTGGAAGAGCTCCATCTCGAAGATTCCGCTGTAGAACTCGGCCAGCTTCTCGGGGTCACGGGCGACAATGGCCAGGTGCCGCAGTTTGGGCCTGTCCGGGGTGGACGCGTCGGACATGGGCAATTCCTCCAGCGGTCGGAAACCGGCGGGATGGCCGGTCGGGGGTGGGAATCGTGATGGTCATCGGCCTCACACCCCGACCACGGCCCTGGTCCTTATCCGCAGCGGCAGTTCGGCGCACGGAAGGTGAGGGCTCTCGGGTGGGGGCGGCGCCCAGGCGGCGAGGGCGTGGTACATGACGTCGCCGCGACGTTCCAGGTAGCAGATGAGGTTGACCGGCCAGCCGGTGTTGCCGAAGACGTGCTGATCCATCGGGGTCGGGCGCTCGCTGAGGATGAGCTGCCGCTCCTCCGGTGGGCCGATGCGATGCCAGTCGGGGTGCATATGCACGGACCCCAGGATCTCCAGGCCGTCGGCTTCGGCCTCGCGCGAAGCCCTCAGCAGGTCGTGGGAGTCGATCCACCAGGCGCGTGTCTCGTTCTCGTACGCCGGGCCGAAGAGCGGCACGATCGACTCGGTGAACTCACGGCGCGCGGCCGGGTCGGTGGTACGGGCATTGCGGCCGAACGCGACGCGCTCGACGGTCAAGGTCGCCTGGTCCGCCGAACCCACGAGGAGAGCGAAGCACGGCAGCGGTGTTTCGGAGGTGATGCGCTGATACTCACCGACGGCCACCTCGAGAAACTCATCGAGCGCCTGATCCTCTACCAGGACCGTACAACATTCACCTAAGTGCGACGCGCGCATGTCAAACCACCTATGGGGGTGTGGATGTCGAATGCGGTGGGGGAGCGGAGCCGTCGTACTGTACCCCGGTATTCTTTTGGACTCAAACGGCATGGACTCAAGCGGCATGGACTCAAGGGGCGTGGACTCAAGCGGCATGGACTCAAGCGGCATGGACTCAAGCGGCATGGACTCAAGGGGCGTGAACTCAAACGGCATCTGTGGCTTTGGGCCCTGGCCGGGCTCTGCGCGCATGAGCCCGCCTGGTCAGCGGGTGAAGCACTCCCGGGTGCCGTGGAGTTGTCCGGCACCGCCGCTCTCCCCGCCACGCGGCCTCGGCCACCTCGTGGAGCACCAGCAGGCGGGTCGGCTCGACGCCGCTCGGTAACGCACGTCGGGCGGCGCGGTCCACCCCGCGCCGCACGAGGTGCCTGATCAGAGGAAGCTGACGCCCTGGGCGAGGGAGAGCCCGCTGGAGTAGTTGATGGTGTTGGTGGCCGAGCGCATATACGCCTTCCAGGCGTCGGAGCCGGACTCCCGGCCACCGCCGGTGTCCTTCTCGCCGCCGAACGCACCGCCGATCTCGGCTCCGGAGGTGCCGATGTTGACGTTGGCGATACCGCAGTCGGAGCCCGCGGCGGACAGGAAGATCTCGGCTTCCCGCTGGTCGCGGGTGAAGATGCTGGACGACAGGCCCTGGGGGACGTCGTTGTGCAGCGCGATCGCCTCCTCGAGGGTGTCGTACGTGAGGACGTACAGGATCGGCGCGAAGGTCTCCTCCCGTACGACGTCCGTCTGCGCGTCGACGCGGACGAGGACCGGCTCGACATAGGCGGCCGCGGGGGCGGCCTCGGCCAGGCGGCGGTTGCCGCCCGCGAGGATCTTGCCGCCCTGGGCCTGGACGCGGGTGAGGGCGCCGTTCATGGTGTCCAGGGCGGCGGGGGAGATGAGCGGGCCGACCAGCGTGGTGTCCTCGAACGGACTGCCGATGGGGAGCCTGCCGTAGGCGGCGGTCAGCCGCTCGACGAGGGTGTCGGCGATGTCGCGGTGGACGATGAGACGGCGCAGTGTCGTACAGCGCTGGCCCGCGGTGCCGGCCGCGGCGAAGACGATGCCCTGGACGGCGAGGTCGAGATCGGCGGACGGGGCGACGATCGCCGCGTTGTTGCCGCCGAGTTCCAGCAGGCTGCGGCCGAAGCGGGCGGCGACGCGGGGGCCTAGCTCGCGGCCCATGCGAGTGGAGCCGGTGGCGCTGACCAGCGCGACGCGCGGATCGTCGACGAGCTTCTCACCGACCGCGCGGTCGCCGAGCAGGAGACGGTGTACGTCGCGGGGCGCGCCGACCTCGTCGGCCGCCCGGGCCAGCAGGTGGTCGCAGGCCAGCGAGATCAGCGGGGTGAACTCCGAGGGCTTCCAGATCACGGTGTCGCCGCAGACGAGGGCGACGGCGGTGTTCCACGACCACACGGCGGCGGGGAAGTTGAAGGCGGAGATGACGCCGACCACGCCGAGCGGGTGCCAGGTCTCGGCCAGCCGGTGGCCGGGGCGTTCGGAGGCGATCGTACGGCCGTACAGCTGCCGGGACAGGCCGACCGCGAAGTCGCAGATGTCGATCATCTCCTGGATCTCGCCGAGCGCCTCGGAGCGGATCTTGCCCGCCTCGATGGTGACGAGGTCGGCCAGGTCGCTCTTGTGCTCGCGCAGCAACTCGCCGAGGCGGCGCACGAGTTCACCGCGGCGCGGCGCGGGCGTGGTCCGCCAGGTGAGGAAGGCCGTACGGGAGGCCGCGATGGCGTCCTCGGCGTCGGTGGCGGCCGTGAGTCCGAAGAGGTTCTCGCCGGTGAGCGGTGTGCGGGCGGAGAAGTCGCCGCCCTCGGCCACCTCGACACCGATGGTGTCGAGGGCGGTACGGGCGCGGGCGCGCAGGTCGTCCGTGGTGGGCAGTGCGGTGCTGGTCATGGCGGTCCTCCGGGGGTGAGGGGTCAGCTGAGGGCGTCGGTGAGGCCCAGCGCGCGGGCGACGTGTGCCAGGGAGTCGTTCTGCTGCCGCGCGTAGAGGGCGAAGGGGTCCAGGACGTCGCGGCCGATGGCGCCGGAGAGCCGGTCCGCGTCGTACGCCGTGCCCTGCTGATCGCTGTGGCGGGTGCCCTCGCCGCTGAGGTTGGACTGGAAGATCCCGGCGGCGGAGCGGGGCAGGAAGTCCTCGTAGACGATCGGCTCGGCGCGCACCCAGCCCTGCCGTAGCAGTTCGCCGACGTTCGCGGGTGGCCGGGTGCCGTCGCGGGGGCGGTCGGGGTGGAGGTGGTAGGTGAAGTAGGCAAGTCCCTTGGCGGCGAGTTCCTGTTCGCTGCCGGGCAGGTGCCGCTCCCATACGGCGCGGGCGATCTCGTCCCGGGAGGCCGAGGGGTTCCGGGACATCCGCTCGTCCACGTGGCCGAGGAGTTCGTCGTACAGGGCCCGGCCCTCGCGGGTGAGGGCGATGCCACGGGCCTCGACCTCCCCGAAGCGGACCCTCAGGGCGCCGCTGATGACGCTGCCGTCCGGGGTCCGCATCGCCCGGGGTTCGGCCAGGGCCCGGAAGGAGGTCTGCCGCAGCAGCACATCGGGGCCCTCCCAGGCGGGCGGGCCCTGGATGGTGTCGATCATCTCGATGCCGCGGTCGGTCATGCGCCGGTACAGCTCGTCGATGTCGAGGACGCGCGGGGTGAGGTGGTTGATGTGGGTGCTGCGCACACCGCCGATGTCCGCGGCCACGGCGGAGACCCGTTCCAGGGTCTCGTACCAGCTCTTGTCGACCGGCTCGGCGGACAGCTCGAACGCCCGCACGGCGAGGTGCAGAAACCGCTCGGCCTCCTCCTGGGGCAGCTCCCGCTCGGCGGTGGCGCGGTCGGCCAGCGCGAGCAGCTCGGGGGGAAAGAGTTCGCGGTCCGCGAGGAAGGCCTCCAGACGCGAGCGCAGCTCGGCGTCGAAGAAACGGGGGTCGGCCGGGGTGAGCATGGAGGTGAACACCCGGAAGGGGTTGCGCGCCAGCTCCTCGCCGTCCACCGGCCGGAAGGCGGTGGAGACGACGGGGACGGCGCTGGCCGCGGCCTCCCGCAGGTCGTAGAAGCCCACCGGGTGCATGCCGAGGGCGCCGAAGATCCGGGCCACTTGCCCCAGCTCCCGCGGTGTGCCGACACGGATGGCCCCGTGCCGCTCGGCCGTCACCCGGCTGATGGACCCGAGACGTGTCGCATCGGTTCCCCGCGCGTGCAGGACGTCCTCGTTGACCTCGCGCGAGACGTCCACGAGCGTGGTGTAGGCGGGAACCTCCTGTCCGTACATCTCCGACAGCCGCGCCGCGAACGCGGCCCTCAGCTGCCACTGACTGAGTGTTGACATGGTTCGGCCTTTCGATCGGGGTTCAACGGTTCACACCACGTGTGCTTCGGGGCGGGTCTCGGCGCCGTGGTGGAACCGGTCGGCGCTGAGCGGGGACATGTCGGTGAACGGCTCACGCTCCAGGTACAGATCGCGCATGACCTCGCCCACCGCGGGCGCCTGAAGGAAGCCGTGGCCGGAAAACCCGGCCGCGTACAGGAAGTTGGGCAGCTCCGCGGAGCGGCCGATCAGCGCGTTGTGGTCCGGTGTGACCTCGTACAGACCGGCCCATCCGCCGGTGGTCTCCAGGCCGGCCAGGGCCGGGGCGCGGCGGCGGGCGACGGTGCGGAACAGCTCCAGCCACTCCGGGGTCCAGGTGGTGTCGAAGCCGTCCTCCTGGTCGGGGTCGGCCATCCCGAGCAGCAGACCGTCGTCGCTGTTGTGGAAGTAGGCGGTCGAGGAGAAGTCGATGGTGAACGGGACGCGCGGGGCGGGCGGTGTGATGGGCGCGGTGAACGCCAGCTGCCGCTTCACCGGCTGGACCGGGAGGTTGACGCCGGCCATCTCCCCGATCCGTGCCGACCAGGCCCCCGCCGCGCAGATCACGGTGGCGCACGCGATGCGGCCGTGGCTGGTGTGCACACCGACGACCCGGTCCCCGGCCGTGTCGAGGCCGGACACCGCGGTGTGGGTGGCGATGGTGACTCCGGCCCCGGCCGCCGCTCGGGCGTACCCCTGGACGACAAGACCGGGGCGGGCGTGCCCGTCGGCGGGGGAGTACGCGGCGGCCACGAGGCCATCGGTGCTGAGATAGGGACACAGCCGCCGGGCCTCTTCGGGGGCGATCATGCGGCTCGGCACGCCCAGGCTGTTCTGGAGCTGAACCGCGGCCTCGAAGTCACTCGTCTGCCGTGCGCTGTCGAGCAGGAACAGATAGCCGACGGTGTCGAGCCGGATGTCGGCGCCGGGCCGGTGGCCGAACTCCCGGTAGGCACGCAGGCTGCGGCTGCCCAGCTCGATATTGAGCGGATCGGAGAACTGGGCGCGTACGCCACCGATCGGCTTGCCCGAACTGCCGCAGCCGAGCTCGCCGCGCTCGACGACGACGATGTTCGTCACCCCGGCCTCGGCGAGGTGAAACGCGGTGCTCGCACCCATCACGCCGCCGCCGACGATCACGACATCGGCGGAGGCGGGAACGGTGCGGAAGGCGGAGGAGGACAACAGACCACTCCCTTCCCAAGGGCCACCTCGCCGGACGAGGACGGGTCCATGCCCGGGGGCGGCAGGGCTGTCAGGACAGAGCGATGCCGATCAGCTGTCTCCGCGTCATCGTGCAGCACACCAATCGTTGACGTCCATCAACGGTCCATGCTTCTGATCTTTTAGGATCCCTATATGGACTGGACGAGCGCACAGCTTCGTTCGCTGGTGGAACTGACCAGACGCGGCACCATCACCGCGGTCGCGGAGGCCCTGGGATACACCCCGGGCGGGGTGTCGCAGCAGATCACCGCGCTGGAGAAGGCCACCGGCAGGCAACTGCTGCGGCGGGTGGGACGCCGGGTGGAGCTCACCGACGCCGGGGTGACACTGGCCCTGCACGCCGAGCGCATCCTCACCACGGAGGCCGAGGCCGTCGAGGCGCTGGAGCGCACCCGGAACGAGGTCTCCGGGACGCTGCGGGTCGGGCTCTTCGCCACGGCCGCCGCCGAGATCCTGCCGCCGGCCCTGCGGCAGGTGCGCGAGAGGCACCCCGGCGTGACCGTGCGCAGCCGGGACATGGACGTGGACGAGGTGTACGACGCGGTGGCCGGCGGAAGCGTGGACCTGGCGCTGGGGCTGGACTATCCGGACGTGCCCATCCCACGGAATCCGTCCCTGCGGGTGCGGGAGCTGTCCAGGGAACGCTTCTCGCTCGCGGTCCCCACCGGGACCATGTCCGGTCGGTCCGGCAGGTCCGGTCGTTCGGGTCGGTCCGGCAGGTCCGGCCGGCAGAAGGTCTCGCTCACCGACACCAGGGACCTGGGATGGATCCTGCCATCGGCCGGCAGCTACTACGGCCGCGCCGTGCTCACCGCCTGCCGCCGTGCCGGTTTCGAACCGCAGGTGCTGCACGAAGTGACGGACACGGCCGCCACCCTGGCCCTGGTCGAGGCCGGAGTCGGGGTCAGCGTGGTGACGGATCTGATGCTCCGGCTGCGTCCGTCCTGCCTCGATGTCCTGGAACTGCACGAGACGATGGAACGCCACATCGTGGTGGTGTGCCGCTCCTTCGCCGAGCACCGGCCGACGGTGGCCGCGCTGGTGGACGTCCTGCGCACCTCGGCGGGCCGGCGGCCATCCGGGGGTCGGCAGCAAAGCGGGAACACGCTCCTCACCCGCTGACGAGGCCACCAAGGGGCACAGGTTTCCTTGGCCTCAGCAGCGCAAGTTGTCGCGCTGCTGAGTGCGCACACCCCCGTCCGAACAGCCCGCGGGCGAGCGCATGGTGCGCACCCTCGGGCTCACCTGCCCATCAACGCGGTGGCGGACTGACCAGCATCGGAGTCCTGCTGGCCTTCATGGTGGTCTGTGCTCCCCGGGGCCTAGCCGGATGCCGGACTCCGGTACGCGGCCAGCAGATCGTCCGTCAGCCGACCGACCACATCCGCCACTTGGGTGCGCAGATAGTGGTGGCCACCGGGAAAGCGGTGGACCCGGGCGTCGGCCGTCGTACAGGCGCCCCACTCGTGCAGCGTCCCGGGGTCGACCATCGGGTCGTCGAGTCCGCCGAAGACGCTCAGCCGCGCGCGCAGCGGTGGCCATTCCTGGCGGGTGTGGTGCAGCAGCGCCACCGCGTCCGCCAGGAACGGGGTGTAGACGGTCCGGGCGAGCGCGTCGTCGGCCGGTGCCTCCCAGCCCATGATCTCGGTGATGACGGCGATCCCGGAGCCGAGGTTGCGCGCGATGTGGTCGTCGAGGCCGTCGCGGTTCGGCGGTGGCACGGCGGACAGTGCGAGCAGGTCCGGCTCGGTGCGCGAGGACGACCGGAGCCGGTGGGTGGCCTCGAAGGCGAGCAGCGCTCCGAAGCTGTGGCCGAAGACCGCGTAGAAACCGTCGGCGGGTGGCCGGTGCCGCAGGTCCGCGGCGATGGCTTCCGCGATGCCGGTGGCGGCCCAGCCGATGTCGGTGATCGATGGTTCCGCGGTGCGGGTGCCGCGGCCGGGCAGGTCGACGGCGACCAGGTCGAAGAGTGCGGAGAACGTCGCGACCCAGGGCAGGAAGAACTCCGATCCGGTGCCGGACGGCGGCACGCAGTAGAGCCGGATCCGCGCGGTCTGCCGGTCGGTGAGCCGATTGAGTTCCGGGGCGGGGAACGGGGCTTGCGGTGTCATGCGCCCCGCCTGACCCGCCCGAGGAGGCGTGGGGCGAGTTGCCGGACACCGGTCGCGGTGGCCAGTTCCATCGTCGGGACGACGCAGTTCGCCGTCTCCACCGCCGAGGGAGCCCTTCACGACCCCGGCGGACTGGACGTGCCCGCGCTCCGGACCGCGCGGGAGGAGCACGGGGACGACTTCGTCACCCGCCACCACCAGGGCATCGCGCTACCACCCGGCCAGGAACTCACCGTCGACTGCGACGTCCTCGTCCCGGCGGCCCTACGGGACGTCATCGACGAGACAATCGCCCACCGGATCAAGGCCAGGCCGGTGGTGGAAGGCGCCAATCTGCCCACCTCGCCGCGGGCACAGTCCATCCTCGCGGAACGTGGCATCTCCCTCCTGCCCGACTTCGTGGCCAACGCCGGTGGTGTCGTCGCCGCCGCCTTCGCCATGGACGCCCGCTACTCCGGATTCCGGCCCGAGACCGCCACCATCTTCGAGACGATCTCCAAGCGGCTGCGCACCAACGCCGTCACCGTTCTCGAAGAGGCCCAGCGCCGCGCCACCACCCCGCATATCGCCGGGCGCGGCCTCGCCGAGGAACGTGTCCGCGCCGAGGAACGTGTCCGCGCCGCCATGCGCAGCAAGGGCCGCATCGGCCCTTGATCCTTCTGTTACCCGCCAGACAGGTGACAGCGGCAGGGGCGGGCAGGCCGGGTTCGCTCACGGCGATTCCCATTCGTCCTGGTGAGGGAAGGAGAGCCCTCCGTAGGGGGCGGCGTCGACAACCAGGACGTTACCCGGCAATATGGTCACGTGGATGAGTTCGTCTTTGTGAGCGGTCGTCTCTGCCTCGACCTGGCGGGCACGAAGCTGTGGCGGCGCGGCCTCCGTACGGAGCTGCTGACCTCCCCGAGCGATGTGAGCCGCTGGATCAGCCAGGCGGAGCTGCTGGACGATCCCGGCCCGATGGACACTCGGGGGCTGGAGCGGGTCCGCCGTCTGCGCGAGGCGATCTACACCCTGGTGCGTTCCTGGCCTCCTGGGGACCCGTCGGATGCCGAGTTCAGGGACGCCCTCGCCGAGGTGAACGACGCGGCCCGGCTGCCGCCGCCCAGGCATCAGCTCGACGCGTCGGGGCGGCTGACGCGGACGGGCGGCGTGGACGAGGTCCTCGGCGCGGTGGCCCGCGACGCCGTGGACCTGCTGAGCTCGGCCCAGCTCGACAAGACCAAGGAGTGCGCGAACCCCGACTGCACCCGTCTCTTCGTGGACGTGTCGCGCTCCGGGGCCCGGCGATGGTGCGGGATGGCGGAGTGCGGAAACAAGCACAAGGCCGCGAGCTACCGGAAGCGGAAGAAGCAGCAGGCCGTCATGGAAGTTTGAGCCTGCTGCCCCAAAGTCCGAGCGGCTGATCCTCCGTCAGGGGCGGTCAGAAGAGGTGTGTCAGTCGATCTCGATGACGATCTTGCCGGGGGTCTCACCGGCGGCCAGGGCGCGCTGCGCGTCGGCCGCGCGTGCCAGCGGGTAGGTGGCACCGATCCGGACGTGGAGCTTGTCGGCCTCGGCGAGTTCCATCAGCGCCGTCAGGTCCGCGTGGTCCATGCGGCAGAAGACCGGAGCGACACCCGGCACACCGATGTCGACGAGGGACGCCACGCGTGCGCCGGGTGCGGCGGCTTGTGCCGTCGCCGTCAGCACCCCGCCGCCGACGGTGTCCAGGACCGTGTCCACGCCCTCGGGGACGAGTCCGCGTACCCGGTCGGCGGCGCCGTGGCCGTAGGCGACCGGCTCGGCCCCGAGCGATCGCAGGTAGTCGTGGTCCCGTGGCGAGACGGTGCCGATGACACGCGCGCCGCGCGAGCGGGCGATCTGGACGGCGAGCGAGCCGACGCCACCGGCGGCTCCGTGCACCAGCAGGGTCCGGCCCCGCTCGACGCCCAGGGTGCGTACCACGGCCTGATACGCGGTCAGCCCCGCCAGTGGCAGGGCGGACGCCTGGGCGAAGCTCATGGTGCGGGGCTTGCGGACCAGGGTGCGGACGTCCGCGGCGACGAGTTCGGCCAGGCCGCCGTGAGCGCGCTGCACATCGCTCCTGACGTACCCGACGACCTCGTCACCGGCCGAGAACTCCGGTGTGGCGAGACCTGGGCGTTCCACCACACCGGCGATGTCCCAGCCGGGGACGGGGGCAGCAAGCCCACCGTGTGACGGCAGATCGTTTCCGCGCCACAAAGAGAACAGCGATTCTGTTAACGTGTGCCCGCAAACAGAACTACTATTCTCTTTGTGGGGAGGATGTGTGGTGCCGCGGCTCACCGACGCGCGCAAGGAGCTCCGGCGTGCCCAGATCGCCGAGGCCGCCGTGCGCTGCTTCGGCCGCAACGGCCTCGAGCGGACCTCGATCGCCGACATCACGGCCGAGTCCGGCCTCTCGGCCGGCTCGATCTATGCGCACTACCGCAACAAGGCCGACCTGGTCCAGGCCGCCGCCCGCGAGGTGCTCGCCAAGCGCGCCGCGGTTCTCGGCGAGTACGCCGCGAGCGACGCTCCGCCCGACCCCGACGAACTGCTCACCCGCCTGATCGCCGCGATCGACCCCGCCGAGGCCCGGGTCGGTGTGCAGACCTGGGGGGAGGCGACCACCGACCCGGTCATCCGCGGCATCGTCGTCGACATGATCGACCAGATGCGCGCGATGCTGCGCGACTGCGTCACGGCCTGGTTGGTCAAGGTCGAGCACCAGGAGCCGGCCGCGGCCCGGGAGCGCGCCACCCCGATCGCCCACCGGGTGTCGGCGCTCTACCAGGCCGAACTGCTGTACACCGCCTTGCGATCACCGACCGAGGAGACAGCGTCATGACCATCCCGACCGCATCGTTCGCCGGCCGCGCAGTCTTCCGGATCGGCTACGGCGCGGCGCAGCTCGCCCGCCTGCACGACCGCCGTGGCGAGGCCGTCGCGCTGCTGCGCCGCGCGGTCGAGCTGGGCGTCGACCACGTGGACACCGCCGAGTTCTACGGCTTCGGTTTCGCCAACGAAGTGATCCGCGAGACGCTGCGCCCCGAGGACGGTGTCCTGGTCGTCACGAAGGTCGGCGCCGACCCCAACCCGGGCGGGCGCTTGCCGCTGCGTCAGGCGCAGCGGCCCGAGCAACTGCGCGCCAGTGTCGAGGACAACCTGCGCGGCCTCGGCGTCGACCGGCTCGACGTGGTCAACCTCCGCCGCCTGGACACCGGCCCCGGACTGCGTCCCGAGGGCGACCAGGTCGTCGACCTCGACGACCAGCTCGCGGTGATGACCGCCCTGCGCGACGAGGGCAAGATCGGCGCGATCGGCCTGAGCAGCGTCACCCTCGACGGCCTGCGCCGCGCCCTGCCCGCGGGCATCGCCTGCGTACAGAACGCGTACAGTCTCGCCTCCCGCGACGACGAGGACATGCTCGAACTGTGCGCGGCCGAGGGCATCGCCTGGGTTCCGTTCTTCCCGCTCGGCGGGGCCTTCCCGGGCCTGCCCAAGGTCACCGAGGAACCGGCTGTTCACGCCGTGGCCGAGTCCCTGGGCGTCACGCCCTCCCAGGTCGGCCTCGCCTGGCTGCTGCACCACGCCCCGAACGTGCTGCTCATCCCCGGCACCGCCGACGCCACCCACCTCGAGGCCAACATGGCGGTCAGCGAGATCACCTTCGACGCCGCGACCCTCGCCACCCTCGATGCCATCGAGTCCCGCTCCAACGAGGTTCCCATCGGCTGACCAGACCCAACGCGACCAGGGTCGCGATCACATGCCCGACACTCCGGCGGAACGTCAGACCGCGCCGGGAAACCCCGCTTCACCAGGCTCCGAGGACGGATCATGAAGGCCATCATCTACCGCGACAACGGCGACCCCGACGTTCTTCGGCTCGTCGACCGTGACCTGCCCACCCCCGGCCCCGGCGAGGTTCGCGTCCGGATCGCCGTGTCCGGGATCAACCCGACCGACTGGAAGGCCCGCTCCGGCGCCTCCGGCCCCAAGCGCTTCCCCGAGGTCACCCCGCACCTCGATGGCGCCGGCACGATCGACGCCGTCGGCGAGGGGGTCGACCGGAGCCGGGTCGGTCAGCGGGTCTGGCTGTTCCTGGCCGCCGCCGGGCGGCCCACCGGTACCGCCGCCGAGTTCACCGTCGTGCCCGCCGAGCGGGCCGTGGAGCTGCCCGGCGAGGCCGGTTTCGACGTCGGCGCCTCACTCGGCGTCCCCGCGCTCACCGCGCACCGCGCGCTCACCGTGGCCGAGGACGGGCCGCGCCGTCTGGGGCCCGGGGCACTGGACGGCAAGGTGGTGCTCGCCGCGGGCGGGGCCGGGGCGGTCGGACACGCGGTGATCCAGCTCGCCCGCTGGGCCGGCGCCACCGTGATCACCACGATCAGCGGTCCGGAGAAGGCCCGGCTGGCCACCGCCGCCGGGGCCCACCACGTGATCAACTATCGCGAGGGCGACCCGGCCGCCGAGATCCGCGAGATCGCCCCGGACGGCGTCGACATCGTCGCCGAGGTGGCGCTGGGCGCGAACCTCGCACTGGACCTGGCCGTGCTGCGGACGCGCGGCACGATCTCGACCTACGGCAACGACGGTGGCAAGCCGGTCGAGCTCGACGTGATGCGGAACATGGTGCTGAACACACGCTTCCAGTTCGTGGTGCTCTACACAGTCGGTTCGGAGCCGCTCGCCGCGGCGGTTGAGGACGTCGCCGCCGCGGTCCGCGACGGCGCGCTGCCGGTCGGCGAGGAGCACGGCCTGCCGCTGGTCCGCTTCCCGCTCGACCGGACCGCCGACGCGCACCGCGCGGTGGAGAGCGGCGCGGTCGGCAAGGTCCTCGTGGACGTCACACCGTGACGCCCGGTCGGCCAGGGCCTTCGGGGGTCAGAGGCTTCGGCCTGGGCCTTCGAGGGTCAGAGGCTGGTGAGCAGGGCGTCGAGTGGCGTGGGTACGCGGTCGTGGTCGAGCGCTTCGACGAGGACGCGCCCGTAGTGGATCTTGCGCCCCTTCTTCGTGCCCAGGAAGCGCCGCAACTGCTGCTCTGAGGTGCGGCCCTGCTGTGCGGGCTGGCGCAGGAAGGTCTGGAGGGCGCGCAGGTCCCCCTCCGCCCGGACGAGCTCCGCCACCCGTGTCACGCCCAGCGCGCGGATGAGCTCGTCCTCCAGATCCGCCGCGCAGACGAAGAACTCCTGCCGCGCCGCGCCGGCCCGCTCCAGACCGCGGGTGTAGAAGCGACGCTCCGCCTCGTCGCACAGTCCGGTGAGGCGGAGACCCAGACCGGGTGGCCCGAGGAGGTGGGCGAAGCGTCCGACGCTCATGGCACCGCCCATCGGCAGGACGCAGACTCCTTCGGCCGCCAGGTCCCGGCCGCGGCGCGCGGCCGGCGAGCTGACCGCAGCGGCGTCGCTCGGCCCTTCGAGCAGGACGACCGCCCGGACGGGCAGCCGCGCGGCCAGCTCGCGCGCGGGGCCGCCGGGGCCGCCGGCCGCCCACGCGGTGACCGCTTCCCGGAACGCCCCCATGTCAGCCATGGGATGAGTCTCCGGCCCTTCCGGCCGCCACGCCAGGGAATTTCACCTGCCCGGATGCGGCCCCGGTCGCAGTGCTCGGACGAGTCCCGCCAGGACGTCCTCGAGAACGGTATGGGACGTGGCGAAGTTCAGCCGCAGAAAGCCGTCGGCGTCCGGGCCGAAGGGACTGCCCCCGTCGAGCAGGACACCGCCCTCCCTCAGCACTCTCTCCACGGGTGGTTCGCCGAGCCCCAGCGGCCGCGCGTCGAACCAGGCCAGATAGGTGGCCTCCGGCAGGTGATGACGCAGCTGGGGGAGCTCGGTGCGCACCACCTGATGGACCCGTCGGCGGTTGCGGTCCAGCACGGTGAGCAGGTCGCGCTGCCAGGCGTCGCCCTCTCGCCACGCGGCCTCGGTGGCGACGACGCCGAGCGGCGATACGGCGCCGTAGAGGTCGGGTGGTTGCGCGTCGCGCAGCGCGAGCAGCCGGTCCGGGCCGTAGTGGGTGACCGCGCAGCGGATGGCCGCGAGGTTGAACGCCTTGGTGGCGGAGGTGAGTGTGACGGTGCGGCCGGCGGCGTCCGGGGAGAGGCTCGCGAACGGTATGTGGCGATGCGGCTCATGGACCAGTTCGGCGTGGATCTCGTCGCTGATGACCAGCAGATCGTGCCGACGGGCGACGGCGGCGATCTCCTCCAGCTCCGCACGGGTCAGGGTGCGGCCCGTCGGGTTGTGCGGGTTGACCAGCACCAGCGCCTTACAGCCCGACTCCGCCACCGCGGTGTCGAGAGCGGCCGCATCCATGTACCAACCCTCCGCGGAGTCTCGCATGGGGATCGGCACGGCTCGTCGGTTCATCGTCGCCAACGTGGCCAGGAACGGAGGGTAGTTGGGCGTCTGTACGGCCACCGCGTCACCCGCGCTCGTGGCGAGGTGCAGGACGAGTTGCAGACACTGGATCAGATCGGTCTGCTCACGTACGCGGTCCGCGGGCGCCGCCCAGGCGTAGCGGTCCATCATCCGCTGTGCGAACGCGCGACGGAGCGGACTGCCGTCCGGCCAGTCCGGATAGCCGAGATCGCGGCGGTCGACGGCCTCCCGCAGTGCGGCGACCACCACCGGAGGGGTGGGGAAGTCCATGTCCGCCACCCATGCGGGGAGCACCCGCGGTCCCGGACGGTGCCATTTGACGCTGCGGCGGGCGCGCAGCCAGTCGAGGCTGAGGTCATCGAAGCCGGGCACCGGCTCGGGCGGGACGACGCTCATGAACGTGCTCCCCGCGTGAGCAGATCACGGGTGATCTGTATGTGGCCGTGGTGCTGGGCGAGCTCTTCGAGTACGTGCAGTTGGACACCCCGCACGCTCAGCGGTCGGTCCGGCCCCTCGAACTCGGCGGGCGGTGTGTTGTGCGGGAGCGCCGTCTGCGTCACCGATTCGAGGTCGGTCGCCAGCCGCTGGAAAAGCGCGTCGACCTTCCGCCGCAGCTCATGTGCGCTTCCCGTGGCGGTGAACTCCGCGGCGCGGTCACGGTCGACTTCCCGCCCGGCGACGATATGCCCGATCCAGTAGTCGGCGACCCCGACGCAGTGGTACGCGATCGCGTAGGCGGAGTTGGCGCCGGGAAGCGGCGGGCGGACGTTTCCCACGTCATCGCCCAGGTCTTCCAACGCGCCGAGCATGCCGTCGAAGGCGCGGCGCAAGAAGTACAGGTATTCGTGCTGGTCTCGCAAGGTGGGGTCCTCGTCGATGGGGGAGCCGGGATGGGGTTCCATATCCGTCACCGGCTTATACGGTGACGGAATTAGGATGGGGTTCCTGGGCTGGCCTGTCAACGCCCGACGTCCTCATGCAGAGGGGCAGATCATCACCACATTGACAGGTGATCACATCGATCTGGTGGGACACCTGGATCTAGAGATACTGTCCAGAAGTAGAATTTCGGTCGACTAACATGAGAGCGGAACGCGGCCCTGCCCTACTCGAGAAGACGGACGTCACTCCATGACCACCACGCCCTCCACCACTGCCGGGACGCTGGCCGACCCCGACACCCCGTTCGCGGTGGTCGACGTACACAAGGCGCTGCGGAACATCGACCGACTCGCCACCAAGGCCGACCAGCTCGGCGTCACCCTGCGGCCACACGTCAAGACGGCCAAGAGCCTTGATGTCGCCGCCCTCATGCACGGCGCGGCCCCGAACCCCGTCACCGTCTCGACGCTCGCGGAAGCCGAGGCGTTCGCCGACGGCGGCTACACCGACATCACCTACGCCGTCGGCATCGACCCGCACAAACTGCCCCGTGTGCTCGCCCTGTTGCGCCGTGGCGTCACCCTCCGCGTCCTGCTGGACAGCGCCGAGCAGGCCGCCTTCGTCGCGGAAGCCTCGCGCCGGGCCGGAATCGGCATCCCCGCGCAGATCGAGATCGACTGCGACGGCCACCGCGGCGGCCTCAAGACCGACGACCCCGCACTCCTCGACATCGGCCACACCCTGCACGACGCCGGATGCCTGGACGGTGTGCTGACCCACGCGGGCGAGTCCTACTTCGCCTACTCGGCGCAGGAGCAGCGGCTGGCGGCGGAGAACGAACGCGACACCGCCGTCACCGCCGCCGGGAAACTGCGCGCTGCCGGGCTGCCCGTCGCGACCGTCAGCGTCGGCTCGACGCCCACCGCACACGCCGCCGAGGACCTCACCGGTGTCACCGAACTGCGCGCCGGCACCTACGTGTTCTTCGACCTGGTGATGGCCGGTCTCGGGGTGTGCCGGATCGACGACCTCGCGCTGTCGGTCGTCGTCACCGTCATCGGACACCGCCCCGAGTACGGCTGGATCGTCACCGACGGCGGCTGGATGGCGATGTCCCGCGACCGTGGCACGGCGGCCCAGCCCCAGGACCAGGGGTACGGTCTGGTCACCGACCTGGCGGGGCGCCCGATCCCCGGCCTGGTCATGAGCGCCGCGAGCCAGGAGCACGGCACCATCACCGCCCGCGACGGCGCCACCCTGCCCGACCTGCCCATCGGCACCCGGCTGCGCATCCTGCCGAACCACGCCTGCGCCACCGCCGCACAGCACCGTGGCTACCACGTCATCGACAGCAGCCGGACGGCGACGCACGCACCCGCCGTCCAGGCCGTCTGGAACCGCGTCAGCGGCTGGTGAACCGGCCACCATGGCCCTCGGCGGCTTCGACTGGGGGTCAAGGGATCGAAGGTTCACATCCTGTCGTCCCGACGGTGCGGAGGGTCTTCGCAGGTCAACACCTGTGAGGACCCTCTTTTCGCGCTCCACACTGCGCGCGGGCAACTACCCGCAGACCACCCGCTACACCTACCTCCTCGCCGCCGCCCAGCTCGCCCGCTACCTGAACGAGAACGCGACGCCCGACCTCGAGGCGGAGGACGCGGCCGAGGATCCGGAGGAGATCGACCGCTCGCCGATGGAACGCGTCCGCCAGCCCAAGACCGTGAAAAGCTGATCCCGGTCATCCGGGACGACGACACCGGGAAGGTGCTGGCCGCCTGCAAGGGCAAGGCGTTCCTCCAACTGCGGGACGAGGCCATCATCCGCCTCTACTACAACACCGGCGCCCGCCTGTCCGAGGTCGGCAACCTCACCCTGGAGGACATCGACCTGGTCACCGACTCGGTGCACTACCACGGCAAGGGCAGCCGCGACCGCCGGGTACGGTTCGGGCCGAAGACGGCGCGGGCGGTGAGCCGGTATCTGCGGGCCCGCGCCAAGCGCAAGGGCGCCGAGCTGCCCGATCTGTGGCTGGCCGAGCGCGGCGGGAAGCGCCTGGAGCCGAACGGCATCAAGAACATGATCAAGCGGCGTGGCCTGTCCGCCGGGGTGAAGGGCGTGCATGCCCACCGGTGGCGGCACCACTTCGCCCACGAGTGGAAACGGGCCAACGGGGACTCCGGTGACCTGATGCTGCTGATGGGCTGGATCTCCGAGGACATGCCCCGCCACTACGGCGCCAGCGCGGCCGCCGAACGCGCCCAGGAGACCCACCAGCGGATGGGAATCGGCGAGAATGCTCGCCGACGAACTCGACGGAATCGCCTTTCCCCACGCCCGCCTGGCCATCCGCGTCCACCGGCGCCGCAAGCACACCGGCAGGCGCGAGACCCGTGAGAGTGTCTACGCCGTCACCAGCCTCGATGCCCACCAGGTCGGCCCGGCCGATCTGGCCGCCGCGATCCGCGGGCACTGGGGAGTGGAGAACTCCTCGCACCACATCAGGGACGTCACCTTCGCCGAGGACGCCTCCACTGTCCACACCGGGACCGCACCCCGGGCCATGGCGACCTTCCGCAACCTCGCCATCGGCGTGCTGAAAACCCTCGGAGCCGACAACATCGCCAAGACAACCCGAGCGATCCGTGACGAACCCGAACGAGCACTCCCCATCCTGGGCGTCCCCGACCACCCCGACAGCTACGGAACTTGATCAAGCCCTGCGGACAGGCTCCTTCGGCATGTGTCCCTCGGTACCTCTGGGGCGTTCCGCGTTCGGTGCCCACGCGGTTGATCTCCTGGGCGAGCTGCCGCAGCGTCCACCCGGTCTCTGTGTACAGCCGCTGCAGGCCCGCATTGGGCTCCCGCTGGCTCACTCTGCGCTCAACTCCTCAGCAAGGGCCGGCGCTTAAAGCTCTTAAAAGTTGCCACTCACGCCACGGAACCGCGATGCGTAGTGGAGCGGTTGCCTAGAGCGAGAAGGACCCCCGCCACGTGTGACTGGCCCGGGGGCATGGCCCACGCTGTAGAGGAGCGCCACCTGTGAACAAGGCCATCGCTCGTATGGCGACAACAGGAAGGCTGCGGCAAGCGGCGGCAGTGTACGAGGACCTGGCCAACGCCGGCGGCTTGTTCGCAGAGCTCGTCGAACTAGCCAAAGACCGGTAACCCTCATGCTCATGGGTGCAGCCAATCATCATCGGGAAATCCGGATCTTCTCCCGCGCCCGCTGCCTTTCCATGATCGGGAGTTACATCGAACGTCTTACAGTCCCACGCAGGGAAAGGCCCGGAGCCCGGCGCGCGAAGCGGGCGATGTCGATGTGATCGTCTTCGCTGAACCCCAACTTGCCAACGGCGTCGTCATAAGCGGCTGTCGTTTTTGGGCCAGGGGCGCCGCCAGACCACTGCGGCAGGCTCGGTGTGGGGTCGGCCAGTTCCACCCCGGCCAGGAGGACTGCGTGATAGGCAAACAAGCCGTCGCACCCCGAAGAAAGTCGGGCGGATAGCAGGTGTCGCGCTGAGTCCGGATGTGTGCGGTTGGAGTTACTTCGTGGCGAACCAGGACATACGGTCGGTGGCCTGGCTTCGCATGGGTTCGGGCAACTCCAGCGGCTTGAAGGTGACAGGCCAGTCGGCCGGCCGGTGGCCCGCGTTCAGGTCGACGTGATGCAGTTCGAGCTCGACAAGCTTGCGTAGGACAACCTGGCTCGCCGGGAACGGCTCAAGGTGCAGGATGGTGACACTGGTCTTCCACGCGTCATCGGGTGTTGTGACGGCGGCGGCCCGGAATGCCGCGGCCGTCCGTTCGATGTCGGCTACTTGCTCGGCGACCGGTCGGCTCGCACCGTTCTCGATGGACGTGTCGCGGGCTTCTTGACTCGCGTAGGCGGGGATGTCGGCCCCGGCGGACGGCCTCCAACAGGTTTCGGTGAGCCTCAGCGGCGCGGGCAATGTGGGTGAGGACGTGGCCGCGGGTCCAGCCGGACAGCAACGACGGTTCGCTGACCTGTTTGCAGGTCAGGCCGTCGGCCGTGGCAATCAGTTTGGCCGTCGCCTCGTCGATTTGGGTGAGTAGGTCCTTCAGCCAGAAGTCCATGTCACAAAATTACCAAGGTATGTTCCATGCGGTGTTCCCAGATCACGTGTGTTGGTGACGGTGCTGGGTCCGGACCCCGGCGCAGGTGGAGTACCGGCTGAGCGAGCACTGCGGACGCGACGCGGAGCACGAGGACGTCGCCGCCGAGATCACGGCGCGCGAGGACGCGCAAGTCGAGTACCGCCTCGGGGAGGCGCGCGATCTGGAGTGGATCGGATCCGGCCTGGCCGATGTCGGTCTGGGCGTCGGCGCCGCGGTGGGCAAGAGGGACCCATGGAGCCCACCAAACCCCCGGCCAAGCAACCGACCGCCTCCCAAGGGCTGGGGAATCACGGGCTCTGTCGGGGATCTTGTGACGTACCAAGTCTGAACTGCGCATCTACTGGGTGTGCGGTTCAGGGGGTTTGGAGTGGTTGCTACCGTATTTAGCCGATGTGGTGGTCGAGTCGATCGAATGTGCGGTCAGTACGGTCACGTTCTGCGCGTACTCCGCAGTGCCGACGGTGCCGTGCCCAAGATGCGGGGTGGTGTCGTGGCGTGTGCACGGCCGGTACGCGCGCCGGCTCGCTGACGCGCCCTTCGGCGGAGTCCCAGCGGTGACCGAACTCGTGGTGCGCCGGTTCAAGTGCCTCAATCCGCAGTGTCCAGCGTTGACGTTCGCCGAGCAGGTCGAGGGGCTGACCAGCCCGCATGGCCGGTACACGCCGCGGCTGAGCGCACTGCTCACCTCGATCGCCGCATGTCTGGCGGGCCGGCCGGGTGCGCGGCTCGCAACCCGCGCTAAGCATTCGCGTCGCCAAGGACAAACCGCTGGACCTCCTCCGACGGTTACCGGAGTTGCCGCAGGCCAGCGTGCGCGTCCTCGGGGTCGACGACTACTTGTCGCGATCCGTGGAGTCAGGAGGAGGTCGATTCGCGTGGTCGTAGGCTTCCTGCGACGCTGACACGTCGCCGAGGTGCGCGATCGACCATTCCTGTAGTGCGCGCAGTGGCTCGCGCAGGGTGCGGCCCGCCTCGGTGAGCGCGTACTCGACGCGGACCGGAACTTCGGGGTAGACGGTGCGGCGCACGAGCCCGTCTCGTTCGAGCCCGCGGAGAGTCTGGGTGAGCATCTTCTGCGAGACGCCCTCAATGCGTCGGCGCAGCTCTGAGAAGCGGGCGTTGCCGTCCCAGAGGGCGCCCACTATGAGCACCGTCCAACGGTCGCCAATGCGATCCAGTATGTGGCGAGTCGGGCAGTCCGCGCGGTAGGGGCTGCCGCGGAGCACCGACTCGGCCTGGGTGGTTACCACAAAGTGCCTTCTTCCCATTGGAGAGCTGCATTCATACGGTAATCGCAACGCGTCCGTCTGACGCCACCCGTCCCGTAGAAAGGCACGTCGTGTCTCGCATTACCGTCATCGGCGGCACAGGCTATGCCGGTTCGGCCATCGTTGCGGAGGCCGCTGCTCGCGGTCACCAGGTCACCGCCCTGAGCCGCTCGCTCCCCGACGCGCCCATCCCGAACGTGACCTATGTCCAAGGCGACGCCACCGACGAAGCAACGCTCTCGGCACCCATTGAGGGCGCGGACGTCGTAGTGGGCGCACTCGCCCCACGCGGCCCGCTGGCCGGCACCTTCCGCGACGTCTACCGCACCATCGCGCGTCTGGCCGATACCGCAGGCGTACCCCTGTTCGTCGTCGGCGGCTACTCGTCGCTGCGCCCTGCACCCGGGGCGGATCGCTTCGTCACCGACCTCAGCCACATCCCCGCAGAGCTCCACGAAGAGATCCGCGCCGGGGCGGCGCTCATCATTGAGGACCTCCCGGCCACGCCCGCGACACTCGACTGGGCCTTTGTGAGCCCGGCGCTCAGGTTCGGCGCACATATGCCCGGCGAACGACTCGGCCATTATCGGCTCGGCGACGACGTCGCGGTCCAGCCCGAGGACGGCGGCGCGATCTCCGCCGCGGACTATGCCCTCGGGCTCGTCGACCTGATCGAGAAAGGCGACCACCACAGGGCACAGGTCAACCTCGGCCACTGAGGTGATCCCAGCGAGATTCAGTTCGCTGTCCGGCGCTCGAAGCGTGTGATGACGAGGGCGGTCCGGGCGGTCTGAAAGAATCCTTCTGGGGACTGATCGCGACGTGTTCGAGCGCGTTCCAGCGCTCGGTGAGCAGGGTGAAGCCGCGCTCGCCGAGGCCACAAAGGCTGCGCGGGATGAGGCGCCCCGGGTCCCATCCACAGCTGCAGGTAATCCGGAACCGAAGTGCGTTTCAGGGACGTGCTCGAAACCGCCCACGCCCGCGCTCTCGCCGAAACGGGCCTGCCCCAACCCATCGCACAGTTACTGGCCGACGCCGACCAGGGCATCCGACGCGGCGGCCGCTACACCGACAGCGGCGACCTCACCCGCCTGAGCGGACGGCAGACAACCTCGCTCGCCGCCACTATCACCACAGCCCTCACTGCCCCCGCCGCGGCCTGACCGACTGGCGCCCGAGCGTAAGGAAGGCATGCTCCATCATGGCTGATGAATATGAGAAGACGCACTACCGGGGATTCGGACCCGTCCGCGGCCTGCCGATCCAGGACGCCCGGGTGGATCTCTCCGCCCTTCCCCCGGATCTCCAGGCGGTAGTACAGGAGTCGTTCCCGCCCGTGCTCGAGAGGGCGAAGGAGCCGCTGGTCGGCATCACGACGGACGGGCACGTGGTACCCGATCTTTTCGCCCTCCAGGACACCGGCTGGAATCCCGAGCCCGCGAGGAAGGCGGCGACCGCCTTCCTCGACTGCCTCACTCCCGCGCAGCGCGAAGACGTCCTATTCGCCGTCGACGCGGACGAATGGCGTATGTGGATCAATGCCTTTCCGAACTGGGATCCGCACGGCCTGCGCCTGGAGGACCTTGAGCCCGCGCAGCGCGAGCATGCGCTCGCGATCCTCGAGGCATCCTTATCCGCCACCGGCTTCTCCGACGCTCGGACGGCGATGAAACTCAACGCCGCGCTCGGCGAGCTGATCGACCAGTACCGCGACACCCTGACCGAATACTGTTATTTCTTCGCAGTGTTCGGCACCCCCTCGGCAACGGAGCCGTGGGGATGGCAACTGTGGGGCCACCACCTCGACGTGCACTGCTTCATCATCGGCCGGCAGATGGTCCTCACCCCGACCTTCATCGGCGCCGAGCCCACCGAGGCCGACCGCGGTACCCACAAGGGCTTGCGCCTGTTCGACGAGCAGCGGACGGCCGGTCTCGACCTGCGGCGCAGCTTGCACCCTGAACAGGCACGTCAGGCCGTTCTCTACACATCGATCCGGGGGCAGGACTTGCCCGCCGAACTCGCCGACCCGGTCAACGGCAGGCACCTGGGTGGCGCCGCCCAAGACAACCGCGTCATCCCCTACGCGGGGCTACCGGCCAGCGGACTCTCCCACAGGCAACGGGAGTCGCTGCTCCACTTGGTGAAGACCTACGCGCAGCGACTCCCGGACGGTCCCGCCGCCGCGTTCATGGAAAGCATCGAGCAGCATCTCGACGACACGCACATCGCCTGGATCGGCGGGAGCGGCGACGATGACGCCTTCTACTACCGCGTCCACAGCCCCGTCGTCCTGATCGAATACGACTGCCACCAAGGTGTCTTCCTCGACAACGACCAGCCCGAACCGTTCCACGTCCACACCATCGTGCGCACCCCCAACGGTGGCGACTACGGACGCGACCTGCTGCGCCGACACCTCGCCCGCCACCATCCACGGCAACGCATCGGACGCTGACTACCACTCGCCCGACCCAGACCGCGCCGAGCGCTCCCATTCGTGGGGCCCATGCTTGGATCCAACGCATGGTCCCACTTCGTAGCCCCCAGGCGGTGAGCTGGCCGGCTCTCCCCCGGTGGCGGGAAGGGGTCAGTCACCTGTGGTGATCTCGATGTGCCGGGGCTTGGCCGCCGCCACCTTGGGGATCTCCACGCTCAGCACGCCGTCGTGCAGAGCCGCGCGGACGCTGTCGGCGTCGATCTCACCCGGGAGAAGAGCCCGGTACTCGAAACGGCCGGTACGGCGGGTGCCGCGCCGCAGGACGTCGGCGCGTTCGCGTTCCTTGAGCTCGCCGCTGATGACCAGTTCCTGCCCCGCCATCTCGATGTCGACATCCTCGCGCTTGACGCCGGGGAGGCCGGCTTCGATCTGGTAAGCGTCATCGGTCTCGGAGACGTCGGCCGACGGCGACCACGTTGTCCCCTCGGTCATCGGCGTCAGGGAACCCACCGTGGACTCCAGCAGGCTGCCCATGCGGCTGAACAGGTCGTCGAACTCCGCGAGAGGGCCCGTGGTCCAGCCCGGGTGACGGCGTTCCGCCAGCGGCGCCCGGCTGACGCGTCGCACAGGAAGCGTCATCTTCGTTCAGGTCCGTCCTTTGCTCTTCTTCTATTCTATTTCGCGCCCAAATATAATGACCCTGTCCGACCGTCTCCGGTCAGGGCATGGCCGTGCCTCCCCGCCCCCGTCGAGGGGAGTACCGCCTGGTTCGGCTGGTGAGGACGCCTATTCCACTGCGGGTCACCTCGCCTCCGGCCGTCACAACGTCCATCGCACGTTCTGTTCCGCGAGGCGCCACCTCAGAGATTTCTCGCGGGGAAGATCAGAACAGGCTTGTCGACATGCTCGAAATTTGGTATATGCGGGTGTATAGGGGTGGCGAAAGCGGGGAATGAAGATCAGGGGATAAGCAACGGCTACGCCTTGACGAGGCGGAGCCGTGCAACATCGGAATCCCGGCAAGCGCAGGAGTTCAGAGCTGCTCCGGCATCCTGTCGGAGTTGGGAGTGACATCGATGGACGCGCTGAAGATTTCTTTCCATGGCCAGGCCGTGTGGCCGGTCATCCAGGTGGCCGGGCAGCTCGACCCCGAGACGCGGGACCAGCTGCGCCACCAGCTCGATCAGCTCATTGCCACGCGCAATCCGGCCAGAGTCATTGTCGACTTCTCCCAGCTGCGCCTCTGTGACGCCAGTGGTCTGAGCGCGCTCATAGCCGCGAACCGGGAAGCCCGGAGGCGCCACGGTGAACTTCGTCTGGTGTGCCCGGAGGGGAAGGTCCGGCGACTGCTGAGACTCACGCAAATAGCCCGGATGATTCCGGTCTTCGACAGCGTCCCCCAGGCCATCGCCAACGGCGAAAGCAGCCTATACCCCACCGCACTGCGCCAAGGAATGCAGTGAGCGGCCGCATGGCCGAAAGGAGCCGACCGCACCGACTCCCGCAGCCAGCGAGGCCCGGACCCGGGGCGGATCGGTCGGCGGAGGGGCGAAGGACTGCCGTACCTCTTGCCCCATTCGATGACGGCGCCGGGCAGGGGGTAGCCGATCTCTTCGGCCGAGGTTCCACGGAGGACCTGATCGACTTCTGTTCTTGGTACTCACGGTTCTGGTGCTCACCGCTCGAAAACCTTCTTGCGGATCGGGGAACGGGCAGCTCGCTGGGTACTCGGAACCGCGAATACCGCGGTACAAGCCAAGGAGGGCGTCGCACTCGTTCCGGCACTGAGTGTGGTTTCCGATGCCCTTGCCCCGCATGCGTCGGGCGACGTAGGCCACTGATCGCCGTCACTCCCGACGATGAGGTAAAAGAGCCGGAAGAGAACGGGCCTCCTGGGTCCGTTCTCTTCCGGCCACGCCGAGCGAGCCGGCGATAGCACCGGGCCCCGCATATCGGGAGGATGATCGTGCGCATGCAGTGGGAGGCGTTCCTGACGGCGGTCCAGGAGCGGGGTGAATACCCTTCACCGCAGGAGGCCGAGCGGTCGTCGCGCGTCGTCCTCGCTCTGCTGGGAGCTCACCTGGTGGGCGATGTGCGAGCCGAGCTGGCCGCCCGGCTCCCGGAGACGTTCGCGCTGGTACTGCTCAACCCGCTCCAGGCGCATGAACCGCTCTCGCCCGAGCGGTTCATTCGTGCGACGGCGGCATGGATCGAGGGAGCCAGCGAGCAGACCGCGACATGGGATGTCAGCGCCGTGCTCAGCGTCGTGGCCGACCTCGTCGGCGAAGACCTGCTGAACCGGATCCTGCTGCAGCTTCCCTCGGGCTACGACCTGCTGTTCGGCCGGCCGCTACCCGGCTGATTCGCATGGCTGCGCCCCGTGGTCGCGCACCGGCGCGGCAGCCGGAACGGCGGACAGCGGCGCGGACAGACGTGGCCACGTCATCCAGTGCGGCGACGGAGCATGCACGCACCACACCGGGAGACGAGTCGTGAATGAAGCCAGGGGGACCTGCGGCCGTAAGCAGGCCGCCCGGTCGCCCACAGTCGACGGGACCGTGACCGGCGGCACGAGATCGCGCGACGAATGCTGCTGACGCAGACATGTCCGAGCACACCAGCAGCCGCAACGCTTGAGCTCCGCTCCGTGGCCCCCAGCGGTGGGCCGTTCGACGCGCCTGGTAGTCGGCAGCTCACGTGCGGTGCTGTGCGCGTATCAGGGCCCGGTCGGGGGGTCGGGCTCCCCGCCGTCGGCATCGAACACCTTGGTGAAGGCGGCCCCGCATCCACAGCGGGAGTGCTCGATCAGTTTCCCGTCTTCCGACACGCTCAGCCCCTGGCTGAGCCGCACATGCACATGTTCGCCCAGCCGGGCTCTCGGCCGGCGGACCGGTTGTCACGTCGCAGGATGACGAACACCCTGGTCACGGTAGTCTCCGCAACGACGGCGACCGCAACCTCGTATCTGGCGGCTTACCGTGTCGACGGCTATGTCGACGGGATGCTCCCGCCGCGGCTCCCCGCCAACATCGGCCACTACGAGGACACGTTTCAGCAGGTCAACGGCGACTGGCTCCTCGCCTCCCAAGCCGTGTTCCTGCCTTTTGGCGGCGGTACGGAGCATCTGTCCACCGTGCCTCGCGACGCGTGAGAACGGATTACCGCATGGGTGGACGCAACCTTTGGTGACCACTGGTAGTCCCCGGTCCGCGTTCACCGAGCTGGGCGCGCTCGCACAGGCATGCGCGAAGCGCACCACCAGCCTGTGAGCGAATGGCGGCACGAGCTGCCGCGCGACTGAACCTCCTGGAATGTGCTCTGCGTCGAGGGACTCCAGCTCTGGCATGGAGCCCCTCAAGCCGCTCTCGGCGACCGCTCAGAGTCAGTTGGCGTCACAGTGCGGTGTCCGTCTCCTTGGCTAGCGTCCGCAGAAGGCGGCCCTGGAACGCCTCGTCGTGGATGGCGCGGTGCGGCTGCTGTTGCCGACGGCGGTACCAGTATCCGCCGGCGGTCAGGGCCTCGGGGTCATCGCTTGCCGCGAGCCACTCCTGCGTGCGACGACCGAGTTCCAGATCGTCCGGTGCGCTTGGTCCGCCCATCGTGGTCGGCACCCAGCCCCGGTCCACGGCGTTGCTCAGCACGCCGGGGCGCAGGCGGGCCACCGCCGCCGCGAGTGTCGTGACCAACAGCTTGCTGTCGGCGTACGAGCCCCGGACCGTTTTGTTCGCCCAACGCGACGACGGCACCGTCGACGGCCAAGGCCCGGTGACGAGATGGTTCGGGCCTCGGCCCTGGCGGGCGCCTTCGATGGCATCGAGATGGGCCACACAAGGTCCGCGTGCTGTTCAGGCCACTCCGCCAGTGGCATGAAAGCTGTCAGCAGCTCGTCGGCAGCTGACGTCAGTTGGTAGCGGGCACGGTAGGGAAATGTGGGCTCGCGGTGGCGCTCGACGAGTTCCTCTCGCTCCAGACGCCTTAGGGTCCGGTTCAATACGCTTTCTTGAAGGTAGCGGTGCCGAGTCTCCGACCAGCCATCTTCATGGGTCTTTTCTCGGGTTGTGTCCAGCAATCCGGTGTACTGTTTGGGACCTTCTGCCAGTGCTACCAGGACGTCGGGTATCCATTCTCCATTGATCATGTGGAGAGCCACTACCACTGGATGCGCGGCTACGTGCTGGCCCAGGCCGGAAGCCTGGAGGCCGCAGAAACCGCGCTGCGCACCGCCCACGAGATGCTGTCCTCCCGGCGTGCCGCGCTCTACGCCCACCAGGTCGGGGTGGAACTGGCGGCCGTGCTCCACCGGCAGGGGAAGGTGGCCGAGGCCGAAGAACTGCCGCCTCCTCGGCGACTTGCTGTACCGGACGGGCAAGATCGAGGCGGCCGTCAGCTCCTACCGGGCAGGGCTCAGCCATCAGGCGATCCCCGGAGCGACCACGCTCGGACCGGCACCCGTCATGCCCTTCTGAGGGGCCGTTCACCCCCTGAGTCCGAGGACCCGCGCCTGAACGGGGACTTGTCAGGGACCTTCCATGTCGCTAACTTAAATCGCTACATGGATCGAGTTAATAAGCGATTTACATACGGGATCGCCTTCGCTCGGAAGCACTGAGGCGGAGCTGTGTCCCGCCCTGCACCGGCCCGCGCGATGGCGTGTGCTGGTCACTTCAACCGCCCTGCTCCGGACGGCAGTTCACGTCGCAACGAGGCGGTAGCGACTGCGCCGCCTTTGGCACCCGCTCCGTAACACCAGCCGGATTGTGGTCCGTGTAACGCACCTCGGCGCCGCACGCGCCGCCCGTCCGGCGAACGGTCGCGGCCGACCGTCGTGGTCGGCCGTATCCCCCCACCGATCCAGGTACAAGGAGAGCGCTGATGCGCCGAAGAGGTTCCATCTTCCTGACGGCAGCCGTGCTGTGTGCCACCGGACTCGCCGCGTTGCCCGCGGGGTCCGCGACCGCGGGCACCCCCGAACCGACCGAATCGCGGGAGGTGTTCTCACCGGACGGCACCATCACGCCGGTCAAGGTACCCAAGCAGGTCGAGGCCCCGGTCGCGAAGGCCGACGTGAAGGCAGCCGCGGCCGCGAATGTGACGGCCATTCAGGACACGGGACCGTCCGCCTCGCGGTTCGACATGGTGATCGTGGGCGACGGCTACACGGCCTCGCAGATGGGGCTGCTGCGTCAGCACGCACAGGCGAAGTGGAACGAGATCGCCGCCACGGCGCCGTGGAACAAGTACCGCCAGTCCGTCAACGTATGGCTGGTCAATGTCGTGTCCAACCAGTCCGGCGTGGACAACGACCCGGTCCAGGGCGTCAATCGCGATACCGCCCTCGACATGGCTTTCTTCTGCGGCGGTACCCCTCACCTGCTGTGCCTGAACGAGGCGAAGGCCAAATCGTACGCCGCCCAGGCTCCTGAGGTCGACGCGATCGTCGCCGTGGGCAACTCCACCAAGTACGGCGGCGCGGGCTACCCGAGCCTCTCCACCGTGGCGGGCGGCAACCCGGATTCGGGCCGCATCGCCATCCACGAACTCGGCCACTCCGTGGGCGGACTCGCCGACGAGTACTACACGCCGGGCACCACCTACTCCGGAGCCGAGCCCCAGGCACCCAACGTCACCACCGACCCGCGCGGCTCCAAGTGGGCCTCCTACCTCGGACAGAGCACTCCTGACGGCGGCGTCATCGGCGCCTACCAGGGCGGGAATTACTACGAGCGCGGCATCTACCGGCCGTCGCAGGACTCCCTGATGCGCAACATCAACAAGGAGTTCAACCTGCTCGGCCTCGCCGCGATGAACCGGGCCATCAGCTCCCGTATCCACTGACCAACCACCTCACGGAGGCGTGAGGTCCGGGGCGGCAACGGCGTCACGTGCGCGGGCTCTCCACGATTCGACCGTCAACCACACTGATAAGGAAGGGCAGTTATGAGAGCGAGATCCGTCATTCGACGGCAGTCCTTACTCGGCGCGGCACTCACGGCGCTGGCCACGAGTGCGCTCATCGTGCCGGCCGCCGCCGACGGCAGCAGCATCGGCCAGGACAGCGGCCCCGGCACCGTCGACGCGCGCATCGTCGGCGGCCGGTTCGTCACCGAGCAGAAGCCCTCTATCGCGTCGCTCGGAGGTGCGGACCACCGCTGCACGTCCACCATCATCGCCCCCCGCTGGGTGCTCACCGCCGCCCACTGCGTCAGCCCGGGCGACAGGTCCCTCGTCCGGATCGGCTCGCTCGACCGAACCCAGGGCGGACTCACTGCATGGGCCGTCAACGTCATCCAGCATCCCTCCTACAGCTGGCCCAACAACGACATCGCACTCGTCCAGCTGGACCGCGACGTCCGCACCACCTACTCCCCGCTGGCCAGCGCGGGCGACATCGCCCAGAACCAGGCGGCCGAGGTGTACGGCTGGGGCTCGGAGAGGACCGACTGGGGCGGCCCGCTGCCCACCCGGCTCAAGTACGCCAGGGGTTACCTGATCGGCACCAACTGCACCCCCGCCAACCCCGCCGTGCTGTGCTTCGGGGCGGGCGACGGCACCACCGCCGGCGGTGACTCCGGCGGACCCCTGATGGTGTGGAGCCCCCAGGGCGGCAGGTGGGTGCAGGCGGGCGTCAGCTCGGTCGGCCCCAAGCCGTCCGGAAGCTGGAGCGGCTACACCAACATCGCCAACCACCGCGCCTGGATCGGGCAGATCACGGGGGTCTGAGGCGCGGACCATTCCCTTCGCGCATCCGGCCCGGACCCCAGGTCGTCCGGGCCGGACTCACGTTCTCGCGGCGTGATGGCTGACGAGCCACGCGCTCACCTCGAGAGCATCAGAGCCCGAACATCTGGGTCCAGGCCCGGCCCTCCTCGACCAGGCCAGGCCCAGGCCCATGGTGGTGTGGTCGCAGTTGAGGATGTTCGTGCGGTGTCCTTCGGAGCTCATCCACGACGCCCTCACGTCGGCGGGCGCGTTCTGTCCCTTGGCGATGTTCTCGCCACAGGTCGACGGATAGCCCTGCGCTTTGCCCCGGTCGACGACAGTGCGCCCGTCCAGGCTCGTGTGGTCGAAGTAGTTGTGCGCCGCCATGTCCTCGCTGTGCAGCTGGGCGGCGCGGGACAGGCGAGCGTCGAGCTTCACGGGACGGCAGCCGGCCGTGGCTCGCTCCGCGTTGACGAGGGCCAGGACCTGCTGGGCCGGGGCGTCCGCGGGGTCGGCGCTGTCCGGCGCTGCCTGCGTATTCGTACCTGGGCGCGGCGGCCGTGACGGCTTCGCTCCGCCGCGCGGCGGCTGTGCCGCCTGTGCGAGTCGGCGCCGTGCACTGCTCGCAGTGCGGCCGTGTCTTCGCCGGTCCCGGGTGTCGTGGCGGTGCCACCCTGGGCGGTCACCGCTGTTGGGTCGCCGTGGGCAGCGTACGCCGTCGGTTCGACATGATCCGCGACGCCGTACAGGGCAGCCATCGCCCCGGTACCGGTCAGCGCCGCGGCCACCGGCACCAGGCCCACCAATCGCCCCTCGTCAGGCACCAGTCCGTACTGATGCCCCGAGCACGCGACGCACTCCCGGGCGTGCCGTGCGATGCGCTTGCGCCACAGAGCAGAGGGGAGCCGGTTCCAGTTCCCCGTCACCTGCTGGAGGCCGGGGCACAGCGGCGTCGCGGACAGCGCGCGCACCACCGGGCGGGCGGTCTCCAACCATGCCTTCATCCGCTGCACGCGCACGCCCGTGTGCTGCGGCGACAGCTCGAGCGCGGCGGCCACCTCGATCCGGCTCAACTCGCCCACCGCCTCCGGCCACCACGGCGCAAGCCGTTCGATGAGGGCTGTGATGGTCTCGTCGATGGGAGGGCGGCCGACACGATGCGGGTAGGTCCACTTCCGTGTCACCAGACGGCGGTGCCAGCGCGGCAGCGTTCCTGGGGTGACCAGCCGGTGTGCTCGAAGCTTCCTCGGCAGGAGTCGGGCCAGTGCCGCAAGGAGGGCACGGTCGGCCCAGTCGAGACGTGGCTTCGGGTTGCCACGGCGCAGCGCAGCAACCTCATGACTCAGAACGAGCAACTCCTCCGCTTGAGCGTCGCGTGCCTCGACGCGCACGCTGCCACCGCCCTCGTCGGCCGACTCCACCACGACCGGTCGCCCCAACTCAAGGCGCAAAGAGGGAGATTGGCCGTTGCGATGACCCGTGATACCGGGTCGCCCTACCCATCGTCAGACTGTTGCGGCACCAGCCGCAGTACTACCGGCACGTCGACAGATGCCACCGGAGCGGACGGAAGGCTGCCGAGCCCCAGCTCATCCAGGCTGTCGAGGACCCCGGGGGCGGAGCTCCAGGGCACAACGAGGGGAAACGCGGGGGCCAGTGACATCCAGGATCAACGCCGTTCCGGCGGTCGACAGTACGACAACGTCGGGAGGCGGCATCGCGGTTCCTTGAGAGTGAAGTGGGTCTTGGGGGAGTTCGGTAACGGCGTGTGAGCGAGGACGGCTGTGGACGTTCCACCGTGTGGCGTCGCCTCACGTGGTGCCGAGGAAGAGTTGGCGCTCCAGTTCGTCCAGGGCCAGGCGGATCGCGCCCATGGCGACGTTCTGGTCGCCGAAGTGGGAGGCTTCGACGGGGATCGGGAACAGACACAGTTCGTGGAGTCGGCGGCGCAGCGGCTCGAGGAGGGTATCTCCCGCCTGCGACAGGCCGCCGCCGATGACGACTTTGTCCGGGTCGACGACGAGGGCGGCTGCGGCGATGCCGGTGGCCAGGTCGTTGATGAGCTCCGGTGTGTCGATGGGCTTGTTGGCGGCCAGTGCGTCGCGGACTTCGTACCATCGGGCGGCTCTGAGGATGCCGATCTCGCCTGCCGCCCCGTGTCTGCCCTGGCGTACTTGCCCGTCGATCAGGAGCCCGACCGAGATCTGATGTCCGGCCAGGATGTAGACGACGTCCTGGGCGTCGGTGGCGGTTCCGCGCCAGTGTTCGGCGAGCGCGCCGAGGTTGGCGTCGTTGCCGGCGAGGACTGGCCCTGAACCGAGGCCGGACAGTGCCTCCTTGAGATTGACACTTTCCCACCCGGCCAGGGCCGGGGACCGGAGCACCGTGCCGGTGTGCGGGTCGACCGGGCCGGTGGTTCCGGCGCCTGCGGCCAATACGTCGGCGAGGCGGATCCCGGACGTTCTCGCGGCGCGTTTGAGTGCGGTGCGTGCGGCAGTGATGCGGTCGGCTTTGTCGAGGTCTGCCGACACCTCGATGCGGTGGCTGCCGCGGATGGTGCCGGAGAGGTCGGCGCAGAGTGCCAGGATTTTGTGGATGCCGATGTCGACACCGAGTACGTATCCGCGTTCGGAGCGGAACCGGTAGCGCTTGGCGGGGCGGCCCACCGGCCGGGGTGCGTCGGGGTCGGGGACGATCTCGGCGACCAGTTCGCGCTCGGTCAGCTCGTTCACGGCGTCCTCGGCCATGGGGCGGGAAACACCTGCCCGTCCGGCGATCTCGGTCAGGGTGAGGCCGCCGGTGGAGCTGTCGTCGAGCGGGCGCGAGGCGTCCGCGTGGAGCACGCGCAGGGCTGCCACTGTCGTGGCACGGGTCCATGGCGCCCCGTACCAGTGGTGGGGGGCACCCGAATTCATAGAAACATCTCCGACCTCTTGACGCTGCGTCCGCCTGGTGCCAGCATCCTAGCCTGCGGCGAGATATTAAATCCATCTGCATTACTAATTCAGAAGCGATCGCACCGGAACACCCCGTCTCTGCCGGTGCCGGTTGGCTCTCCCTGCGAAAGGCCGTACCGCCTGATGTCCCAGTCCCGTACCGCGCTGTCCTGGCTGTCCGATGCCGTCCTCTATCAGATCTATCCGCAGTCGTTCGCCGACTCCGACGGCGACGGCATCGGCGACCTGGCCGGCATCGTCGAACGCTTGGACTATCTGGCGTGGCTGGGCGTCGACACTGTCTGGCTGAACCCGTGCTTCGCTTCCGAGTTCGGTGACGGCGGCTACGACGTGGTGGACTACCTGAGCATCGCCCCGCGGTACGGCACGAACGAGGACGCGGCGAAACTGATCGACGCCGCAAGCAGCCGTGGCATCCGGGTCATGTTCGACCTGGTGCCGGGGCACACCTCGCACCGGCATCCCTGGTTCCAGGAGTCGGCCAACACCCCCGGTGACCACCGGTACATCTGGTCCGACCGCATCGCCTCCCCCATGCGCGAATGGATTCCCAACCAGGGCGCGCGCGGCGGCTTCTACCGGGCCAACTTCTTCCCGATCCAGCCCGCGCTGAACTTCGGTTACGCCAGGTCCGACGAGACCGAGCCATGGCGGCAGCCCGTGGACGCCGATGGGCCCATGGCCAACCGGGCGGCTCTGCGGGACGTCATGGCCTTCTGGTTCGACCGAGGCGTCAGCGGATTCCGTGTGGACATGGCCTTCTCCCTGGTCAAGGACGACCCCGGCCAGGTGGAGACGGGCAATCTATGGAGGCAGATGCGCGAGTGGATCGATCGCAGCTATCCGCACTGCGCCCTGCTGGCCGAGTGGGGTGACCCCCGATCCTCCATACCGGCCGGCTTCCACTCCGACTTCTTCCTGCACTTCGATGGCGACGCCCTGCGCTCCCTGTGGGACAACAACACGGGCAGCATCGGCCCCTGGAGCGACGGCCAGCCGTGCTACTTCGACCCCGACGGCAAGGGGTCGATGCAGACCTTCCTGACCGCGTGGAACGAAGCCGAGGCGGCGGCCGACGGCGGCGGCCTGGTGGCACTCCCCACCGCCAACCACGACTTCTCCCGCCTGACCTGCGGTCCGCGCACTCGCGACATGGTCGCCCCGGCCTTCGCCTTCCAGCTCACCTGGCCCTCGCTGCCAGTCATCTACTACGGCGACGAGATCGGCATGCGATACCTCCCCGGCCTTCCCGACAAGGAAGGCAGCCAGCTCGACACCCAGGCCCGCCAAGGCTCCCGCACCCCCATGCAGTGGGACGACGGCCCGAACGCCGGGTTCTCCACCGCACCCGCCGACCGCCTCTACCTGCCGATCGATCCGGATCCCGACCGGCCCACCGTCGCCTCCGCCCAGGCGGTCGAGACCTCCTTGTTGCGTCAGGTCCGTACGCTCATCCACCTGCGCAAACAGACACCCGCGCTGGGTGCTGACGCACCAGTGCGGGTCCTGCACCGTGATTATCCCTTCGTCTACACCCGGGGCGACAGCCACCTGGTGGTCATCAACGGCTGTCAGGAACCGGCCCGCGCGCCGTTGTCCGATGCCGACGGTGCCCGCCCGCTCGACGTACATGGAGTCGAGATCACTGGCGGCGAAGTCCGGACCCAGGGCTTCTCCTACGGAATCTTCGAATTGCCCGCGTCCTGACCACCACCCCGCCACTACGCATCACAGATCATCGCTAGGAGCAGCAATGGATCGTCGGAGATTCCTCGCCGGGAGCGGGGCGGTCATGGCCGCGGCCTTGACCGGTTGTACCGCGGGCAGCAAGTCGTCCTCGTCGTCCGGCGGCGACGTGGAACTGTCGTTCCTCACCTTCGAGACGCCCAACCTCGACGCCGCCTACTGGGACGCGGCCATCAGGCGGGCCTCGGAGCAGGTCCCCGGGGCGAAGATCAAGAAGCTGGTGTCGCCCGTCGTCGACCGCACCGCCTACGTCAAGCAGCTCGACTCCTCCGGCCAGATGCCCGACATCATGCCGGCGATCAACCCCCAGGGGTTCGCTCAGGCGGGCAAGCTCGCCGCATTCACGCCGCAGGAGCTGACCACATTCATCTGGCCGAAGTCCAACGCCATCGACGGCAAGATCTACCAGCTGCCGTACAACACCCAGGCCGTGCCGTTGGTGTACTACAACAAGGCCCTCTTCGCGAAGGCCGGCATCTCCGCCCCGCCCACGACATACGCCGACTTCCTCGAGGTGTGCGCGAAGCTCAAGGCCAAGGGCATCACACCGATCGTCGTCGGTGGCGGGGGCAAGGACACCTGGGCGGACATGTACCCGCTGATCGCCGCCATCGCCACGGATGTCTACAAGGGCGACCCCCGGTGGCTGGCCGAACGTGCCGCGGACAAGAAGAGCTTCGACGATCACGCCTTCGTCAAGGCGGTGGACAAGGTGGCCCAGCTGGCCAAGAAGGGCTACATCGACAAGGCAGGACTCAGCCGCTCCTACGCCGACACGGAGAAGGCATTCCGTGACGGCAAGGGTGCCATGTACCCGATGGGGTCGTGGTTCCCGGCGTCCGCCGACGCCAAGAAGCCCGGCTTCGAGGTCGGTGTGTTCGCCTGGCCCGCCGACGACGGTTCCCTCGTGGTGCCCGCCTTCACCGGCGGCGGGCTGAGCGTCAGTGCCAAGGCCCCGGACGTGGAGCTGGCCAGGAAGTGGGCGCTGGCGTTCCAGCTCGACAAGACCAACCTCGACGCCATCGTGAAGTCCGACGGGGCGATCATCGCGATCAAGGGCTACCAGCCGCCGAAGGGCATGGGCCCGATCTACCAGGACACTCTCGCCGTCTATGAACAAGCGCTCAAGAAAGGCCGTGTGACCACCGCCTTCTCCCAGGAGAACGGCGACGGGTCGCTGCTGCCCGGCCTGTCCGACAAGGCAGCCCTCGGCGTGCAGGACCTGATCACCGGCAAGAAGTCGGCGAACCAGTTCGCACGGTTCCTCGACAGCGAGTGGACCAAGGCCGAGCAGTAGGAACGACCCAGCGGTGCCCGGCCGCCCCCAAAGACGCCCAGGCACCGCCCCCGAAAGGAGCGCCGTGGTGACGGCGACACATCCTGGGACCTCGACGCAGGACCCACCCGCCGAGCGGAGTCCGGCTGCGGGCCACTCGCGACGCATGAGTGGAGGGCCTTCACGCACAACGCGCAGGTTCGGTCGGCTGAGCCACTTCGCTCTCTTCGGCCTGCCGTCGCTGGCGCTCTACGCCTGCTTCGTCCTGGTCCCGATCGGCATCGCGGCGTACTACAGCCTGACCAATCGCAACCCGTTCAATCCGCCCACGAAGTGGGTCGGACTGCGCAACTACCGGACGCTGGCCGACGACCCCGACTTCTGGAAGGTGCTGACCAACACCATCATCATCACCGTGGCGGTGACGATCGCCGCCAACGCGATCGGTCTGGCCATCGCCGTCCTCCTGGACCGCCGCGGCTGGCTCTACAACGCGTTGCGCGGCGTGTTCTTCACACCCGTCGTACTCAGCGGAGTCGTGGTCAGCGTTATCTGGCAGTCCATCCTCACCGACGACGGTCTGCTCAACACGACGCTGCACAAGCTCGGCGTGGACCACCCGCCGGGCTGGCTGTCCGACCCTGACCTGGCCCTCTACACGCTGTGCTGGATCCTCACCTGGCAGATGATCGGCTTCTGTGTCGTGGTGTATCTGGCCGGGCTGCAGGGCGTGCCGCACGAGTTGCACGAGGCCGCGACCGTCGACGGGGCAGGGCCCTTCGAGCGGTTCCGCCACATCACCTGGCCTCTGCTGGCCCCGGCGCTGACCATCAACACGGTCATGATGCTGATCAGCACCTTCAAGACCTACGACCAGGTCCAGGTCATCACCAACGGCGGCCCCGGTGACCGCACCACCAGCACCATCGCCTTCGACGTCATCCAGACCGGCCTGGTGGGCAACCGCAGCGGCTACTCCTCCGCCGTCGCCGTGGTGATGCTCGTCTTCGTCGCTGCCGTGTCCACGGTCGTCCTCCGCCTTCTCCAGCGCCGCGAGGTGAACGCATGAGCAAGCAGACCAGCGGATGGCTGCGCCCGATGGTGGCCACGTTCGTCACCGCGGTGTTCTTCCTGCCCCTGTATCTGGTCCTGGTCAACGTCTTCAAGCCCGGCAGCGAGATCGTCGACTCGCCCGTTGGACTGCCGATCCCGCCGACCCTGGACAGCGTCAAGCAGGTCTTCACCCGCTCCGACCACCTCTTCTGGTACGGCCTCATCAACAGCGTCGAGGTCACCGCCGTCTCGATCACGGTGCTCACCGTCCTGTCGGCGATGTGCGGGTACTTCCTGGCCCGCAGCCAAGGTCTTGGTGCACGGATCATGCTCGTCGTGATGCTGGCGGGACTGATGATTCCGCCGGCCGTCATCATCGCGCCGATCACCGAAGTGCTGCGCTCCTTCGGGCTGATGTCCACCGTCATGGGACTCGTCCTGGTCAACGTGGGCTACTACGTCCCCTTCGGTGTGTTCGTCTTCGCGGGATTCGTCAAGACCATTCCGGTCGAACTCGAACAGGCGGCGGCCATCGACGGCGCCGGCCGGATGCGGACCTTCTGGCAGGTCGTGTTCCCGCTGCTGCGGCCCGCCTCGGCCAGCGTGCTGATCTTCCTCGGGGTGTGGATCTGGAACGACTTCCTCAACCCGCTGATCATCCTCGGTCCGGCCGAGGGCACCACCGTGACCGTCGGTATCTACCGCGCCATGGGGGAGCACCAGCAGGACTACGGCCAGGTCTTCGCGCTGATGTTCCTCGCCACCCTGCCCGTCCTCGTCTTCTACCTCGCCTTCCAGAAGCACTTCGTGAAGGGCCTCACCGCAGGAGCCAGCAAAGGCTGACTCCCATCACCCCCACCCGAGGAGAGCCGCGATGCAACCCTTCAGTTCAACCGTGGCCAAGGGCGCCGCGCTGCTGTTGCTCGGCACGGGTCTGCTCGCCGTTCCTGCCGGTCACGCTCAGGCGGCCGGCGGTTCGGCCACCGACTGGATGAACCAGGGCAAGTTCGGGGTCATGGAGCACTACCTGGCCGAAGGCTGTCCGGCCGGCTGCGATCTCAGCGACTATCCCGACAACATGCCCACGGTCGCGCAGTGGAACGACCGTGTGAACCACTACGACGTCGACGGTGTCGTCAAGCAGCTGAAGTCGGTCGGTGCGGGCTGGCTGCAGATCGCGGTCGGCCAGAACACCGGCTACTACAACGCCCCCAACGCCACCTTCGACCAGCTCGTGCCGCCCACGGCAGACCACCCCTCCCGGCTCTCCCAGCGGGACCTCATCAAGGAACTGGGCCCCGCGCTGCACAAGGAGGGCATCAAGCTGATCGTCTACCTCACCGACGACCCCATCGCGCGCGACGACTACGCCCGCAAGAAGCTCGGCGGAGACAGCCAGGCCACGGGAGAACCCAACGCCACCTACCAGGAGAACTGGCTGAAGGTCGTCAAGACCTGGTCGCAGCAGTGGGGCACCGACGTCGACGGCTACTGGGTCGACGGCTCCTACTACGACAACCTCGAGCCCTTCTACGACAAGATGGCCACCAACCTGCGCAGCGGCAACCCCAACGCAATCCTGTCCTTCAATGCCGGCTACTGGAAACCGCTTGCGTCGGTGACCACCCAGTCCGACTTCACCCCGGGCGAAACCGGCACCGGCGATTGGCCTCGTCCCATGGATGGACGCTGGGTCGACAACCGCGGCACTCAGATGTTGCGGCAGTACTTCGGCATCGCGCAGACCACCTGGGGACCCCTGCCGGACGAGCCGATGACCTTCAGCGACGACGGGATCATCGGTCACACCTTGGACATCAACCGCGTTGGTGGCGCGATGACGTGGGACGTGGGCTATGACCGGTCCAATGGACACATCTCCGACCTGGCCATGCAGCAGTTGAAGAAGGTGGGCCAGGCTGTGGGCAAGCTCCCCACTCAGCTCGTCGGGGCCGCTAGCAACAAGTGTGTCGATGTCCCCGGAGCCGGCACCGCGGACGGAACAGACCTACAGCTGTACGACTGCAATGGTTCGGCGGTCCAGAAGTGGACGTTCAACCCCGAGAACGGTCAGGTGCGTGCTCTCGGCAAGTGCCTGGATGCTTCCGGTGGTGCCACCGCCAATGGCACCAAGGTGATCATCGCCAACTGCCACGGGCGCGACAACCAGCAATGGCGAGTGGGCGCTTAGCAAGCACGTTGTAGGAAGCGACCGGTCCTGATCGACTGCGCGACCGTCGCCTTCGGCCGGTCACTCCACGCGCCAATGAGCCGGGCCGTCCACCGGGCTGGGCGGTCGCAGATGCACACCACACAAGGGAGTGGAATACGTGCACAACTCGGGAAGTTTCCTGCGCAAGTTGATTGGGCTGAGTCTGTCGGCCGTCGTAGCCACGGTGACTGCCGTGGTCGTGGCACCGACTCCGGTGGCAGCCGCGGGTGGTTCGGTCACCGATTGGATGCATGACGGCAGGTTCGGTGTCATGGAGCATTACCTGGCTGAAGGCTGCCCGCCCGGTTGCGATGTGAGTGACTACCCCAACAACATGCCGACGGTCGAGGCATGGAATGACCGGGTGAACCACTACGACATCGAGGGTGTCGTCCAGCAGCTGAAGTCGATCGGTGCGGGTTGGCTGCAGATCGCGGTGGGCCAGAACACGGGGTTCTTCAGTGCGCCGAACTCGACCTATGACGCGTTGGTGCCGTCCACGGCGGATCATCCGTCGCGGCTGTCGAAACGGGACCTGATCAAGGAGCTCGGCGCCGCGCTGCACAAGGAGGGCATCAGACTCCTCGTCTACACGACCGACGATGCCATTCAGCGCGATGACTACGCTCGCAAGAAGCTCGGCGGGGACAGCCAGGAAGCGGGTGCGCCGAACGCGACGTATCAGGAGAACTGGCTGAAGGTGATGAAGACCTGGTCGCAGCAGTGGGGGACCGACGTCGACGGTTACTGGGTCGACGGCTCGTACTACCAGGACCTCGAACCGTTCTACGATCAGGTGGCCGCGAACCTGCGCAGCGGCAACCCCAACGCCCTCGTCTCCTTCAACGGCGGCGCCACGAACGGGATTGGGTCGGTGACTACCCAGTCCGATTTCAACGCGGGCGAAACCGACGTGGACGACTGGTCCAACCGCCCCACCGACGGGCGCTGGATCGACAACCGTGGCACCCAGATGCAGCTGCAGTACCTCGCCATCGCACAGGGCTATTGGGGCAAACCGCCGGACACACCGATGTCCTTCAGCGCCGAGGAACTCGCCGGTCACACTCTGTCGGTCAACCGTGTGGGCGGAGCGGTGACGTGGGACGTGGGCTATGACCGGTCGAACGGGCACATCTCCGACTTGGCCATGGCGCAGTTGAAGAAGGTGGGTCAGACGGTGGGCAAGCTGCCCACCGCGCTCGTCGGGGTCGGCAGTAACAGGTGTGTCGATGTTCCCGGGGCCAGCACTGCGGATGGCACCGACGTGCAGCTGTATGACTGCAATGGCACAGCGGCCCAGAAGTGGAGGTTCAACCCGGAGAACGGTGAGGTCCGTGCTCTCGGCAAGTGCCTGGACGTCGAGCAGGGGAACGCGAACGACGGCACCCCCGTACAGCTCTATTCCTGCAATGGCACGGGCGCCCAGAGGTGGACTTACGACCCCACCAGCAAGCAGCTGACGGCCTTCGGTAAGTGCCTGGATGCTTCCGGTGGTGCGACGGCCAACGGCACCAAGGTGATCATCGCCACCTGCCACGGGCGCGACAACCAGCAATGGCGGCTGGGGGCCTGACCCGAACGGCCAGTGCGACGAACGGGCCCGGGGCGCGCCACACCTGACGCATCCCGGGCGCTGTTGGAGCGGTCACGGGGCGGGGCGGCTGCGCATCGGCGCCCAAGAGCCCTCTTGCGGGACCGCAAAGAAAGACAGCAACGACGCACCGCGGTCTCAAGGAAGGAACACCGTCGCCATGAAGCGCAGAACGTTGCTCACCGCGGTCACCCTCGCGCCACTTGCAAGCGCCGTAGGGACGGCCCCCGCCCGCGCCGACGGCAAGGGAGAGGCCGTCACCCGCGCAGCCGCAGCCGCAGCCGACGCCGATGCGGACTGGGACATGCTCAGCAACCTGCTGTCCGGATATGCCGGCCACTGGACCTCGCCGCCCGTGACGACCGACCCCGGCCGTCTGACTGACAAGATGACCGACGGGGCCCTGCTGGGCAACGGAGAGCTCGGCGTGGTCGCCGGTGGGGACCGCAACACCCTGAGGCTGTACCTGGGCAGGAACGGCTTCTGGACCAGTCCCGGTCCCCAGGGCGCGCACCCGATCACGCTGGGCGGGCTCACGCTGCGCAGGGTGTCGGGTTCGGACCACGGCACGGCCTATGAGATGACCCAGGACATTCTCAACGCCGAGGTCCGAACCGAGCTGACCATCAACGGTGCGCCCATCAGCGTTCGCACCTATGTCACGGACTCGGCGGACATCGTGGTCATCGAGGTCAGCACGAGCGGTTCCGCCGAGGTCCGGCTCGCCTTGGACACCTGGACGAAGTCCGGTGACTCGCGGTACCCGGCGAAGTCCGGTATCGAGGGTTCCACGCTCTGGGCGGAGCCCAGCACCGAGAGTGGCTCGTCCAGTCAGTGGGTAGCGCGCATGGGCCTCGCGGTGCCCCGCCCCCAGGTCCGCCACGGATGCGGCGGTCAGCGCGTTGACTCGGGCCACGGCGCGGCTGACGTGGTCAGTGACACCGCGGCCGCCTTCGACTGCCGAGACGATGGTGACCGTCTCATCTACCCGGTCGCGATCGGTCCGCAGGGCGCCTGCAGCGAGTGGTACTTCTGGAATCAGCTGACCAACGCGACGTACGCCGCCGTCACCCTGGTATCCACCTACGAGTACACGCCCGACGCCGCATTCCTCAAGGACACCCTCTATCCGTATCTGGTGCAGCTGGCGAACTTCTGGGAGGACTACGTCGGCCCGAAGGAGGCCGACGGCAAGTCGGTCGACGCGAGCCAGAACAACGACCGCTACACCTTCACCACGAGGGCCGGTGAGACTTACACGCTCTCACCTTGAGTCACTCCCCTGCAGACCGGCGAGGCCCACATGAAGTTGCTCTGGTCCAGCGAGCTGAGGAGACGTACGTGCGATGAGCAGAAGACGTAGAAGACGCGGAACGCTGGGGTGGGGGCTTCTCGCTCCCCTTGTGGTTGTGGGCGCGCTGAGCGTCCCCCCGGTCTCGAGCGCGGCCCCCGCCGCGCCTGACGGCAGAACCGCGGTCGCGGCCGCCGACCCCCACACACTGTGGTACGCCAAACCGGCCGCCGACTGGGAGAAGGAAGCGCTGCCCATCGGCAACGGAGCCATGGGCGCCATGGTCTCCGGGGGAGTGGGCGAGGAGAAGCTGCAGTTCAACGAGAAGACGCTGTGGACAGGAGGACCGGGGTCCGCGGGGTACAACTTCGGCAACTGGAACTCGCCGCGGCCGACGGCGATCCAGGAGGTCGTCGACACCATCAACACCCAGGGGAAGGCCGATCCGAGCTGGGTGGCCGGCAAGCTCGGCCAGGACCGTACGGGCTTCGGCGCCTATCAGACCTTCGGCGACCTGAACCTGGAGATGGCCGGCGGCGAGCCTTCGTACACGAACTACCGCCGCTCGCTCGACGTCCGCAACGCGGTCGCCGGTGTGCGCTATGACGCGGGTGGTGCCACCTTCGACCGGGAGTACTTCGCCAGTTACCCGGACAAGGTCATTGCCGGACGGCTCGGCGCGAACCAGTCCGGCAAGGTCTCCTTCACGCTCGGGTATTCCTCACCGCGCAGCGACTTCACCGCGACGGCGAACGGCGGGCGGCTCACCATTCGCGGCAAGCTCGCCGACAACGGTCTCGTCTTCGAGTCGCAGATCCAGGTCAAGGCTCAGGGCGGCACGGTCACCGGCGGCGACGGCCAGGTGAAGGTCACGGGCGCCGACAGCGCCACCTTCGTGATGAGCGCGGGCACCAACTACGCACAGAGGTACCCCAGTTATCGGGGGAACGATCCGCATGAGACGGTGTCGAAGGCTGTGGACGCGGCAGCCGCCACGTCATATGACGGCCTCAAGAGCGCTCATGTCGCCGACCATCGGGGCCTGTTCGACCGGGCCAAGCTCGACATCGGACAGTCGATGCCCGACAAGCCCACCGACCAACTCCGCGCAGAATACTCGGATGGAGCGTCCGCGCAGGACCGGGCCTTGGAGGCGCTCTTCTATCAGTACGGCCGGTACCTGTTGATGGCGTCATCGCGGCCCGGTTCTTTGCCCGCGAATCTACAGGGAGTGTGGAACGACTCGACCTCGCCACCGTGGAGCGCCGACTACCACACCAACATCAACGTGCAGATGAACTACTGGCCCGCGGCGCAGGCCAACCTCGCCGAGACCGCCGAGCCGTTCACGGCGTTCGTCGAGGACCTGAGGAACGCGGGCACCAAGTCGGCGACGGACATGTTCGGTTCGCCCGGCTGGGTCGTGCAGAACGAGACAACCCCGTACGGCTACACCGGCGTGCACAACGCCGCGACCTCGTTCTGGTTCCCCGAGACGAACGGCTGGTTGGCCTCTCAGGTCTACGACCAGTACCTGTTCAGCAAGGACACGGCGTTCCTACGCGACCGGGCCTACCCGCTCCTGAAGGGCGCCGCGCAGTTCTGGCTGAAGAACCTGCGCACCGACCCGAAGGACGGCAAGCTCGTCGTCACTCCCACCCCCTCGCCCGAGCACGGGGAATTCACCTCGGGTGACTCCATGGCGCAGCAGATCGTGTGGGGGATGCTGACCGACACGCTCGCCGCGGCGAAGGAACTGAACGTCGACTCCTCCTTCCAGAGCGACCTGAAGACGACGCTTGACAAGCTCGATCCCGGTCTTCGTGTGGGCTCCTGGGGCCAACTGCAAGAATGGAAAGCCGACGTGGACAGCCCCACCGACGACCATCGGCACATCTCCCACCTGTACGCCCTGCACCCGGGCCGCCAGATCTCCCCGGAGGCGACCCCGAAGTTCGCCGATGCGGCCAAGGTGTCGCTGAACGCGCGCGGCGACGGCGGAACCGGCTTTGAGTCCCCCGGCTGGAGCCGGGCGTGGAAGACGAACTTCTGGGCGCGGCTGCTCGATGGCGACCACGCGCACACGTTGCTCTCCGAGCAGCTGAAGTCCAACACCCATTGCAACCTGTTCGACTTCCATCCCCTGGGCGACGGCTCTGTCTTCCAGATCGACGGCAACCTCGGCGCCACCTCGGGGATGACCGAGATGCTGCTGCAGAGCCAGGACGGCGACATCCGCCCGCTGCCCGCGCTGCCCGGTGCCTGGAAGTCCGGGTCGTTCAGCGGTCTGAAGGCACGTGGCAACGTCACGGTGGGCGCCTCGTGGAAGGAGAACGGGGCCGCCGAGTTCACCTTCGCGCCGGCCAAGGACGGCTCGATTGCCGTGCGTAGTCCCATGTTCCTCGGGCCGTTCAACGTCACCGACACCACCACAGGCGAGTCCATCACTCCGACGCGCGACGGACCGCGCATCACCTTCGAGGGAAAGGCCGGTCACGTCTACCAGACCACCGGCGCCCTCTCCACGGCGATCGTCGGAGTCGCCAGCAACAAGTGCGTGGACGTCCCCGGAGCCAACTCGCAGGACGGCACCGACCTGAACCTGTACGCCTGCAACAGCACCGCCGCCCAGGAATGGACCTTCGCCGTCGGGGGAGGGGAGGTCCGAGCCCTCGGCAAGTGCATGGACGTCGAGGCGGCCAAACAGGATGACCGCACCCCGGTGCAACTGTACAAGTGCAATGGCACGGCCGCCCAGAGATGGACGTACGACTCAACGAGTCAGGAACTCAAGGCCTTCGGCAAATGCCTGGACGCCAATGAAGAGGGCACCGCTGACGGCACCAAACTGATCCTCTACACCTGCCACAGCAAGGCCAACCAGAAGTGGCGGCTCGCCGGCTGAGACTCCCGGCTCGGGGCGTCACATCGGTGCGCCTCGAGCCGAGCGTCCATGAATGTGCATCCGATGTACCTGACTGGCGCTGAGGTCCGGAACGCGACGCGTCCGAGAAGCTCACGGACGTGACGTCCCGTCACGCGTCGCCCCCGGCCACGGCCGGCACACCCGCGGCCCGCGCGGCTCCGTCAGAACCGACTGGGAGGTCGAGCTCGCGGTCGTCATCGGGACCCGTGCCCGCTACCTGCCGAGCCCACCGGGCGCCCTCAGTCACATCGCCGGATCGGCCGGGGTGGCGCTGGGCCTGCCCGACAGGCCCTACCTGCGCCCCGGTGACCAAGTGGAACTCTCCATCGACGGCCTCGGCGAACAGCGCCAGGTCTTCGCAGCGGCATGACGCTCACGACGCCAGTGAAATGAGGACCTACACATGAACGAGGCACCGATACCCGTGACTGACACCTCTCCCGTGGCCGCGACCGTGACCGTGGCCGACGGCTCTCCCCGGATCACCGCGGTCGACACGTACGACATCCGCTTCCCCACCTCGCGCGAACTCGACGGCTCGGACGCGATGAACCCCGACCCCGACTACTCCGCCGCGTACGTGATCTTGCGCACCGACGCGGACGACGGCCTCGAGGGGCACGGATTCACCTTCACCATCGGGCGTGGCAACGATGTCCAAGTCGCCGCCATCGAGGCCCTGCGCGCCCACATCGTCGGCCGGTCGGTGACCGCACTGTGCGCGGACCCGGGCTGGTTGAGCAGCGACCTGACCGCGGACAGCCAGCTGCGCTGGCTGGGACCCGAAAAGGGCGTGATGCACATGGCGATCGGCGCCGTCGTCAACGCCGTCTGGGACCTGGCAGCCAAACGGGCGGACAAGCCGCTGTGGCGGTTCCTCGCCGACGCCGAGCCCGAGTGGCTGGCCGACCAGGTCGACTACCGCTACATCACGGACGCGTTGACCCCCGCCGAAGCTCTCGCCCTCCTCAAGCGGGGTCGCGACGGTGCCGCGCAGCGGGCGGTACGGCTGCGCGGCACGGGCTACCCCGGCTACACCACGTCGCCCGGCTGGCTCGGCTACTCCGACGAGAAGCTCACCCGTCTGGCCCGCCAAGCCGTCGCGGGTGGCTTCACGCAGATCAAGCTGAAGGTGGGTGCCAACCTCGACGATGACATCCGCCGCTGCCGCGTCGCCCGAGCCGCCGTGGGGGCGGACATACGGATCGCCATCGACGCCAACCAGAGATGGAACGTCGACGAAGCCGGCGCATGGATACGCGCCCTGGCCGAGTTCGACCCGTACTGGATCGAGGAACCCACCAGCCCCGACGACGTCCTGGGGCATGCGGCGATACGCGAGGCCGTGGCCCCGGTGAAGGTCGCCACCGGCGAGCACGTACAGAACCGGATCATCTTCAAACAGCTCCTGCAGGCCGGTGCGATCGACGTGCTGCAGATCGACGCCACCCGCGTTGGCGGCGTCAACGAAAACCTCGCCATCCTGCTGCTCGCCGCCAAGTACGGCGTGCCGGTCTGCCCGCACGCGGGCGGCGTCGGCCTGTGCGAACTCGTCCAGCACCTGTCGATGTTCGACTACGTCGCGCTGTCGGGCACCACCGAGAACCGGGTCATCGAGTACGTCGACCACCTCCACGACCATTTCACCGACCCGGTCCGCATGGCGCACGGACACTACGTCGCGCCGACGGCTCCCGGCTTCTCGGCGCAGATGCGGCCGGAGTCGATCGACACCTACCGCTATCCGGACGGCACGTTCTGGGCGGCGGACCGGGCCGCCCAAGAGGAGGTTACAGAGGCTTGAACGCCCACCGATGCGGCGCAGCCGCCCCTGCGCGGTCACACCGCTGACGTCGCGGACGACGCCTCGGCTGGACGGTGGGCCGGGCCAGGGCCGACGCGTCCTCACCCTCCTGCCCGACTACCACCTGTGTGTCGTACGCGCCGATGACATCGCCGCGGACGTACCGGATGCCGTGCGCCGCCTCGTGCCCCATCGCCCGGTGACCCTCATTTCCGGCCCTTCCGCCACGAGCGACATCGAGCTGGAACGGGTCGAGAGAGTGCGCGTCCCGCGCACGCTGGATCGTCTGGGCCGAGGTTTTCGAGGGGGCACCCGGGATGACCCCGAAAGAGGCGGAGAAGTGCGCCACCGTGAATACCGCCGTCTTCAGCGAGAAGGACGGCCGTACATCGTTGTGGATGCTCACCGAGGTGCACACATCGGCGGGCGCGCCCGCGCGTTGGGTGATCTCGGTCAGTGAGAGGCCGCCCGGGTCGCGCCCGCCCGGCGGGGTCGCGGCTTCCGCGTGGACGACGCGGAGGGTCGCCATGGTGGTCGCGCGGCTCGGCGGAGCCCCGAACCAGTGCCGGGAAGCACGTGGCCTTTTCGACCTCTTGACGTTGTCGCTCTCGGGTGCCAGCATCCTAACGCTGAGCCAAATATTAAAACCTCTTCCATTATTAATACTCGCACCGGAGGCGTGTCCGCACTGGTGTCGCTCCTGACGCCTTCCCCCGTGAGGTCTTCTGGCAGGTCGTGTTCCCTCTGCTGTGGCCCTGGCGACCCTGTCCATCCTGATCTTCTTCATCGCCTCACCCACTTCACTTCCATCCGTCAAGGAGGGCGGGCATGAACGAACCCCTGTCGAAGATGGCCCGCCGGACCTCGCTATTGCTCGGTCTCGGCCTCGTCGTCGCTCCCGCCGTCCCCGGCTGGGCCGCCGCTGGATGGCTATCCCGCCGTTCCGCCACGCTCGACGTCATGAGCTGGTCCCGCAACTACAACTTCGCCAAGAGCTTCGCGATCGCCGCCCACGTCGGCTACCCGGCACCTAATCCGTTCACCACCTTCAAGAACGTCATCGCCTCGAAACTGAGGCCGAACCTGCGCATCATTGAGGGCGGCGGAGATCTGGAGACCGCCGACGCAACCGACGCCATCAACGCCACGCAGCTGCAGTCGGTCAACGGCACGATCCGCTTCTTCCTCTGCAACCCGGCCGGTCGCTCCGCCCACCTAAGCAACCTGCGGGCCAAGGGCGGCTTTTTGGTCAGCGCCGACCACGACGGCGCCGAGCCCGGCAATGTGTCGCTGACCGCCACCAGGCGCTCGTTCTCCCTGTGCAGCGCTTCCTGTCGGCCCTGCCCGTCAGGCGAAGACCTCGACGGGATAGAGCGAGTAGCCGTAGCCGGTTCCGCGGGTGATGCCCTGCCTACGGACGTGGCGGGCCGTGGTTGCGGAGAAGGCCAGGGTGTCGCTTCCGGCCGAGGTGCGGCCTCGGCGCTGAGCCACGGTGCCCCAGGACGTGCCGTCACCGGAGACCTGGATGTCGTAGTCCTTCCCGTACGCCACCCCCCAGTTGAGGCGGACGGACGTGATGCGCTGCTCGCTGCCGAGGTCCACGTTCAGCCACTCCTTGTCCGCGGTACTGACTGGACCAGCGGGTGGAGGCGTTACCGTCGACAGCGAAGGAGGCGGGGAAAGCCGGGGTCTCCGTCGAGGACGCGGTCGCCGGGCGGTGATACCCGAGGTCGCCGGGGGTTCGGCCGGAGCCGAGGTAGGTGGTGCCGGGGCCTTTGCCCACGGTGGCGACCCGGTTCTGGAAGGCACCGTAGTCAGTGCCTGCCGCCGCGCCGGACCACATCTTCTGGGCGAGGACGTGGAAGCTCTTGTCGATCAGCTCGTGTCCGGGGCGGCGCGGGCTACGAGCTACCCCAGGCGTGGACCTTCTTGCCGAGCGAACGCACGTAGGGAGAAAGCTCATTGACGTACTCTTTGAACTGGTCGGCCAGGCTCGTTGGGTATTCGTCGATGCCGATGTGGACGGTAGGCCCCCGGAACCAGGGGACGAATTCGGCGAACACGCTCTTCATGAAGGCGATGGTCTCCGGCTTGCTCAGGTCCAGATGGTCGGAGTTTCCGCTGTCGAGGCCCAGCTCGGGCTTGAACTCGACGAAGGCCCTGGAGTGCGCGCGCTGATTTCGTTGTCGTTGATGTGCAGTTGGAGGGCGTTGAGCTTCAACCAGCCCATCCAGCGCAAATACGAGGTGATGAACTCGGGGGTGAAGTAGCGTCGCCCCACGTCCAGCATGAAGCCGCGTATCGCGTAGTTGGGATAGTCGACGGCTGTTTCGCCGGGCAGGCTCGCGTGGTCCGGGGAGCCGAGGACGGTTTGCAGGAGAGTTCGGGTTCCGTAGTAGAGGCCCTTGTCGCTTCCGCCCACGATGTCGACCACGCCGTCAGCGACCTTCAGGCGGTATGCCTCGGGGCGCAGCTCTGGTTTCGCGCCGCCGAAATCGGCGTTGGGGTCGACGCGCAGTGCGATGTCCCCGACGGCTGGGGTGCCTGTGGTGACCGGCGGCCGAAGCGCTGAGTGCTCCTCGCGGCATGAGGAGAGGGTCGGCGATGAGGGCCAGGGCACCCATGCCCAGGAGTGATCGTCTGGAGGGGTGGGGCGAGATCAAATCGGTGCGCAAGCGTGCGGCAGTTCACCCTCTTGTCGTAGGCGCTGAGTCGCAGGCAGTTTCAAGAGCCGAATTCAACAGGCGCGATCACTAGAAGAGTTACGCAGGTAGAGCGCGGTTCTCGACCGCCCCATCGCCCCGCTGGGAAGGCAAGGGCTAGCGGGGCTGTCGGCCTGCCAGAAAATAGTTTGTCCTCCGAATGGAAAAAGTTAACTCCAGCACTGCACAGGGTCTTTCGGGCCAGATGAAAGAGGACTACGGTCCGGACGAACTCACCCGCACATGCCGTGCACCTCTCGTATTCCGGTTCCCACCCTTCACATGGAGGACGACCCGTGCATAGAGACCGCCCCCAACTCGCAGTACATCGCAAACGGACAGCCCTGTTCGCCGGGCTGATCCTCGCGGTGAGTACGCCCACAGTGGCCGCTGCCCACGTGGGTCACGTAGGTCGCGACGGAAAGCAAACCCGCGCTGCCGCTGACCCGATGTTCGCTCAAATCCCCTTGGCCAAGGGGACAGACGAGGTGGGCGAGCCGATTTCCATGGCCGTGCTGCCGGACCGCAGTGTCCTGCACACCTCGCGCGACGGCACCCTGCGCCTCACCGACCAGGCGGGGTCAACGAGCGTTGCCGGGAAGCTGTCCGTCTATTCGCACGACGAGGAGGGTCTGCAAGGCGTCGGCGTCGACCCGGACTTCAAGAACAACCGGGCGATCTATCTCTACTACGCGCCCAAGCTCGACACCCCGGACGGCGACGCGCCCGGTGAGGGAAGCGCCGACGACTTAGGGAAGTTCGACGGGTCCAACCGCCTCTCCCGCTTCGTCCTGAAGGACGACGGCACCCTGGACCTGGGGAGCGAGAAGAAGGTCCTCGACGTGCCGGCGTCGCGTGGCCTGTGCTGCCACGTCGGCGGCGACATCGACTTCGACAAGGACGGAAACCTCTACCTGTCGACCGGCGACGACACCAACCCCTTCGCCTCGGACGGCTACACCCCAATCGACGACCGGGACAAGCGCAACCCGGCTTTCGACGCCCGCCGCTCCTCCGGCAACACCAACGACCTGCGCGGCAAGATCCTGCGCATCAAGGTCGCCGACGACGGCTCCTACACCGTCCCCGACGGCAATCTCTTCCCCAAGGGCACCGACAAGACCCGTCCCGAGATCTACGCGATGGGCTTCCGCAACCCTTACCGGATGAGCGTCGACAAGAAGACCGGCACTGTCTATGTCGGCGACTACGGTCCCGACGCCGGTTCCGCCAACCCGGACCGGGGGCCCGGCGGGCAAGTCGAGTTCAACCGGATCACCAAGCCGGGCAACTTCGGCTGGCCGTACTGCACCGGCAAGAACGACGCCTACGTCGACTACGACTTCGCCACCGGCACGTCGGGTTCGAAGTTCGACTGCAACGCGCCCAAGAACGACTCCCGGTTCAACACCGGCCTCACCGACCTGCCACCCGCGCAGCCCGCATGGATCCCCTACGACGGCGGTTCCGTACCGGAGTTCGGCACCGGCAGCGAGTCCCCGATGGCCGGACCCGTCTACCGTTACGACGAGAGCTCCACGTCGTCGGTGAAGTTTCCCAAGGAGTACGACGGTAACTTCTTCGCGGGTGAGTACGGGCGCCGCTGGATCAAGCGGATCGAACAGAGCGACGACGGCACCGTCCAGAAGATCAACGATTTCCCGTGGGCCGGAACGCAGGTCATGGACATGGCCTTCGGTCCGGAGGGAGCACTGTACGTCCTGGACTACGGCACCGGTAGCTTCGGCGGTGACGCCAACTCCGCGCTGTACCGCATCGAGTACGCCAAGGACGGCCTCACTCCGATCGCCGAGGCGAGCGCCGACCACACCGACGGGGTGGCCCCGCTGAAGGTCTCCTTCACCGGCAAGGCCACCGACGGCGACAGCAAGGAGCTGACGTACGCCTGGGACTTCGGGGACGGGGCCAAGGGGGAGGGCCTCACCCCCACCCACACGTACGAGAAGAACGGCACCTACCAGGCGACCTTCACCGCCAAGGACCCCCAGGGACACACCGGCAGCGCCAACGTGCGCGTCGTCGTGGGCAACACCAAGCCGAAGGTGGAGATCACCACCCCCGGCGACGGCTCGCTGTACGAGTTCGGCGACCCGGTCCCCTTCAAGGTCAAGGTGACCGACCCCGAGGACAAGGACATCGACTGCTCCAAGGTCACCGTCCGCTTCAGCCTCGGCCACGACAGCCACGCCCATGAGCTGACCAGGGCCCAGGGCTGCGAAGGCACTCTCCACCCGCCCGTCGACGGTGAGCACGACCACAACGCCAACATCTTCGGAGTGGTGGGAGCCGAGTACACCGACAAGGGGGCGAACGGCCAGCAGCCCCTGACCGGCAAGAGCCAGGCCATTCTCCAGCCGCACACCCGCCAGGCCGAGCACTTCGCCACCCAAAGCGGCAATGTGAAGATCATCAACAAGGACGCGGCTCACGGCGGCAAGACGGTGGGGGACACCCACAACGGTGACTGGATCGCCTTCGACCCGTACCGGCTCACCGGAGCCGGCAAGGTCAAGGCCCGTGTCTCCTCCGGCGGAGCGGGCGGCACGCTCGAGGTGCACACCGACTCCCCGACCGGCCCGCTGCACGGTTCGGTCGAGGTCAAGCCGACCGGAGGCTGGGAGACGTTCACCGATGTCGAGTCGTCCCTGAAGGACGTGCCCGACAGGACCACCAAGCTTTATCTGGTCTTCAAGGGCGGCAGCGGAGCCCTCTTCGACCTCGACGACTTCACGTTCACGATGGGCGACTCCGGTGGCCGGCGCACCGGCGAGGTGAAGGGCGTGAACGGCAAGTGCATGGACGTGGCCGGAGCCAACTCCGCCGACGAAACCCAGATCCAGCTCTACGGTTGCAACAAGACCGACGCCCAGAAGTGGACACTGCCCGGTGACGGCACGATCCGCGCGCTCGGGAAGTGCTTGGACGTGCAGGGGGCGGGCACCGCGGACGACACGAAGATCCAGCTCTACACGTGCAACAACACCGTCGCCCAGGAGTGGAAGGCCGAAGGCGACAAGACCCTGCGCAACCCGCACTCCGGCAAGTGCCTGGACGCCGAGGGCAGCACCTGGGGCGACGGCACCCGCCTGCACCTGTGGACCTGCCACGGCGAGGCCAACCAGCAGTGGACCCTGCCCTAGCAGAAGGGAGACACCAGATCATGCGCATGCATCTCACCAAGACGGCATGCTGGCTCTCGGGCGTGCTGCTGTGCCTCGCGGCATCCCCAGCCGTGGCCTCCCCGGAATCCGTGAAGCAGGACAAGCCGGCCGGGTCGGTCAAGGCGGCAGCCGACCCCGCGTACAACGTTCTCGTCTTCTCCAAGACCGCGGCCTTCAGACACTCCTCCATCGATGACGGGATCACCGCCCTGCGGGGCCTGGGCGCGGCGAACAGCTTCACCGTGGACGCCACGGAGGACGCCGGGGCCTTCACCGCCGACAACCTGGCCAAGTACAAGGCGGTCGTGTTCCTGTCGACCACCGGGGATGTCCTCGACTCCGCCCAGCAGAGCGCGTTCGAGGAGTACATCCAGGGCGGGGGCGGCTATGTGGGCATCCACGCCGCCGCCGACACCGAGTACGACTGGCCGTTCTACGGCAAGCTCGTGGGGGCCTGGTTCGACTCGCACCCCGCCCAGCAGAACGCCAAGGTCAAGGTGGAGGACCGGGCACACCCCGCCACCGCGCACCTGGGCAGCACGGGGGAGCGGTTCGACGAGTGGTACAACTACCGCACCAACCCCCGCTCCACGGTGCATGTCCTCGCCTCGCTGGACGAGTCCAGCTACTCGGGCGGGAACATGAAAGGTGATCACCCGATCACCTGGTGCCAGAACTACGAGGGCGGCCGCTCCTTCTACACCGGACTCGGGCACACCGACGAGGCGTACACCGACCCGGCCTTCCAGAAGCAGCTGCTCGGCGGCATCCGTTGGGTAGCGGGCATGAGCAAGGCGGACTGCCGCCCTGAGAACGGCTACAAGGCGTTGTTCGACGGCAGCGGCACCACAGGCTGGAAGCAGGCAGGGCCGGGTTCGTTCGAGCTGTCGGACGGCACCCTCACCACCAAGGGCGGCATGGGCCTGCTCTGGTACGACGCGCAGGAATTGAAAGGCGATTACTCCATCAAGCTCGACTGGCGCATGCGCGGTGACGACAACTCCGGTGTCTACGTGGGCTTCCCGGCCTCCGACGACCCCAACTCAGCGGTGGAGAACGGATACGAGATCCAGATCGACGCCACCGACAGCCCGGACCACACCACGGGGGCCGTCTACGGCGCCAAAGCCCCCGACATCAAGGCCCGGGACGCCGCGCTCAACCCGCCCGGCGAGTGGAACACGTACGAGATCAAGGTCACCGGTGAGCGGCTTGAGGTCTTCCTCAACGGTGTGAAGATCAACGACTTCACGAACACCGACCCGACTCGCAGCCTCCAGGACGGGTACGTCGGTCTCCAGAACCACAGCGACGGAGACCAGGTGTCGTTCCGCAACGTCCGTGCGAAGACGTCGAGTTCACGCACCGGCGAGGTGAAGGGCGTGCTCGGTAAGTGCTTGGATGTGAAGGGCGCCAGTTCCGCTGACGAGACCCAGATCCAGCTGTATGGGTGCAACAGGACCGACGCCCAGCAGTGGACGCTCCCGGGCGACGGGACGATGCGCGCGCTCGGCAAGTGCCTTGATGTGAAGGGCGCGGGCTCCGCCGACGGCACGAAGATCCAGCTCTACTCCTGCAACGGCACGGTCGCACAGGAGTGGAAGGCGGAGGGCGACGGCACCGTGCGCAATCCGCATTCCGGGAAGTGCTTGGACGCCGAAGGCAGTACCTGGGGCGACGAGACACCGCTCCACTTGTGGACCTGCCATGGCAAGGCCAACCAACAGTGGGCTCTGCCTTCCTGAGCATCGCTTCTGACCTGTAGTCCACTCCGCACCCGAAACGGACCCGTGCCGCGGCTGCGATTCGAGTCGCCCCGGCACGGGCCGTCGACTCATCACGCTCACACAGACAGAGCACGCGCACGTGCAGGCAGAGAGGCGCTCGCGGAGCCACCGTCCACATGGACCGTGGCTCCGCCATCGCCACGTAGCAGAACACGTACGGGAGTCTGGCCGATCGGAGCCCGCGGATCGGTCACGACCACCGCGGTCGCCGGGTGCGCGGCCGTCGTGGGCCGGGCCTCCGTCCTGGAAGGCGGAGTCAGCGGCCAGGTTCGTAGGTGAGTTGCTTGACCTCGCGCAAGGTGAGGGCGGTCTCGATGGAGTGGACTCCGTCGAGCGCTCCGATCTTGTTGCTCAGGTAGGTGTACAGGCCGCCGGCGTCGGCATGGAGCGTGGCGGCGACGATGTTGGCCTGGCCGGTGGTGGCTGCTGCGAAGCGCACTTCGGGATGGGTTGCGAGGGCGTGGCCGACGTCGGCGAGGGCGGCCGGGGCGACGGTGAGCCAGAGCATGGCGACGACGTCGTTGCCGAGGTGCTCGTGGTCGAACTGTACGTCCAGGTAGAGGACTCCGGTGGAGCGCAGGCGGTCCAGGCGCCGTTTGACCGCGGATTCCGGCAGGCCGGTGCTCGCCTGGAGTTCGGTGAGCGGGGCCCGGCCGTCGCGGCTGAGGATGGCGAGCAGCGCTTCGTCGGCGTCCTCCAGGACGACGGGGGCGGTGGCCGGTTCGGTGGGTGGCGGGCTGAGGGCCGCCTGTTCGCCCGGGCTGAGGGCGTTGATCTTGCTGAGCCAGCCGACGGGGCCTCCGCAGAAGTGGTGCAGCAGACAGTGGGCGCTGACCGAGGTGACGCGGGGGGTGCGTTGGAGGCGGTCGAGGAGGAGTTCGTCCCGGGCCTGCCGGGTGCGTGGCTTCATCGCGCACATCACTTCCGTGCCGCCCGAGATCACGCTGACGTAGGAGGTGTCGGGGCGCCGGGCGAGGGCGCCCGCCAGCTGTTCGGCGGCGTCCGGCGTGCAGCGCAGGCGGAGGAGCCAGGTGCCGCGGCCGAGCCGGCTTTCGTCGGTGATGCCGAGCACGCGCAGCTGCACAGTGGCGCCCAGCCGACGGAAGCGGCGGGCGACGGTCTGGTCGGAGACCCCCAGGGCATGCGCGATCCGGTTGAACGGCGCCCGACCGTCGAGCTGGAGTGCTTGCAGCAGCTTCAGATCGAGTGGATCGGGCGCTTGGGGCTGCACTGGTTTCTCCTGCTGTTCGGGGTGGATGTCAGTGAAATGATCCGTCCAGAGGGTGCTCCTCCGCGACCGGTGACCGTCGGGTCTTCTCAGTTGTCCGGGTGAGCCAGCTCCAGGTGCACGTTGTCCATGCCTTGGCCGTTCAGGGTGACCGTGGTGGACACGGGCGGGTATCCGGCGGTGATCAGCGAGTAGCTGCCCGCGTCCAGGTCGGTGAAGGAGTAGGCGCCGTCGGAGCCGGTGGTCGTGGTGCCCACCACGTTTCCGGCCGCGTCCACCAGCGTCACCCGCGCGTCGGTGAGGGCTCGGCGGCCGGCACCCGCTCGTACGACGCCCCGCAGCCGCGCGCCCGACCGCAGGGGCACCTCCAGCGTGGTGACTCCGGAGCCGGCCAGCTGAACCGGGAGGGCGACGGGCCGGAACCCGGGGGCGTTCACCGTGAGGGTGTGGTCGCCGGCGGGCAGCTCACCGAAGCCGAACCCGCCGGAGGCGTCGGTCATGCCGCTGGCCAGGACATCGCCGCGAACGTCCGTGACCATGACCACGGCATCCTCCACAGGCACCCCGTCATCGGCCGAGACCACGTTGCCGACGAGCCCGCCGGCCCCGGTCAGAACCACGTCATGGGGCAGCGGCTCCTCGTGCAGCACCACCGTGGTCGCCTGGGGCTGGTGGCCATCCGCCGCGGTGATCAGTACGTACGACCCCGCCGCCGGGGCGGTCAGCTCGTAGCGGCCGGCGCTGTGGGCCACCGCCCGGCCGACCTGACGCCCGGCCGTCGAGATCAGCGTGAGCGTGGCGCCCGCCATCCCATCGCCGGCGGCGTCACGGACCCGGCCGTTCAGAAGTGGTCCGGGACCGGTCTCGGTCGAGGCGGCGGCCTTGTCGCTCACGGAGCCGCGGCCGCCCGGCTGCCGGAGTGAGGCCCGCGCCGGACCATGCGGAGCGGCTGCGCCGACCAATACCGGCTCCGGCTCCACCGCTACCGGCTCCACCGCTACCGGCTCCACCGCTACCGGCTCCACCGCTACCGGCTCCACCGCTACCGGCTCCGGCTCCACCGCGGGCGACGGTTTCGCCTCCTCGGGTGCCGCCGGGACCGAGGCCCGCGGGGTGCGCAGCAGCACCGCCCCGACGATGGCGGCGAGCAGCGCGAGGGCCGCGGCCACGATCAGGCACAGGTGAAGGCCGTCGAGGAAGGCCGCGGACAAGGCGCCCAGGGCGCGGCCGGTGTCCGCTCCCAGGTCCATCCGGGCCACTGTCCCCAGCCCGCCGGCTTCCACGGCCGCGGTGATTCGCTGCGCGGTCGCGCCGTCGACGCCGGCGGCCTGAAGATGGCCGGGGAGGGTGTCGGCGGTCCTGGTGGTCAGCAGCACGCCCAGAACGGCCGGGCCGAGGGCGCCGCCGACCTGCCGGAAGGCGTTGTTGCCCGCTGCCGCCATACCGGCCAGGCGGTGCGGCACGGAGGCGACGGCGGTGGCGGTCATGGGTGTGACGACCAGGCCCAGACTGAGGCCCAGAAGAGCCAGTCGCCAGGCCAGCGCACCGAACGGCGTGTGCGCGTCGAGGGCGGTCAGGGACACCAGGGCCCCCGCGGTGAGCAACAGTCCGGTGGTGATCAGGACGCGCGCCGAGACCCGGCGCATCAACGGCCCGACCACCACCCCGACGAGCAGGCACACCGCCGATACCGCCAGCATCCGGTAGCCCGCGTCGAGGGTGTCGAGCCGCTGCACCATGCCGAAGTAGAGGCTGAGGGCGAAGAAGAAACCGATCAGCCCCAGGAAGCTGATCATCGCGATCAGCGTCGTGGCGCTGAACGCCGGGCTGCGGAAGAGCGCCAGGTCCAGCATCGGGCTGGCACTGCGCCGTTCGGCCAGGATGAAGGCGAGGGCGCTGACGGCCGCGAGCGAAAGCGCGACGATCACCCGGGGCTCGGAGAAGGAGTCGGCGCCGCCCTCGATCACGCCGTAGACGAGCGAAGTGACCGCCAGCGCGGCGGTGATCTGGCCGGGCCAGTCCAGCCGGCGGGAGCCGGGCGCCCGGGAGTCGGCCACCAGCGGCGCCGCGATCACCATGGTGAGGACGGCCACGGGTATGGTCGGCAGGTAGATCCAGCGCCAGGCGGCGTGGTCGAGGATGACTCCCGCCATCAGGGGGCCGACGGCCAGTGCCGTCATGAGGGCCGCCGCCCACAGCCCGACGAACTTCGCGCGCTGGTGCGGATCGGGCACCGCGTGGCTGATCAGCGCCAGCGTGGTGGGCAGCAGCGCGGCCGCGCCCAGCCCGGCCAGGGCCTGCCCGGCCCACAGCACCTGGACCGACTGCGCGCTCAGGGCGACGGCGGCTCCGATGACGGCGAACGACAAGCCCGCCTGGAAGACCTTCTTGCGGCCGTGTACGTCTCCAAAGACACCGGCGCTCAGGATGAGGGCCGCCATGGGCAGGACGAACGCATCGGTGATCCACGACAGCTGAGATGTCGACGCGTGCAGGGCCCGTTGGATGGCGGGAAGACTCACCGAGACACTGGTGACCGGCAGATAGGCGACGAACACCCCGACGCAGGCCATGACGAGCGTGGCTTTCGGCCTCTGCCGTGCCCCGTTCGCAGTTGTTCCGACGTTCACAGATACTCCCCATTCAGTGCGGCGGGTCGCCGACACGGCGATCACTTTCCAGCCAGTCCCGTCCAGGAGCCAGCCACAGCCCGCAGAGCTCGGAGAACCGACATCGAGGCGACCGCTTCGAAGGTTTTCCGACACCTGTACGGTGCACCTGGCCCGCCGTGGCGCCGTCGCCGCGCCGTCGTCGCGCGGGAAGGCGAAGGCCGCGGCGCCGAGCGCTGGGCCCGTCTGCCCGCCCCGCCGCTCGGCGCGGGTTCTGATCCTGGTGGCGTTATCTGACCAGGCTTGTCCGCCAGCCCCCTTTGCTGAGTAGCCCGATCGGCAGATCGCTCCTTGCCTCTTCAGAGGAAAACGCGAGCAATATCAAGCCACTTCTGCGCATCCTCGCCGATCGCCGTGAGGTCAGTTTTGGCTCGGGACCTGCGTTGGGTGACTCGAAGGCAGAAGTCGAGGGCACTTCCCTGAACCCGCTGCATGGCATCTTCCGGGCCCCATACCCAGGTTTGGCCGTCGGGACGGGTCAGCTCGACGCGGAACGGCTCTGCCGGAACGGACAACTGGGCAGCATGGAACGACAACTCTCGCCCTATTACTCCCAACGAGGCCACATGCCGGAGCCGACCCGTGGGACGGCGGGGGACACCCAGTGCATCGAAAATGTCCTGCCCATGAGCCCACGTTTCCATGAGTCGGAGCGGCACCATGAGCGCCGCGGTCAGCTGCGAGCCATACCACGGAAACCCATGGTCGAGTGGAATGTCACGTAGCGCCGCTGCTACCTCGGTTCGGCCGACACGCCACTGTTCCAGCAGCGCTGATCGCGGTTTGGCTGCTCCCGCGGCGGCGTCGAGATCAGCGTATTGGCTGCCTGTGGTCTCTGCCTGCTTCAGCACGGCGTCGAACGCGTCCGGGGTCCGTATGGCGATGAGGACGTTCGCATCAGCTGAGGCAAGATGAGCGATCTGGTGGGCGATCGTCCACCCCGCCGCCGGCGTAGGCGTGGACCAGTCGGTCTGCGCTGATACCAGGGCGTCCAGCTCGTCGCCTTCAGCCACCAAGTCGGGCAGAGCGAGGTCGTGCTCTACATTGGACATGTCAAGGCCGTAGTCCAACATCAGTGTCACCTTCACGATGACGGCAACGGGCTTGCCCCGCTGGGACAGGTAAAGTTGATCTGGTGTGCTCAGGCTACACTTCCGGGTTCCTGCCGGACGAATCGAGCCTCACGGGACGGCCGTTGGCGGGATCGTGTCGGCCTGAAGGTGGGATTACACGTCCGTAGCGCTGGCGTCACGCGTTCAGTTGTGCGCGGATGAGCATGTCGATTCGCCGCCATGCCGGGGACGCGGCGTTGACCGTGCTCTGGATGAGTGCGGGGACCTCGGAGGCCGCATCCCGCTCGGGCCGTTCGCCGGGGCCGTACCGTTCCCGGGTCGCGTCGATGATCCGGCGGGCGAGGTCGTCGACGCGAGGGTCGTCGGCGTCGAGGTCGTGAGCTTGGTCGTAGTCGAGGAACAGCAGCCGCAGCGCGGGCGCGGTCAGGATCTCGGCCTGCTCCTGGAACAGTGTGGTCGCTTGGTCCGGGTGAGCGGCGAAGACGAGGATCCACAGGTCGCGCTGTAGATCCACCCAACGGGGGGTGAATCCCCAGCAGGCCAGACGCTCCAGATAGGTACTGACCTCTGCGGGCAGGGGTGTCAGACGCCCGGCGGCCAGTCGACGCAAGCGCCCTTGCGTCGCCCGCAGGTCACGAATGCGGGCGGTGAGCTCGTCGTCGATCTCCCGCAGCGCCTGCAGGAGTTGCGCGTCAGTCGCCGATCGTAGGTCCCTGATCCGCGCCAGGGGCACACCGGCCTCGGCGAGTGTCCGGATTTTGATCAGATCGATGACGTCGGTCGCGCCGTACCGCCTGTAGCCGGACGCATCACGGTCGGGCTCGGGAAGCAGCCCCTTGTCGTGATAGACGCGAACGGTCTTGGTCGACACCCCGACGTACCCGGCCAGCTGCCCGATGGTGATCACGGAGCCATCGTCCCACTTGACCTTTCCCCAAGGGCAGGGTCGCACCATGACGCCATGGCGAACACGAACATCGATCGGGAGACCCTGCGTGAGCTGGCCGATGCCGGCAACGAGGCCGCCTTGGACCGGCTGGCCGACCTCGCCGACGGGGTCGGCGACCTCGAGGAGCTGAGTGAACTGTTGGACGAGGGATCCATGCGAGCCGGGTTCCTGCTCACGCGGCGGGCGGCCGCGACCGGCGACCTGCGCGAGCTGCAACGGATCTCCGACGCCGGGTACGAGGACGCCGGGAATGAACTGAACCGAATGCTGTGATCCCATCGGGGCCGCCAGTTTGCGGCGCAGGGCGGCGAGACAGATGCGCGGGTAGTGGGTCCGCCGCTCGTGTGCCCCGGTGGGTGCGGCGGCCTTCGTCCAGTGCGGCGTTGAGTTCGACGACATTCACGCGTTCCGCGCCCAGAAAGACGATGACGCGGCCCTGGACATGGTCGGCGACCAGCTCGCGCACGCTCGCCGCCGTCAGGCCGCGAGCCTTGGCGACGCGGTTGACCTGCTCGTAGGCGTACCGCTTCGAGATGTGCGGGTCGAGCCCGGAGCCGGAAGCGGTGACGGCGTCCGCCGGTACGTCCTTCGGATCGACGCCGTCGAACTCCGCGATCGCGGCCCGCCGCTCCTTGACCGTCTTGACCAGGCTCTTGTCATTCGGGCCGAGGTTGGACGCGCCGGAGACCAGCGGGTCGTATCCGCCGGCGGAGGGGCGGGGCTGGAACCACTTCGGGTGGGGCCTGGGCACCTCGTCCGGGTCCTCGGGGTTCCTCTCGGGCAGGTTGAAGTTCTGCCCGAGCAGGCTGGAGCCGACGGTCTCGCCGTGCCGCTCGACCCGCGAGCCGTTCGCCTGGTCCGAGAACGCCGCCTGGGCCACGCCGGTGACGGCGAGCGGATAGATGATCCCGGCGAGGACGGTGAACACGAGCAGCATCCGCAGGGCCGACAGATGGTTCCGGACCACGGGGGAAAGCCGGCTGGGCATGATGATGGCCTTCTTCTGTGTCGTGGGTCAGCGCAGTCCCGGGATGAACTGGACGACCAGATCGATCAGTTTGATGCCGATGAACGGAAGGACGAGCCCGCCGAGGCCGTTAGACCCGGATGTTGCGGCTCAGCAGCGCCGCGGCCGAGGAGGGCCGGTAGCGCACCCCGCGCAGAGCGAGCGGGATCAGCGCGACGATGATCAGCGCGTTGAACACGATCGCGGAGGCGATGGCCGAGGTCGGGCTGTGCAACTGCATGACGTTGCGCTTGTCCAGGCCCGGGTAGGCGGCGGTGAACATCGCGGGGATGATCGCGAAGTACTTCGCCACGTCGTTGGCGATGGAGAACGTGGTCAGCGCGCCGCGGGTGATCAGCAGCTGTTTGCCGATCTCCACGATCTCGATGAGCTTGGTGGGGTTGGAGTCCAGATCGACCATGTTCCCGGCCTCCTTGGCGGCCGAGGTACCGGTGTTCATCGCCACGCCGACGTCGGCCTGGGCGAGCGCCGGGGCGTCGTTCGTCCCGTCACCGGTCATCGCCACCACCTTGCCGTCCGCCTGTTCCCGGCGGATGAGCGCCATCTTGTCCTCGGGCGTGGCCTCCGCCAGGAAGTCGTCCACCCCTGCCTCCTCGGCGATCGCCCGCGCGGTGAGCGGGTTGTCGCCGGTGATCATCACGGTCTTGATGCCCATGCGCCGCAGCTCGTCGAACCGCTCGCGCATTCCGTGCTTGACGACGTCCTTGAGGTGGATGACGCCCAGCACCCGAGCCGATGAGTACGTGCGCTCGGCGACCACGAGCGGGGTGCCGCCCGATTCGGAGATCCGGTCCACGACCGACCGGACCTCCGCGTCGGACTGCCCGCCGTGCTCGGTCACCCAGGTGGCCACCGCCGCCGCGGCGCCCTTGCGGACCTCCCAGCCGTTGATGTTCACCCCGCTCATCCGTGCTCACAGCCGCTCCACCCCCTTGGTCACCAGGACGATGAGGGCGAACGTGGCGACCGTCACCACGATGAAGACCACATCTGGCATACGGGACCCCCAGTTGAGTCGTGGTGCGCCGGTCGATCCAGTCGAAGACCGTCGCCGGGGCCGGGGCGGCATGTCCTGGGCGGGCGCGGTGCGGATCGTCCCGGCTCGCGGAAGGCGCGGTGGCATCCGGCGCGGAGATGGACCGATCGCCCGAGGCCGGGGCGGGTGTGGTCGGCTGGACGGGGTGCTGGGCCATGACCGGTACTCTGGCACGCGCCCGGTGGCCGGTCGGCGGGTGGGGGAGGGGCCGGTGCGGACGACCGGGGTGGCCGCCGTGCGTCCGAGTGATGCCGCGCACAAGGGCGGCGGTGCCGGGGCGGCCACGTGTTAGCGTCCGTCCGTGCGCATACCGGCTCTGGACACCTCCGCACCTGGTACGGAGGTCCGCGACGGCGGACCCGGCAGCGGAGCGGCGGGGCCCCTCCCGCCCGGCGCGGGCGGTCCGCTGGGCGGTCTGGACCTGTTCGGCGACGGCTTCGTCCGCGACCCCCACCCCTGGTTGGACCTGCTGCGGTCCCAGGCGCCCGTGCACCACGACGCGGGCACCGGTCTGTGGCTGGTCAGCCGCCACCAGGACATCCGCCGGGTGCTGCTCGACCCCGCCACCTTCCGACCGGACAACGCCCAGCACGCGGTCACCCCGCTGCCCGTGGCCGTGCTGCGGGTGCTCGCCCGGGCCGGCTTCCAGCTCCCGCCGGCGCTCGCCAACAACGGCACCGACAGCCATCCCGGGCTGCGCCGGGTGGTCACCCGGTTCTTCAACGCACGGCGCGTCGCGGAAGCCGTACCGGTGATCGAGCGCCTGGCCGGGGAACTGCTCGAGGCGGCGCGGGCGCGGATCGACGCCGACGGCGAAGACGACCTGTTCACCTCCTTCGCGCAAGTCCTTCCCTGCCGGGTACTGATGGAGTTGCTGGACATCCACGACGTCGACCCGGCCACGCTGATCCGCTGGAGCGACGCCTCGCTGGAGCTGTTCTGGGGCAGGCCCACACCGGACCGGCAGCTGGAACTGGCGCAACGGGCCGGTGAGTTCCACCGATGGCTGACCACGACCGTGCGCACCGGCAAGGCCACCGCCGACTCCTTCATCGGAGCACTCGCCCGGCACCGGCTGCCCGACGGAGCACCGCTGGACCCCCAGACCGCGGTCGCCGCCTGCTTCTTCGTCTTCATCGCCGGCCAGTCGACCACCGGACAGCTCATCGCCACCGTGCTGCGCCGTGCGCTTGTCGAGCCCGGACTGTGGCCGCGCGTGGCACAGGAGGAGGAAGCGGCCGGCGCCTGGGTGGAGGAGGTGCTGCGGCGCGAGCCACCGGTGACCACCTGGCGCAGGGTGGTAGCGCGACCTGTGGAACTGGGTGGAGTGGAACTGCCCGCGGGAGCACAGCTGCTGTTGATGCTCATGGGCAGCGGCTCGGACCCGGAGGTCTTCACCGACCCGGAACGGATGTGTCCACACCGGGCCAACATCCGCCACCACCTGGCCTTCGGCACCGGTCGCCACCGCTGCCCAGGCGCGTCGTTGGCGCGAACGGAAGCCGCGGTGGCCCTGCGGGCAGCGGCTCGTGGCCTGCCGAAGGCGCGCCTCGTGGCAGGCGCGGAGGGCACACCGATGCTCGGACTGCTGTCATTCCGGGCGCCTCTGCGCGTGGCCGTAGCCGACGGATGAGGAGGGGCACCCGCCTGGAGCACTCCGCTCGGCCTCGACGCGACTGGGACTCAACGGGCGAGCTTCTCGTCACGCAGCCGGTGCCGGTAGCGCAGCGGTGACTCTCCCACCTCCCGTTTGAACGCGGAGCTGAAGGCGCTCACGGATGTGTACCCCAGGGCGGATGCCAGCGAACCAATGGAGTCGTCGCCGTCGCGCAGGGCGCGCTGCGCCAGCAGCATCCGCCAGCGGTTGAGATAGGTGAGCGGCGGCATGCCCGCCACGGTCCGGAAGTGGGTGGCGAAGGACGTCCGTGACATCGCCGAGGCGCTCGCCAGCGTCTCCAGCCGCCAGGGCTTCGCCGGTTCGGCGTGCATGAGGCTGAGCGCCGCATGCAGACGGTCGTCGGTCAGTGCCCGCAGCCACCCCGAGGGGAGCTCGGCCTGGTCGACGTAGGCGCGCAACATGTCGAGCAGCAGAAGCTGGCCGTGCTGCCGGATGGCGAACGCGGAGCCGATGCGGTCGCCGGTCAGCTCGTCGAGGAGCTGGTCCAGTCTGTCTCGCAGGTGGGTCGCGGCGGGGGACGCCCGGACATGCCCCACCGGCGGAAGGGCCTGGAGCAGCAGGGTCCGGCCCACCGGGTTGAGGGCGACGTGGCCGCCGAGGACCACATCGGCCCCGGTGTGGTCCGCGTCGTCCTCGCGGAGGGAGGTGTAGCTCGCCACGGTCACATCGATGTCGCGGGGCGGCCCGTCACCGGCGCCTCCCCGGAGCTCCAGCCACGCCTGATTGTTCAGGATGGCGACGTCGCCCGTGTCGAGGGCGATGGGGCTCCCGGTGCTGTCGGTGGTCAGCCAGGCACGGCCGCGCGCCACGGCGATGAACTTCAGGGGATGGCCGAGGCTGCCGCGCGCCACCCAGTGGTCCCGGGCCGCGAAGCCGCTCGACATCAGTCCCCGGATCTCGATGTGATCGAACACTTCGGACAGCTGGTCGTCGGCCATATCCGTACGATCGAGCAAAAACCCCGAACGGGCAAGTATTCAACGTACGAGGGACACACCCGAGAGTGGATCCATGCATCACATACAACACCCCCTCGGGTCCGGCTTCACCGCGGCCTCGACGGCCGCCGAGGTGCTCGCGGGCATCGACCTGTCCGGCACCCACGCCGTCGTCACCGCCGGCCACGCCGGACTCGGCCTGGAGACCACCCGGGCACTCAGCGCGGCCGGCGCGGCCGTCACCGTCGGCTCGCGCCGCCCGGACCGCGCCGCGGCCGCGCTGGCCGGGATCGAGGGCGTCGAGGTCGGTCGGCTCGACCTGCTCGACCCGGCCTCGATCGACGCCTTCGCGGCCCGGTACCTCGACTCCGGCCGCCCGCTCCACATCCTGGTCAACAACGCCGGTCTGCCGCTCCCCGACGGCCTGGTGCGCGACGCGCGCGGCTACGAGCCGCAGTTCGCCACCAACCATCTGGGTCACTTCCAGCTGACCCTGGGCCTGCTGCCCGCGCTGCGCGCCGCTCACGGCGCCCGGGTCGTCAACGTGTCATCCGGTGGCCACCGGCTCTCCGACATCCGCTGGGACGATCCGCACTTCATCACGGGCTACGACGGCTACCTCGCCTACGGCCAGTCCAAGACGGCCAATGTGCTGTTCGCCGTCGAGCTGGACCGCCGCTGGTCCCAGGACCGGATCCGCGGCTACGCCGTGCACCCGGGCATCGTCGTCGGCACCAGCCTGAACGACTCGGTCGGCGAGGAGCAGCAGCGGGCCATGGGACTGCTCGACGATTCCGGCCGGCCGGTCGTCGACCCCGACCGCGGGATCAAGAACCCGCAACAGGGGGCGAGCACCATCGTGTTCGCGGCGGCCAGTCCACTGCTCGACGGGATCGGCGGTGTCTACCTCAAGGACAACGACATCTCACCGCTGGACGAGGAACCGGCCCCCATCGCCTTCGGTATCGACCAGGACCCTCCCGCCGATGTCGTGCCACACGCCATCGACCCGCGGTCCGCCCGGCGGCTCTGGGAGATGAGCGAGAACCTGATCAAGGTGTGAGTGGCGGTGGTCAGCCGTGTGGCGCGTCAGGTCACCAGGCCCTGGCGGTAGGCGTAGACGACCGCCTGCACACGGTCGCGAAGCCCGAGTTTGGTGAGGATGCGTGACACGAAGGTCTTGACGGTCTCCTGGCTGATCACCAGCGTCGCGGCGATCTCGCTGTTGGACAGGCCGTTCGCGATGAGGCGGAGCACCTCCAGTTCGCGAGGGGTCAGCGGGATGTCGTCCGGGGCGCCGTCGGGAGGCCGGATCCGGGCAGCGTACCTGCCCACGAGCTGGCGTGTCACCTCGGGGTCCAGCAGGGCCGCGCCCGTGGACACGGTCCGGATTCCGTGCAGCAGTTGGGACGGCGGTGCGTCCTTGAGCAGGAACCCGCTCGCTCCCGCGCGCAGCGCCTCGTAGACGTAGATGTCCAGGTTGAACGTGGTCACCACGAGCACCTTGACGGGGCGCCGCACCCCCGCACCGGCCAGCAGGCGGGTGGCCTCGATGCCGTCGAGCACCGGCATGCGGACGTCCATCACCACGACGTCCGGGTGCAGCCGGCCGGCGAGGTCGACCGCGGTCTGCCCGTCTTCGCACTCACCCACCACCTCGAGGTCGGGCTGGGCGTCGATGATCGTCACCAGTCCGGTGCGGACCAGCACCTGGTCGTCGCAGACCAGGACCCGGATCGGCTCGGTCATGACGGGCTCCCCGCGGGTATCCGCGCCCGGACGACGAAGCCGCCGTTCGTCCGGGCGCCCGCATGGAAGTCGCCGCCGAGCACGTCGACCCGTTCGCGCAGACCGGCCAGCCCCCGCCCGCTCCCACCGGGCGAGGCGGGGGCCCGCGAGCCGGAGCCGTCCGTGCTGACTTCCACGGTGACGTCCCTCTCCCCGTGGTGGACCTGGACCGAAGTGCGGCTGCCGTGGGCGTACTTGAGGGCGTTCGTCAGGGCCTCCTGTACGACCCGGTAGGCCACCAGGTCGGCGCTGCCGGTCGACTCCGCCGGTGTGCCCTCCTCGGTGAACTCCACCGGCTGCCCGGACCTGCGGGTCTGCTCCACGAGCGTGAGGAGTCTGCCGACAGCCGGTGTCGTGGCCTCGGTGCCGTGGTCGGGGTTGATCAGGTCGAGCAGGTGCCGCAGATCGGTGGTGGCACGTCTGCCGGTCTCGGTGACCGCGGTCAGGGCCTGGTCGAGTCGCTCGGGCGCGGCGGTCAGATAGCGTGCCGCCTCGGCCTGTACGACCATCGCCGTCACATGGTGGGACACCACGTCGTGGAGCTCACGGGCGATGCGGGCGCGTTCCGCGGCGCGGGTGTCCTCGGCGACGCGGCGGCGGCGCTCGGCTTCCGCGACCCGGGTGGAGCGCAGCCACGACCCCATGCCCCAGGGGAGGGCCAGCGCCAGGTAGTACATCACGAACTCGCTCGGCGCCTCGGCGCCCGACCCGAGCCGGTACAGCGCGACCGCCAGCGGCACATACGCCACGGAGAACACGAGCGCGGTGGCGCGCCGGTGCCGCTCCAGATGGGACCCCACGCTCAGCAGCGCGACGGGCATCGCGGTGCCCGCGAACGAGTGGTAGCCGCGGAGCTGGTCGACGGCGAGGCCGAGCGACACCAGGGCGAGACAGACCACCGGCCACCGCCGGCGCACGGCGAGCGGCAGGCACTGGAGGGCGACCGCCACGATGGCCAGCGCGTCGAAGGGGCGGGCCGGCAGGCCGCCCAGCTGCGTCCCGTGGTTGTGGAACTCCGGGATGAGCGACCCGGCGAGGATCAGCAGCCCGAGCGGGAGATCCCGGACCGTGACATCGAACCGGTGCCACATCTCCGGGACACGTCGAACACTGATCACCGGGCGAGTCTAGCGGTGGTGGCGGGCCCGAACAGGACACCGCGGAACGGCGGTTCCCCCGCCACCGCGGCGGCGGCCACGACCTTCCGGAATGCGTGCACGACCCCGTGGCGCACAACGGCCGGACACTCGCCGTCGCCGAGCGCGATCCGCGAACAGCTCACCGGCAGCGGTCCCGGCGCGTAGGCCCGGCCCGGTCCGGCCGCGTTCACACCTCGGGATCGATCTTCGAGGAGAGGAGGAACAGACCGAAGGCGACCACCAGGAGGGGTGGCTACGGGCGTGGTGCAGCGGGCGGGGCGCGAGCCGGCGCCACGGCAGCCACGCCTGGCGGATGGCGGATGGCGATCCACACCAGTGCGGGAAGGCACTCACCGAGGCGTTCGGCTGAGCCAACCGCGTTTTCCCTGATGGCGCACGGCGTGTCACAGATGCGGGCGGTGCCTTTTCTTCCGTGTGCCGGAGCGCGTGATCAAGGCCGGTGAGACGCTCTTCGAGCCCGGCGGTGACGTGATCCACTACCAGAACGGCAACGCCCTGTCGGACGCCCCGAGCAAGTTCGTGGTGTTCATGCTGTGCGCGCCGGGCCAGCCGATGCTCACGCTGGTCGACGAGGAGGAGTTGGCGAAGCGGGCTCATCTGCGCCATCCGCGGCCCACGGATCGACCTGCGGCGGCGGCCGCGGCTGACGCGGCCATCCGCGCGCGGCGGATGGCTCGGTGGAGCCGATCGTCTCCCGCACAGGCACAGGCACAGGCACAGGCTCACGCACAGGCACACCGCCATGGTTCCGGCCACGGCGGTGCCGCCGTGTACGGTCCCCGGCATGAACGTGGCGGCGCCGCACACCCCTTGACCCGCGCCCGGGTCGGCGAGACACCGTGAACGTCATCGACACCCAACCACCACGGGAGCGCGCCATGCGTGATCTGACCAGCGACACCATCACCGATGCCGTGATCTCCACCATGCGGGACACCGAGGACGCCCGCGTCGCGGAGATCCTGGAATCGCTGGTGCGGCACCTCCACGCCTTCGTCCGCGATGTCGGGCTGACGGAGGAGGAGTGGGCCCGGGGAGTGGACTTCCTGACGCGCACCGGCCAGATGTGCACATCGACGCGCCAGGAGTTCATCCTGCTGTCCGATGTGCTGGGCATCACCATGCTGGTCGACTCCCTGAGCAACCGACGACCCACGGAAACCACCCAGAACAGCGTCCTGGGCCCCTTCTTCAGGGAGGACAGGCCGCACCACGCCGACGCCGCCGACATCTCCGGGGGTCTGCCCGGCACGCCGCTGTTCTTCGAGGGACGGGTCGTGAACCGTGCGGGAGCGCCGGTGGCCGACGCGGCGGTGGACGTCTGGCACAGTGACGGGGACGGCCACTACGACGTGGAGGTGTCCGGCCAGGCCGACCCGGCCATGCGCGCGCTGTTCCGCACCGACGAGACGGGACACTTCGGTTTCCGTTCCATCCGCCCGTCCAGCTACCCGATCCCCGGCGACGGCCCGGTCGGCGAACTCCTGGGCGCCACCGGCAGGTCGCTGATGCGGCCCGCCCATGTGCACCTGCTGATCGAGGCTGAGGGCTTCCAGCGCGTGACCACCATGCTGTTCCCGTCGGACGACTCGTACCTCGACACGGATCCGGTGTTCGGGGTCAAGGAGTCGCTGATCACGTCCTATGACACCTACGAGGCCGGTGCCGGGCCCTGCCGCGAGCTGACCGACGAGCCGTACACCGTGCTACGGCACACCTTCGTCCTCGAACCCCGCCCCGCGGACTCGCCTGGGTGACCCCTCACTCCGCCGCGGCACGGCGCAGCAGCGGGGTGAGGCGGTGCGGCACCAGCTCGCGCATGGCCAGGGCCGTCGCCGTGCGTTCGATGCCCGGAACGGCGAGGATCCGCCCCGCGATCCGGTACAGGTCCTCCGCGTCCGCGGCGACCACCCGTACCAGCAGATCCGTCTCGCCGCTGAGGCCGAAGACCTCCACGACTTCGGCGATGCCCGCCAGCGCCTCGGACACCTCGGCCAGCCGGCGCTGATCGACCCGCGCGGTGACGAACGCGGTGAGCGGGTGACCCAGTGCCTTCGGGGTGATCCGCCGCTCGAAGGAGCCCAGCGCGCCGCCCTGCTCCATTCTGGCCACCCGCGCCTGGACGGTGTTGCGGGACAGCCCCAGCTGCTCGGCCAGGGCGACGACGGTGGCCCGTGGCTGGGCGGCGAGGGCGAGCAGGATCCGCGCGTCGGTGGCGTCCACGCCTCGCTCACTGTTCATAGTGCTCAATCGACGTCCCTCATTCGACCCGGAGCATGAGCAGAATGCTCAACGAAAGAGCAGCATCTTGTGCAGCTGAAGAGCTATCTGTCTACTGGCGGAGCACAAATTCAGTTTTTCCACGGCGTGGTGCGGACAGCGGAGGCGGTCGGTGATGGTCCTGGACCCGGAGCTGAGAGCGATCGGCGGCAACGGCTCGGGCGGTGCCCGGGCGGAGGAGCTCGCCGTGCTGGAGGCGGTCGGGCAGCGGGTGCTGTGGCTGTCCACCGCGATCATCGACCACGCCAACCGGGTGCGGCCGAACCCCTCGGGGCTGAAGGTCGGCGGTCACCAGGCGTCCAGCGCCTCGATGTCCTCGATCATGACGGCGCTGTGGTTCCACGCGCTGACCGCCGAGGACCGGGTGTCGGTCAAACCCCATGCCTCACCCGTGCTGCACGCCATCAACTACCTGCTGGGCGAGCTGGACGAGTCCTACCTGACCACCCTGCGCGCCTTCGGCGGCCTCCAGAGCTACCCCAGCCGGGCCAAGGACCCCGACCCGGTCGACTACTCCACCGGCTCGGTCGGCATCGGTGCCACCGCCCCCCTGTGGGGCGCCCTCGCACGGCGTTATGTGGAGGGCCACTTCAGCGGGGCCGGAAGGGGACGGCAGTACTCCCTGCTGGGCGACGCGGAGCTGGACGAGGGCGCGATCTGGGAGGCGATCCAGGACCCGATGGTGCCCAGCCTGGGCGAGGCGGTGTGGGTCGTCGACCTCAACCGGCAGTCCCTGGACCGGGTCGTCCCCGGCATCGCCGCGGACCGGCTCCAGGGCATGTTCGCCGCGGCCGGCTGGCAGGTCATCACCCTCAAGTACGGGCACGCGCTGCGGGAGTTGTTCGCGCGGCCGGGCGGCGAGGCCCTGCACGCCCGCATCGACGCCATGGACAACCCCGAGTACCAGCGCCTGCTGCGCTGCTCCGCCGACGAACTGCGCGAGCGTCTGCCCGGCACCGGCTCCACCGCCGGACCGATCGCCGACCTCATCGCCCCCCTGGACGACGCCTCGCTGCTGGCGGCGCTGCGCAACCTGGGCGGGCACGACATCGGCGCGCTGATGGACGCGTTCGACAGCGTCGACGACACCCGGCCGACCGTCATCTTCGCGTACACGGTGAAGGGCTACGGACTGCCCACCGAGGGCCACCCGCAGAACCACTCCTCGCTGCTGACCGCCGACCAGATGAGGACCCTGGCCGACCGGCTGGGAACGGACCCCGACCGGCCGTGGGCCGCCTTCGCCGCCGGATCGCCGGAAGCGGCCCGGGTCGCGGCGGCCGCCAGGCGGCTGCGCCGCCCCCGACACGCGGCGCGGCGGCCCCCCGAGGTCCCCGCCGACCTCGCCCGCCCGGCACCGACCGGCTCCGGCAACACCCAGCAGGCCCTCGGACGTGTCCTGTTGGACCTCACCCGGCGGGCGCCGGAGGCGGCCGCCCGGATCGTCACCGTCAGCCCGGACGTCAGCTCCACCACCAACCTCGGCGGCTGGCTCAACAAGGTCGGTGTGTGGTCCCCGGCCGAGCGCCCCAACTGGTTCGCCGATGACGCCGAGACGATCCTGCACTGGCGGGAGCGGCCCACGGGTCAGCATGTGGAGCTGGGCATCGCGGAGACCAACCTGGTCGGCCTGCTCGGCGAGCTGGGCGCCACCTGGAGCCGCTGGGGCCAGCCGCTGCTGCCGATCGGCGTCGTCTACGACCCCTTCGTCAACCGGGCCCTGGAGCCGTGGTCGTTCGGCATCTACGCGGGCGGCCAGTCGATCCTGGTCGGCACGCCGTCCGGCGTCACGCTCGCCCCGGAGGGCGGCGCCCACCAGTCGATCACCACGCCCTCGCTGGGCATCGAACAGCCCGGCTGCGTCACCTACGAGCCCGCGTTCGCGATCGACACCGAATGGTGTCTGCTGACCGCACTCGGCAACCTCGGTCGGCCGGACGGGAGTTCGGCCTATCTGCGGCTGTCCACCCGGCCCGTCGACCAGTCCGCGGCCGACGTGCCCGGCGACCCGGCCGCCCGCGAGCGCCGCCGCCGGCAGGTGACCGAGGGAGCGTACCGGCTGCGCCGTCACGAGAAGCCCGTGGTGACCCTCGCCGCGATGGGCGCCCTGATCCCCGAGGCCCTGGCCGCCGCCGACCGGCTGGCCGCCCTCGGCCACGGCGCCGACGTGGTCTGTGTGACCAGCCCGGACCTGCTCTTCCGCGCGCTTCAGGCCCGCCGCGGCCTGTCGCGGGACCCGAGCTGGATCCTCGACCAGGTCTTCCCCGCCGACCGGGCCACACCGCTGGTCACCGTGTTGGACGGCCATCCGCACACACTGGCCTTCCTGAGCACGATCCAGAACACGCCCGTCACCACCCTCGGTGTGTCGCGGTTCGGCCAGAGCGGTTCGATCGAGGACGTCTACCGCTACCACGGCATCGACACCGACAGCATCGTCACCGCCGCGCTGGACCTCGTCGACTGAGGCGGAGGTCAGTCCGCCCGGGCCTCGGCGGTGCCGAGGCCCGTGGACCGCCGGTCGGCCGCGGGCTCCCCGCGGACGACCGGGCGGCCGGGCGCGGGCATGTGGTGGGGGAACCCGATCCGGAGGAGGGCCGCCGCGACGGCGGACGCCAGCACGACGAGGGCCGCGAGGATCAGGGCCTGGTGGTACCCGTGGCGCAGCAGCGGGGTGGCGACCAGTGGCCCGAGGATCTGGCCCACCGAGTATCCGGCCGTCAGCAGCGCGACCGCGCGGGGGAAGCGCAGATGCGCGCCGGTCGCCAGCGCGAGAGTGCTGACGCCGATGAACGTGGCGCCGAAGAGCACCGCGGAGATCAGCGCCGCGGCGACGCCACCGATCAGCGCGGGCAGGGCGATGCCGACGGCCTGGACGCCCAGCGCGGCCAGCAGGAGGCTGGGGCGGGACCAGCGCCGGCCCAGCCCCGCCCACAGCGCGGAGGACGGAATGGCCGCGAGGCCCACCAGCACCCAGGCGCCGCTGCCGATCCAGCCGGGAGAACTCTGCTCGATCGCGGCCACCAGGAAGGTACCGGCGATGATGTAGCCGACGCCCTCCAGCGTGTACGAGGCGAGGAGCGCGGTGAACCAGCGATGGGTGCGCGGGCCGCCCGCCTGCCGCTCCGCTCCGGGCGCGGGGGTGGCGGACACCGACGCGGGCGCGGGTTCGGGGCGCAGGAACCACGCGGGGAGGGCGAGCAGCGCGCTCAGCCCGGCGGCGGCCCACCACGCCGCCTGCCAGTCGGCGATCGTGCGCAGCGCCAGGACGAGCGACCCGGACAGGGCGATACCGGCCCCGACTCCGCCGAAGGCCCACCCGGGCAGATGGGCGGGATGGTCACGCAGATGGCTGAGCAGGGAGCTGACGGCGATGACGAAGATCACCGCACTGACCACGCCCGCGCACAGCCGGAGCAGCAGCCATGCAGCGGTGGCGCGGGTCAGTGGCATCCCGGCCAGCGACACCGCCAGCACCACCAGACAACTCCGCAGCACGGCGGGGGAGCGCATCAGACGTGGCAGGAAGGTCCCGGCGAGCGCGCCGAGCAGATAGCCGACGTAGTTGGCGGTGGCGAGATTGGCACCCGTCGCGGCGGACAGCCCGGCCTGAGCGTGCATCAGGGGAAGAATCGGCGTGTAGACGAAACGGCCGACACCCATGCCCGCCCCCAGCGCGGCGGCGGCCTGCGCGACATGAGTCCAGGGCGAGTGGCGGACGCCCCGGGAGCCGGTGGCGTGGGGACGCGGAGCTGCTGCGGTCACTATGTGGTCCTTGACGGTTTCGCGGTACGGAAGCCTGGGTGGCGTTGCGCTCCCATGGCCTCAGACTGCGCCCGCCACCAGGGCGAATGCCACGATCGCCGTCCTCCCTCGTGGTAGGCCCAGCCTCTTACGGGCAGCACGCGCGCGGAGGTGCGGACCCCTCCTCTCCTCGGCCTTGATGCCTCGGATGAGCCGGTCTGACCAGGACATCCGTGTGACCGGCTGCCTCCCATCCGGTAGGCGCTGCCTCCCACCACAGGTCACAGCCGTGCGGGGGAGGTGGGGCGCTCCCGCCGTTCCTGGATGTTTGTCGACCGGTCGTCTATGTTCATGAAAGGCCGGTGATCAGCGCCGGTCCGGACAACACCCCACCCCACTGGAGACAGTCACCATGAGCATTTCCGGTCAGAAGGTCGCCGTCATCACCGGCGCGTCCCAGGGCATCGGCGCGGGCCTGGTCGAGGCGTACCGCAAGCTCGGCTATGCCGTCGTCGCCACCTCACGCGGGATCACCCCCTCTTCCGATCCCGAGATCCTCACCGTCCAGGGCGACATCGCCGACCCGGCCACCGCCGAGCGCGTGGCCGGTGCCGCCATCGAGCGCTTCGGCCGCATCGACACCCTGGTCAACAACGCCGGCGTCTTCGTCGCCAAGCCCTTCACCGAGTACACGCAGGCGGACTACGACGCGGTCACCGGCGTCAACCTCAGCGGTTTCTTCCGCATCACCCAGCTCGCCACCGAGCAGATGCTCCGCCAGGGCGGCGGACACATTGTCCAGATCACCACCAGCCTGGTCGACCACGCCCACTCCGCGGTCACCTCCGTACTGGCCTCCCTCACCAAGGGCGGACTCCAGTCGGCCACCAAGGCCCTGGCCATCGAATACGCCACCCGCGGCATACGCAGCAACGCTGTATCCCTCGGCATCATCAGGACGCCGATGCACCCGGCGGAGTACCACGACGCCCTCGCCGCCCTTCACCCGGTCGGCCGGATGGGCGAGATCGTCGACATCGTCGACGCCGTCGTCTACCTGGAGAACGCCCCGTTCGTCACCGGCGAGATCCTCCACGTCGACGGTGGCCAGAGCGCCGGCCACTGACCCCGGACCGCTCGCCCGGGCGCCGGTACGGGGCGCCCGGGCACGCCCTTGCCCTCACACGGAAGGCTCCATGAGCAAGATTTTCCTCATCACCGGTGTCGGTGGCGGTCTCGGACGCGCCTTCGCCCAGGAGGCGCTGGCCGCGGGGCACCGGGTCGTCGGCACCGTCCGCAAGCCGGACCAGATCCGAGAATTCGAGGCGCTGGCGCCGGGCCGAGCGACCGGGATGGAGCTGGACGTCACGGACGAGCACGCGGTGCAGACCGTGGTCGACCGGATCGAGCGCGGGATCGGCCCGATCGACGTGCTGATCAGCAATGCGGGGTACGGCGTGGAGGGGACGGTCGAGGAGTCCTCGATGGATGATCTGCGCCGCCAGTTCGACGTCAACGTCTACGGGACCGTGGCGGCCATCCGGGCCGTCCTGCCTTATTTGAGACGCCGCCGCGGTGGACACATCGTCACCCTGTCGTCCATGGCCGGTCTCACCGCGCTGCCCGGAATCGCCTTCTACGGCGCCAGCAAGTTCGCCATCGAGGGCATCTCTGCCTCGCTCGCCCAGGAGGTCGCCCAGTTCGGCATCCACGTCACCTCCCTGGCGCTCGGTTCCTTTCGCACCGACTGGGCCGGGCGCTCGATGGTCCGCGTCCCGCGCACCATCCCCGACTACGACGCCGTCTTCGAGCCCATCCGCGCCGCCCGCAAGGCCAAGGACGGCAACCAGACCGGCGACCCGGCCCGCGCCGCCAAGGCCCTCCTGACCGTGCTGGACGCCGAAGACCCGCCCGTGCACCTGGTGCTCGGCAGCGATGCGCTGCGCTTGATCGAGCAGGGCCGGCAACGGCTCCAGGACGACATCGACGCCTGGGCCCATCTGACGGCTTCCACCGACTTCCCGACCGACCACTGAACCACTGGACACCACATGCCCCCTGTACCGTCGCCCCTGCCGGTCGACTTCTGGTTCGACCCCGTCTGCCCGTGGACGTGGCTGACCTCCCGCTGGATGCTGGAGGTCCGCAAGACCCGGCCCGTCGACATCACCTGGCACGTCATGAGTCTGGCGGTCCTCAACGAGACACGCCTGGACGAGTTGCCGGAACACATCCGCGACCTCATGGACCGGGCCTGGGCGCCGGTCCGCACCCTGATCGCGGCGCAGATCGCCTTCGGTGCCGACGCGCTGGAGCCCCTTTACACCGCTCTCGGCACCCGATACCACCTCGACCAGGAACCCAGGACACGCGCCACCATCGAAGCGGCGCTCGGCGATGCCGGGTTGCCCGCCGACCTCGCCGACGCCGGTGACGCCGACGGCTACGACGAAGCACTGCGCTTGTCGCATCGCGAGGGCATCACCTTGGTCGGTTCGGAAGTGGGGAGTCCCATCATCGCCGTGCCGGGTTCGCACACGCCGTCGGGCAAGGTCGCCTTCTTCGGTCCCGTCGTCACACCGGCGCCCAAGGGTGAGGAGGCGGCCCGCCTGTGGGACGGGACCCTCGCCGTCGCCTCCACACCCGGCTTCTACGAGATCAAGCGCAGCCGCGCCGTCGGCCCGCTCTTCGACTGAGCCCCGCCACCTGACGTGACACGCCGGGGCGCCGGCACCGGGGAAATCCGGTGCCGGCGCCCCGGCGTGCGGGTGCGCCGTCGTCGGGCGCATGATGGAGACAGCGGGAGCAACCGCGCCTGGGACCTGATTCCATCGAGCGGCCCCTCGGCGGAGCGGGCGCACTTCCACGGCGCAACCTGCCCGGCGCCGCGGCCCGGATCGCACCTACCGCCTGAACCGGAGAGAGCGGTGGTCGAATGAACACCGTGCAGAAGGTCGCCATCGTCACCGGGGCTTCCCGGGGAATCGGCGCCGCCCTGGTCCCCGCTTACCGCGAGCTCGGCTACGCGGTTACCGCGACCGCCCGCTCCCTGGACGAGTCGAGCGATCCCAGCGTCCTGACCGTCAGTGGTGACGTGTCCGAGCCGGGCGTGGGCGCCCGTATCGTCGACGCGACCCTGGCCCGGTTCGGGCGGATCGACACACTCGTCAACAACGCCGGGGTCTTCGTCTCCAAGCCGTTCACCGACTTCACCGACGAGGACTATGACCTCGTGACCGGGGTCAATCTGCGTGGCTTCTTCGAAACTTCCCGCAGCGCCGTCGCCGCGATGCTCTCCCGGGACGGTGGCGGCCACGTGGTGAACCTTTCCACGAGCCTGGTCGACCACGCCAACTCACAGACGCCCTCAGCGCTCGCCTCGCTGACCAAAGGCGGACTGAACGCGGTCACCAGGGCGCTGGCGATCGAGTACGCGGCCCGTGGCATCCGGGTCAACACCGTCGCGCTGGGCACAATCCGCACTCCCATGCATCCGCCCGAGACGCAAGAGGCCCTCGCCGCGATGCACCCGCTCGGCCGGATGGGGGAGATCGACGATGTGGTCAACGCGATCGTCTACCTCGAGAACGCCCCGTTCGTCACCGGCGAGATCGTGCACGTGGACGGCGGCCAGAACGCCGGACACTGAGTCAGCCGGTGACGCCGGCCCCACCCGGGTCATTGGGGTGCGGCTGAACGGCGGTGACCACCGCGGTCATCCAGGGCCACAGGGGCAGCGTACCGAGCACCTTCTCATGCAACTCGGCCTCGTCGGCGGCCCGCCACAGACCGATGCTGCGCAGTTCACCCACCGGACGCCACAGCCTGGCCAGGTGGCCGGCGGCGGTCAGTTCCCGGGCCCGTACCGCCTCGGCCGCACGGCGCCGGTCGACCTCGGCCGGGTCGGTGTCCTCGGGGACGGTGGTGGTGAGCTCGACCAGGAACTCTTTCATGGCGTTTCCTCTCTTGGGCCCCTGCGGGGGGGGGGCGAGGCCGTGCGGCGCGCCCGGCCTGGCATCGCGTGGATCGTCGCGGGCTCAGTGATCAGCGACGATCCGGGAGGCGTGGTACTGGCGGATCCGCCAACTGCCGTCCTCGTACTGGAGGACCAGCGACAGGTGCACCGGGGCCTCCCAGCCCGTCGGATCCCGGAAGGTGACGTCGGCGAAGCCACCGGCCACCTGCTCGCCGATCCGGTAGCCGTGGACGTCCCCGAGATGGGCCCTGCGGTAGTCCGGAACGGCCTCGTAGTAACCGCGCACCGCGTCCCGGCCGGAGATCGTCTCGGGACCGAATCCCTGGAACAGGGCGTCGGGTGTGAACAGGTCGGCCATGAGGTCCGCCCGGTGGCTGTCGAAAGCGGTCTGCCAGCGCCTCAGCACCTCGTGCATCGGGTCGTTCGCTGCGTCAGTACTCATGGCGTCTGCTCCTCCAGCGGAGAGTGCGGGGGCGTTCGTTGTCGGATGGGTCAGTAGATGACCGGTCTAGTAAAAAGGTAGTCGATCGGTCGTATACTGGCAACATGGGACGGACGAGTGATGCCAGGGAAAAGATCCTCAGCGCTGCGCGGTCGCTCATCGAGCTGCGCGGCTACTCGGCTCTGGGGGTGGCCGAGATCTGTAAGGCGGCCGGAGTGCCCAAGGGCAGTTTCTACTACTTCTTCGAGTCCAAGGAGGCCCTCGCGCTGGCCGTGATCGACGAGCACTGGACCGCCCAGCGGCACGACTGGACCCGCATCCTGAACAGCGACGCGCGGCCGCTGCAACGGCTACGGCAGCTGTTCGAGGAGACGGAGGCCGCCCAGCGCGCCGGCCAGCGGAGCTGCGGGACCGTTTCGGGCTGCATGTTCGGGAACCTCACCCTGGAGATGAGCAATCAGACCGAAGCCGTCCGCAAGCGGCTGCAAGAGATCTTCGAGACCCAGGTCGAGATGGTCGACTCGGTCATCGCCGAAGCCGTCGAGCGTGACGAGGTCACCGTCGCCGACACCCGCGAAGCCGCTCGGTCCGTGGTCGCGCAACTCGAGGGCCAGGTCCTGTTCGCCAAGCTCTACAACAACGCTTCCCGGCTCAGCGCGGTGTGGCCGAACTGCCTGGCGTTGCTGGGAGCCCGCACACCGCAGGCATCGGTCGGCGCATGAGCCCTGCCACTCATCGGCTCATGGGTGCCGCCTCCCACCGCGGGTAGCATGGCGATCGTGGAGCTGCGTCAGTTGCGGTATTTCGTCGCTGTGGCCGAGGAGCTGAACTTCGGCCGCGCCGCGGAGCGGCTCCTTATCGCCGGTCCCTCCCTGTCCCAGCAGATCAAGGCGCTGGAACGGGACCTCGGTGTCCGGCTCTTCGACCGCGACCGACGTTCGGTCGCCCTCACCCCGGCCGGAGCGGCCCTGCTCCCGCACACCCGGGACCTGCTCGACCGTGCCGACGATCTCCGTAACCGCGCCGCGAGGATCGCGGGCTCGGAACCGGTCCGGCTCGGATATGTGAATTGGCTGCCCCCGGACCTGACCGACCGCGCCTCGTCCGTGGCGCGCCTGCACATCGACGCATGGGTGGCGCCCTCCCACGCCCAGGCCGCCCGCGTCGCGGACGGCGGCCTCGACCTCGCGGTGTGCTGGATCCGTACGGAGGATCTGGAGAAGCGCGGACTCAGCGCCCGGCTGATCGGCGCGGACCGGCTCTACGCCGTCTCCGCCGGGCCGGACACCGGCGAGGTCCGCGCCCGGGACACCGTCGTGCTGCTGGACGACGACGCCACCACATGGGTGTCCTGGAACGACTACGCGGAGCGGCTGGCCGCCGCCACCGGCGCCACCGCGGTGCGTATCACGGACGGCGGTGTCACCGGTCCCGTGTTCTTCGACCAGGTACGCCGGCGCGGGCGGCCCATCCTCAACTCGCCCAAGGGGCAGACCACTCCACTGCCGCCCGATCTGGTCGCCCGTCCCGTGGTCGAGCCGAAGGTCTATTGGACCTGGTCCCTCGTCTGGCGCCGGGAAGAAATCCGCCCGGCCGTACTGAGCGCCGTGGACGCCCTGACGGAAGGCGTCGGCGACTTCGGCATCCACGCGCCGGACGCATGGCTTCCCGACGGGGATCCGTACCAGCGGTAGTTCTCGTCCCGTCGGACCTCATGGGGGATGGCGTGGTCAGGCGGTGGTCACGGCGGCCGCGAGCATGTCGAGCGAGATCTGCCACAGGCGGGCCGCGTGCTGAGCGTCCAGTGCGTGGGCGGCCACTCCGCGCCGTACGCCGGGCCGATGGGGTCCGGCCTCGTCGCAGTCCTCGAAGTACCGGCCGGTCACGCCCTCGGTCAGCGGGGAGGCGGCGAGCAGCACCGAGGTCGCGGCACCCTGCTCGATGTTCTTCCAGGACACGTCGGTGCTGGTGGGGTCGAACGAGGCGGGGCTGTGGGAGATGTCCCCGATGTGGCGGCCGAGCCGAGTGCTTGTGATGCGGCCGGGGTTGAGGGCGTTGACGGCGATCAGGTCCGACGCCCAGCGGCGGCTCGCCTCGACGGCGAACAGGACGTTGGCGGTCTTGGACTGGCTGTAGGCCGCCCACGGGTCGTAGGGGTGGCGCTCGAAGTTGATGTCGTCGAAGAGCACCTCGCCGTTGACGTGGCCGACCGAGCTGACCGCGACCACACGTGCGCCACGGGCTGCCGCCAGGGCGCCGTGCAGACCGGTGGCGAGGGCGAAGTGGCCGAGGTGATTGGTGGCGAACTGCGTCTCCCAGCCCTCCTTCGTCCGCTGAAGTGGCGAGGCCATCACACCGGCGTTGAGGACCAGGATGTGCAGGGGCCCGCGCCAAGCATCGACGAAGGCGCGCACCGAGCTCTGGTCGGCGAGGTCGAGCATGGTGGCGCGCACCGTTCCCGGGCCGCTCGCCGGGGAGATCTCCTCGGCGGCCCGCCCACCCGCCGCCAGATCGCGGACGCCGATGGTGACCTCGGCACCGGCGGCCGCCAGAACGCGTGCGGTTTCGCGTCCGATGCCGGAGGCCGCGCCGGTGACGAGGGCGCGCTTGCCGGTGAGGTCGACGCCGTCCAGGACCTCGGCGGCGGTCGTCCGGGCCCCGAAGGGGGTGGTGATGAGGTGGTCGGTCATGGCGAACTCCAGGGAGATGGGGGCGTGGGGACCGAGCGCGCGGCCGGTGGCGCGGCGGGCGCGGGCCGTCGTACGCTCATATCCGGAACGGGTTCCGGTTCGCTTCCCGACGGTAAGCGGAACTGGTTCCGGTTGCAAGTGGTGGCGAGAGGAGACCCGGATTGACCGGCATCGAGGGGAACGCGGCGCGGCACCGCAGGCCGCTGCGCGCCGACGCGCAACGCAACGAGGACCGGCTGCTGGAGACGGCGGCGGCCGTCTTCGCCCGTGAGGGTGCGGGGGCCTCGGTCAAGGACATCGCCCGCGAGGCCGGTGTCGGCGTCGGCACGCTCTACCGCCGGTTCCCGTCCAAGGAACTCCTGGTCGAGGCGGTCTACCGGCAGGAAGTGCGGCGCCTGTGCGAGGCGGCGCCGCACCTCGCCGCCACACTGCCACCGGTGGACGCGCTGCGGACCTGGATGGAGCGCTTCATCGACTTCATGGCCGCCAAGAGCGGGATGGCCGACGCGCTGAGGGTGGTGCTGACCGACGACGGCGAGCGGCTCCAGACCCGGGCCCTGCTCGCCGAGGCGATCGACCACCTGCTGTCGTCCGGGGAGGGCCGGTCGGCGGCGCGGCCGGAAGCCGACGCCCAGGACGTGCTGATGGCCCTCGGCGGGATCAGCCTCATGGCCGCCGGCGAGAACCGGCGCGACCTGGCCACCCGCCTCATCGACCTGCTGCTGCGCGGCGTCGTGAGGAGCTGACACGGTCCGCGCCATGGGGACGGCAGAGGTTCTCTGAACACTTGGCGGACCCACACCGGATGGCCAGTCACGGCCCTGTTGCGCACCCCTGGCGTCGTACCGACGCGGATTGGGCCAAGATGAGCGGATGATCTACCCAGCCGATATAGACCGGTCGACTGCGGATCAGACACGGCTGTTATTGGTCGAGGACGACCGGGAAACCGCAGACATGCTGGCCGAATTATTCAATTCAGAGGGGTACGACGTCGATGTGGCATTCGATGGCCATCGGGGGCTTCATCTCGCTCTGGGACGACGACATCAGGTGATGGTCATCGACCGGATACTTCCGGGCATCGAGGGCCTGGACCTGGTGAAACGATTACGAAGGGTCGGTGTCACCACCCGGGTGCTGGTGCTGACCGCGCTGGGCGCACTCGACGAGCGTGTCACCGGCCTCGACTCCGGCGCGGACGACTATCTGGTCAAGCCCTTCGAAGTGGACGAACTGCTGGCGAGGGTACGGGCGCTGCACCGCCGTGACCTCGTCGACGCGGAAGTCCTTCCGCTCGGCGACGGAGAGCTCGACCTCCGGCGCCGCGAGGTGCGCCTGGCCGACGGCACGGGCGTCGAACTCTCCCTGCGGGAATTCGGACTGCTCCACGCGCTCGCCGAAGGCCCCAGAATGGTGCACGAGCGTGCGCACCTCCGCGAGCGTGTCTTCCCCGACACCTCGGCCGAGTCCATCGTCGACACCTATGTCTACTACCTGCGGCGGAAACTCGGCCGCGATGTCGTCCGCACCGTGCGCGGACGCGGCTACCAGCTGGGGGCGCTGTGAACGCGATGCCGATCCGTTTTCCGCGCCGCACGGCGCGGAGCCCCGAGCAGCGCAGGCTCGCCGCCGCCCAGTGGACGATCACCTGGCGGATCTCGCTGGTGATGTCGGTGATCATGCTGATCGTCGGGGGCATCGTCTACACCGTCGTGCTGTTCGCCCAGCGCGCCGACGCGGAGCGCGAGACCCAGTGGGGCATCGACCACAACACCGTCGAGAGCCCGCCGGTCTGTGTGTGGATGACCGTGGAGCGGGACGGAGTGGTCAGCAGTACCCCCGGCACCCCCGCCGGACTGCCCGTGAGATCCAGTCTGGCCGCGGTCCGCGCGGGCGCTCGCGTGGTGCTGGAACGGGTGGAGCGAGGCGGTGAACAGTACACGGTGCGCACCGCCCGGCGTGGCCCGGAGCTCGTCCAGGCCGCGTACGGGGAGCGGTTCCAGCGCGCGGACCGCAACCATCTGCTGCTCGCCTTCGCGGCGGCCGAGGCGGTCGGTCTGCTGCTCGTCGCGGTCGCCAGCGGCATGCTGGCGCGGCGGTCGATGGAGCCGCTCTCCGAGGCGCTGGACCGGCAGCGGCGGTTCGTCGCGGACGCCAGCCACGAGCTGCGCACCCCGCTGACCCAGTTGCACACCCGCGCCCAGCTGCTGGCCCGGCGCTCCGGCTCCGAGACCCCCCAGCAGCTGGCCACCGACCTCCAGCGCCTGGTGACCGGCACCCGCCAGCTCGGCGACGTCATCGACGACCTGCTGCTGTCCGCGCGGCTGCCCCAGTCGCCGGGCTCCCGCGATCCGGTCGACCTGACCGCGCTCGCCGAGGAGGCGGTGTCCGCCGAGGACGCCCGGGCCCAGGAGATGGGGCTGACCGTGCGTCTGCGGCCCGGGCCGGGGCGGCATGTGGTGGTGGGCACCGCGCCGGCCCTGCGCCGGGTGATCGCCGCGCTGGTCGACAACGCGATGGGGCACACCCCGCCCGGCGGGGAGGTGACGGTGTCCGTGGACGCCCCGCTTCCCGGCCTCGTGTCGCTGTCCGTACGCGACACCGGCGTGGGCTTCGCACCGGAGGAGGCCGCGGGCCTCTTCGAGCGGTTCGCCAGGGGTTCCGCCGGCCGCGGCAGACGGTTCGGACTCGGACTGGCGCTCGCCCGCGAGGTGGTCGAAAGCCACGGGGGGCGGATCACCGCGGACGGGCGACCGGGGCACGGTGCGCTGTTCACCGTGGAGCTGCCGGCGGCGCGGACCGGGGAGGCGGTTCCCCGGGAGCGGACGATCGCGTCGTGTCTCTCCGTCGGAGGCAGACGGCCCGACGTCCCCGGGGGCTGAACCGGCCGGGTCCGCGGCCGGGCTCACGAGGCGTACGGCCGGCGCCAGTCGAGCGCGCCGCCGTCGAGGTCCTCGGCGAGCCCGGCCAGCGGCGACTCGGCGTCCCACACCAGCCGCGTCCGGCGCCACAGCCGGCCGTTCGCCAGCCGTTTCAACGAGACCCCCGGGCAGTGGTCGCCCGGTGCGAAGAAGGCCCCGATCGCGCTCCCGGCGCTCACGATGGCCGCCGCGGTCGTCTGGTCGGCGCCGAAGTACCGGAACCGAGGGGTGAACCCCGCACGCTCGCAGGCGATCCTCAGGCTCAGGCCGAGCCCGTCGGAGCGGTCGCCCGGCGCGACCCAGGTGTCCTCGGCCAGCTCCTCGAGGGTGATCAGCTGCCGGTGGGCCAGCCGGTGGCCGGGGGACAGGCCGATCAGCACCGGTTCGGTGTCGAGGTCGCGGACGGCGAACTCGCGGACCGCGGGCGGCACGACGTCCGGGAACTCGCTGATGACCGCGAGCGCGATCTTCTCGGTGCGCAGCAGCTCCAGCACGGCCTGGGACGAGGGCTCCAGATAGGTCAGCTGTTCGTGATGTGGCAGCCGCTCCCGGACGAGCTCGGCGATCAGCGGCACCCAGGGGTTGTCCACTCCGCCCAGTCCGACGGCCCGCGGTGGTTCGGCCGGCTGGGCCAGTGCCCGCGCCGTGGAGAGCAGATCGCCGAACTCGTCGAGCAACTGTCTGGCCCTCCCCAGCACATGGACGCCGAGCTCGGTCGGCACCACGCCGTTCGGGCGGCGGCGGAACAGCGGCCCGCCGAATTCCTGCTCAATGCGTCTGAGCTGTGTGGACAGGCCGGATTGGGCGATCTTCAAGGTGGCGGCCGCATGGCTGATACTGCCCGATTCAGCCACGGTGAGCACGATTCGAAGATGGCGCAGCCCCATATCCACTTCCTGCTCCCGTCGTTGAAGGTCGCGGCCGGAAATATCCGATGACGAGGACGGCACCGGCCAGGGACAGCAGCGCCGTCCAGGCGGCGGTGACGTACATGGCGTGCAGATAGGCCCGGTCCGCGGCGGCGAGCAGCTCGGGCCGGTTCAGCGACCGCGCCACCGCCCGGGCGGCCTCCGCGGAGTCCAGGGCCTTCTCCCGTGGCCCGGGAGGCAGATCGCTGAGCTCGGGCCGGACGGCCCCGCGATAGGCGGTGGCGAGGACCGAGCCGAGCACCGCGACCCCGAGCGTGCTGCCCACCGGCCGGGCCGCGGCGTTGATCGCCGCGCCGGCCCCGGTGTACCGCGGTGGCAGGGCGGCCATCATCTCCGTCGTCATCGGCGCGACCACCAGCCCGATACCGACGCCCTGCGCGAACAGGGTCCCGGCGATCCAGGCCACCGGGGTGTCCGCGTCGAAGAGCAGGTAGTCGCCGAAGGTGGCGCTCGACAGGAGTATCCCGGCGACCGCGCACCAGCGGACGGTCAGCAGCCGGGACAGCGCGGGGGAGACCTGGTTGCCGAGGACGATGCCGCCCGCGGCGGCCGACATCACGGCCCCGGCGGCCAGCGTCGACAGCCCGTGCACCCCCTGGAGATAGAAGGCGCAGTAGAAGAGCTGCCCCGCCAGGCCGAAGAAGAGCAGCAGCAGGGTCACGCTGCCGCCCGCGAAGCGCGCCTCGGTGAACAGGCGCACATCGAAACCCGGCACGGCCCGGCGGCTCTGCGACACCACGAACGCCGCCAGCAGGACGAGGCCGAGCGCCATGGGCAGCAGCGCGGCCGGGCTCGTCCATCCGGAAGGACGGCCGCCCTGGATGACGCCGTACACCACAAGGCCCAGCCCCAGTACGGAGAGCGCCAGGCCCCGTGGGTCGAGCACCCTGCGCTCGGCGTAGCGCAGCTCGGGTACGAGCAGACCCGCGCCGATCAGGCACACCGCCACCACCGGAAGGTTGACCAGGAACACCGAGCCCCACCAGAACCGGGTCAGCAGCGCACCGCCGACCACCGGTCCGAGCGCGACGGCGGCGCCGCCCGCGGAGGCCCAGACCGCGATCGCCCGGGTCCGGTCGGCCGGCGCGGTACCGCGGGTGACGATCGCCAGCGTCGCCGGTGTGATCAGCGCCCCGCCCGCGCCCATGAAACCGCGGGTGACGATCAGCTCCGTGGCCCCGTCCGAGAACGCGGCCAGCGCGGAGGCGCAGGCCAGGAGCGTCAGCCCGGCGACCAGCGTGCGACGCGGCCCGTAGCGGTCGGCGAGCGCGCCACCGGCGAAGCTGCCCGCGGCGAAGACCAGCGAGTACGAGGCGTTGGCCCACGCCAGGTCCGCCGCGCTCGCCCCGAGCCCGTGGACCGGATCGGCGAGGGTTTCCATCGCCACGTTGAGGACCGTGTTGTCCAGCAGGACCAGCGTCTGGGCCAGGACCGCGACGGCCACGGTCCACCACTGCCGGGCGGGGGTCGCCACGGTATGGCCCTCGTCCCCGGCCGCGGTCGGCGCGGCGGGCCGGTGGCTCACGACTCCAGCGCTCGTCTGCCCGCGACGACGGTCCGGGTGAGTTCCGCGACCCGGTGCCCGAGATGTTCCGCGGTGGCGAGGTCGGACTTGTGCACCGTCCCGGTTCTGTCGTCCACGGGGGACTGCGCGGCGGCGCCCTGGTAGAAACCGAGCCGGTTCGGGTCGAACTCGCTGCCGGCGGAGGAGTTCCAGCCGGGGGCCAGCCCGAGGCTGACCCAGAGCATGCCGTGCTGTGCGGCGAAGGTGGCGAAATAGCCCAGGGTGCCGGCCTTGTCCCCGGCCATCGAACCGGAGTTGGTGAATCCCGCGGCCAGTTTGTCCTGCCAGCGGCGGGTGAGCCAGCGTCTGGCGCTCGCCTCCGCGAAGGTGTGGAAGGCCGATGAGGCCGTGCCCATATAGGTCGGCGCACCGAAGACGATCGCGTCGGCGTCGTCGAGCCGATGCCATTCCTGATCGGTGATCCGGTCGACCTGGATGGATGTCACCTCGGTGTGCGGAACCCGGCTCGCCCCGGCTTCTACGGCCTCACTCAGCCGGGCGGTGTGACCACGTCCGCCGTGACAGGCGATCGAGATGCGTACCGGGTCGGTCAAGGCGGACAAACCAGCCTCCTGGAAAACGCGGTTTCGGCTCCGGCGGAATAGCCGTCGGACAGCCTGTCAGAGCAATCTCAGAAATTCCTCAGAGTCGCATAACCGCAGAGTTATGGAGATTCGATATCTGCCCGCTATTGCATAGCCGTGCCATTCTGTCTCCGCAATCCTCTGCGTGGTTCGCCCCTTGGGAGAGGTGTGCCTGGCACATGACCGATATTGGTAAATCATTCCGGATGCGGAGGCTCTCGGTCGCGGGGGACGGAAGATATCTTTTCGTCCCGCTCGACCACAGTGTGTCCGATGGGCCGGTGGTGTCCCAGGCCCGCTGGAACGGGCTGCTGAGGGCACTGGTGGACGGCGGCGCGGACGCGGTCGTCGTCCACAAGGGCCGGGCGCGGGCGATCGCACCGGACATCCTGCGTCACTGCGCCCTGGTGGTTCACTTGAGCGCCGGCACCGTGCACGCGGCCGACACCGGCGCCAAGGTGCTCGTCGGCGACGTCGAAGAGGCCGTACGGCTGGGCGCGGACGCGGTGAGCGTGCATGTGAATCTCGGATCGGACACCGAGCACCAGCAGCTCAAGGATCTCGGGACCGTCGCGGCCTCGTGCGACCTGTGGAACATGCCGCTGCTCGCGATGATCTACCCGAGGGGGCCGCGGATCGCCGATCCGCACGACCCGGCGCTGCTCGCCCATGCCGTCAACATCGCCGCGGATCTCGGCGCCGACCTCGTGAAGACCTCGATCGCCCTGCCGATGGAGCGGATGGCCGAGGTGGTGAACAGCTGTCCGCTGCCGATCCTCGCCGCGGGCGGCCCGCCCGACGGCTCGGACCTGGTCAGCCATGGGACCTCGTTGATGCTCGCGGGCTGCCGGGGCCTCGCGGTGGGCCGCCGGATCTTCTCCTCGCCCTCACCCTCCTCACTGGTGGCACGACTCGCCGCCGTGGTGCACGCCGCCGAAGCCGGAACGCCCCCCCAGCCCTCGCCGATCGCGACAGGAGCCGCATGAAGTTCGCATGGATCGACCTCCGCACCGTTCCGCAGGCCCGGCTCGAGTCCGTCGTGGACGCCGCCATCCACACCCGGATGCAGGGTGTGCTCTGCGATGACGAATCCGTCCTCAAGGCGCTGCCCCCCACCGTCACCGCCGTCACCACCGCGGCGGTGACCGAGGAGAAGCAGCTGTACGGCCTCGACGCCGACGCGGCGTGGGTCGATGTGCACGACGAACCGTCGCTGCGGCTGGCGTGCGCCGCCGCGGTCGCGCTGCCCCACACCGTGGTCCGCTTCGCCGACCCGACCAAGATCCCCTTGGAGATCGTGCTCGCCGCGGCGGACCGCTCCGCCGGAAAGCTGATCACCGTCTGCGCGGATCTGGAAGAGGCCGCCACCGTGCTGGACGTGCTCGAACGCGGTTCGGACGGAGTCCTGCTGGCGCCCTCCGACGCCGGCGAGGTGTTCGCGCTGGCCCGGCTGCTGGAGGCCGGGACCTCTCCGCTGGAGCTGACCACGCTGACCGTCGACCGCATCGAGCACCACGGGCTCGGCGACCGGGTGTGCGTGGACACCTGCACCCACTTCGCCGAGGACGAGGGCATCCTGGTCGGCTCGTACTCGACCGGTTTCATCCTGTGCTGTAGCGAGACCCATCCGCTGCCGTACATGCCGACCCGTCCGTTCCGGGTCAACGCCGGAGCCCTGCACTCCTATGTGCTCGGCCCGGAGAACCGGACCAACTACCTGAGCGAGCTGGGCTCGGGCAGCACGACCCTGGCCGTCAACTCCGAGGGCCGGACCCGGCCGGTCACGGTCGGCCGGGCCAAGCTGGAGTCACGTCCGCTGCTGACCATCACCGCGCGGTCGGCCGACGACACCGTGGTGAGCCTCACCGTCCAGGACGACTGGCATGTGCGGGTGCTCGGGCCCGGCGGCAAGGTCCACAACGTCACCGAGCTGCGGCAGGGCGACGAACTGCTCGGCTACCTGGCCACGGACCAGCGCCATGTGGGCTTCCCCATCGGCGAGTTCTGCAAGGAACACTGATGAGCGCACCGATGCGGGAGCTCATCGACACGCTGTTCGACGCCCATCCCGACGATCTGCCCTATCTCGTCCACGGCGACCACCCGGTGAGCCGTGGCGAGGTCCGGGCCGCCGTGGACATGGAGGCGGCGGTCTTCGCCGGGCACGGCATCGGCGAGGGGCATACGGTGATGCTCCAGATCCCGCCGAGCTGCACCCAGATAGAGGTCCTGCTCGCGCTGTGGCGGCTGGGCGCCCAGGTGATGCTGGTCGACCACCGGCTCAAACCGTCCGAAGTGGACGCCCTGCGCTCGCTGTGCCATCCGCAGTTCCTGGTCGACGCGGGCACGGCGGGCCGCTCACCGCTCACCTTCGAGCCCAGGTACGAGGTGGTCACCTCCCGGTACCCGGACGGCCGCCCGGCGACGACCGAGCACAAACTGGTGCAGTTCAGCTCGGGTTCCACCGGGCTGCCCAAGGTGATCGGACGGACCGCCGCCTCCCTGTCGGCCGAGATCGAGCGGTTCACCCGGATCGAGGGGATGCCGGTCCTGGGCGAGCGGATGCTGCTGCTGAGCTCGACCGCGCACAGTTTCGGCCTGATCGCCGGGGTGCTGCACTCCCTCGCCGCCGGCGTCTCGGCGGTCTTCGCGCGACGGGTGTCGGCCAAGGACATCCTCGCCGCCGCCGGGGGCCACGACGTCCACGTGATCTTCGGTACCCCGTTCCACTACGAACTGCTCAGCACCGCCCGGAGCCTGCCCGCCCTGCCCTCGCTGCGCGCGGCGGTCTCCGGTGGGGAGATCATGCCGCCGCAGACCGCCGCGCGGTTCGCCGAGCGGTTCGGCACCGGGGTCGGCGAGTCGTACGGGACCACCGAGACGGGCGTCATCGCGATGGAGGTCAGCGGCGCCTCGCGGCCCTCGGTCGGCCGGGCGGCGCCCGGTGTGCGCTTGAGGATCCGCGAGGGCGAGCTGGACGTCTGGCTGCCGGACGGCTCACCGTATCTGCACGACTCCGGCGGCGACCGGTTCGCCGACGGCTGGCTGCGCACCCACGACCGGGCCGAACTGGATCCCTCCGGCGCCGTGCGGCTGCTGGGCCGTGGCGACTCCCTGGTGGTCATCGGCGGCCTCAAGGTCGATCTGACCGAGGTGGAGGCCGTACTGTGCCGGCACCCCGGGGTCAGCGGGGCCGTGGTCGTGCACGCCGGAGCCACCGAAGCCTATGTCTCGGTCGCTGCGGACGGCCCCTCGGCGGGGGAGTTGCTGCGCTGGTGCCGGGACCGGCTGGCCGACTACAAGGTGCCCCGCGTCGTCCACGTCCTGGCGGATCTGCCCCGCACCTCCAACGGCAAGCTGGTCAGGCGCCGCGATGCGCTGCTCGCCCGCGCTCCTGACCGCTGACCCGGCTGACCGCCCCTTGGCGACCACCCCCATCGACCCCTGTGGCACAGAAAGGTTGCGCACCATGGAGACGCAGACGGCCTTGCAGAAGGAGATCCGCGAGTTCGTGCTCAGCACGATCAGCGAGGAGATGAACCATCCGCTCGCCGCGGACGAGATCAGCGATGACAGCCCCATGGGCACCGGTGGGATCGACATCGACTCACTGGGCCTGATCGAACTGCTCCTCCGCCTGGAGCGCCGGTTCGACGTGAAGTTCCCCGACAGCGACATCGAACAGGCCGGCGCGATGAACCTGGGCGACCTGATCAACGATGTCGTGAAGCGGGGCGCCACGGCATGACCGCGGAATCCGAAGCCCGGCCGAGGATCACCACCGACGCCGTCCGGGAACTGCTGTCCGACCCCAAGATCTTCGCCGATCTGCCGCCCGGCCTGGACGACGACGCCGAACTCGCCCTGGACTCGCTGGGACTGGTGTGGTTCCTGCACCAACTGGAGCTGCGCTACGGCCTGGAGATCGAGCCGGCCGACGCGTTCCTCGCCGAATTCACCTCGATACGCCGGATCACCGACTACCTGGTGGACGTCCATGAGCCGTGAGGTACTGCTGACCGGATTCGGGGTGCGCACGGCCTTCGGCACCGGGGCGGACGCCGTGCGGGAGGGCGTGTTCGACGGGCGACCCGCGTTCGCGCCGATCACCCGCTTCGACACCGGCCCGTACCGAACGGGCCTCGCCGCCACCGGCGGCCCGGCCGCCCCGCTGCGGGAGGTGCTGGCCGAAGTCGCCGGGGCGGCGGTCGCCATGGCCGGGTTGCCGGCGGGGGCCGGGGCCGCCGTCCTGGTGGGGACCGCGGGCGACTTCACCGGCCTGACCCGCTTCTGGCGCGCCGCGGACGCGCCCGGCGCTCCTGACGCTCCCGGGTCTTCCGGCTCTCCCGGCTCTCCCGGGTCTTCCGGCTCTCCCGGCTCGGTGGACTCCGGCGGCGCCGTGGAGACCGTGCCCGCGTGGCAGGCCGAGGCCCTCGCGGACACCCTCGGCCTGCGCGGCCCCCGACTGGCGTTCACCAGCGCGTGCGTCGCCTCGGCCACCGCGATCACGCACGCCTGCCGGCTCATCGCCTCGGGCCGGGCCGACACCGCGGTCTGTGCCGGGGCATATCTGGTGGAGGAGGAGAACCTGGCCAAGTTCGACTCGGGATTCGCCCTTTCCCGGGACGGGATGGTGCGCCCGTTCTGCGCCGACCGCAGCGGTCTGCTGCTCGGGGACGGAGCCGCCGCCGTCGTGCTCGAATCCGCCGAGAGCGCCCGGCGCCGGGGAGCGCGCGCGCTCGGCGCGCTGACCGGCTGGGGCGCCGCCGGTGACGCCCACCACGTCGCCCGGCCCCATCCGGAGGGTGCCGGGCTGGTCATGGCCGCCGGCCGGGCCCTGCGACGTGCGGGCGGCCCACGGATCGACTACGTGAACGCGCATGGCACCGCCACCCGGTACAACGACCCCGCCGAGACACGCGGGCTGCACACGCTCTTCGGTGCGGCGGCCGCCCGGACGCCGGTGAGCTCGACGAAGAGCACCACGGGACATCTGCTGGAGGCGTCCGGAGTCGTGGAACTCGTGATCACCCTGCTCGCGCTGCGGGACGGGGTGCTGCCGCCCACCGCCGGGTTCACCGAACCCGATCCGCACTGCGACCTCGACTACGTGCCCAACCGCCCGCACAAGGCCGAGCTCCGGTGCGCGCTCACCGTCAACGCCGCGTTCGGCGGCGCCAACACCGCGCTGGTACTGGAGCGAGCATGATCGCCGCGATGTCCGGTCCCTCCGCGCCGCCGGTCTCCGGTTTCGTGGAGTCCGCCTTCAACCCGATGGTGTACGAGGCCGTCGAGCGCTGCCTGACCGCCCGGCCGGGCGACGGCGATCGGACCGCCATGGTCCTGGCCAGCACGATGGGGGACGCCGCCACCCTCGACCTCGGCAGCCGTCTGCTGGTGGCCGGGCAGGTGCACAATCCGCTGCTGTTCATGCAGTCCACCGCCAACGCGGTCCTGGGGCAGCTCGGCCGGGAGTTCGCCATCACCGGGCCGCTGGTCTGCCTGTCCACCGTGGCGGACCCGGCCGGTGAGCTGCTGGCCGCCGCGGAACTGCTGCTGGAGGACGAGGAGCTGGACCGCGTCGTGCTCATCGGGGTCGAGCTGACCGGCACCGAGCGCACCACGGCGGCGTACCGCGAGCTTCGTACCGGCCCGCCCGCCGCGGACCTGGCCGTGGCCATCGTGCTGGACCGGGACGATCCGCTCCCGCGCCCGCCGTCCGACATCCCGCCCGCCCCCTCGGGGGAGTACGGCACCCTTCGCGGCCTGGTCGAGCTGGCCGCCCGAATCCAAGGAACCACACCATGATCACCAAACAGGAACGCGCGCGGATCAGCGAGGACGCCGCCCTGGGGGCCGGGAACGTGATCCACCGGCTGAAGGCGTACGGCAGATCGCTCGACGAGCAGGTTCTGTGGACCGACGCCACCTGGCAGGCGCCGGACGGCGGCCACCCCGAGGTGCTGACCCTGGGAGAGCTGCACGAGGCCGTGGAGATCTACGCGAGCTGGTACCACGCCCAGGGTGTCGGGCCCCGCGACCCGGTGGCGATCCAGACCTGGTCCAGCACCGAGTTCGCCATCAACTTCCTCGCCCTCACCTCCCTGGGCGCGATCCCCTCGTTCGTCAACGGCAACCTCCGCCCGGAGATCGCCCGCGAGTACGTACGGCGCCAGGGCGCGGTCGGCGCCATCACCGACCAGGCCCACCACACGGTCCTGGCCCGCGACCGGGAAGAACTGGGCCTCGGCTTCTGCGTCACGGCGGCCGACATCCGCGCGGAGAACCGCGCACCCCTCCCCGCCGCCTACCCGTATGCCCACCACGCCACCGACCCGATCATCATCTCCCACTCCTCGGGCACCACCGGTATGCCCAAGGCCGTACCGCACACCCACGAAACCCTGCTGTACGCGCAGTTGCACCGGCTGAAGCTGTCCGTCGGCTCCGCGATGGGCCGGCTGCTGGTCGCGCTGCCCGGCTCGCACAACGCCGCCATCTCGGTCATGCTGTTCGGCTTCCTGCTGCGCTCGCCCGTCCGCATGCTGTCCAGCCAGCGAGGGGTCGACGTCCTGGACGCCATGGAGTCGTTCCGCCCCACCACGGTGTTCGCGTTCGCCGGAACCTACGGGGAGATGGCGGCCCAGGATCTCTCCGTGCGCGATCTGTCCAGCGTGGAGGCCTGGTACAACACCGGGGACGCGGCGCACGAGACCCATATCAAGGCGCTGATCGAGCAGGGCAGCCATGAGACGGTCGGCCGGGACCTGAAGCGCCGCCGCGTCTCCGGGTCCGTCTTCACCGACGGACTCGGCTCCTCCGAGACCGGCTACTCGCTCTTCCACAACGGACACCGGCCCGGCAAGTCGTCGTTCTCCCGCTGCGTCGGCAAACCGATGAGCTTCGCCGAGGCCGCGGTGCTCTCCGAGGACGGCACACCGCTGCCGCCCGGCGAGATCGGCCGCCTCGGTGTGCGCTCACCCACGCTCACCCCCGGATACTGGAACGACTCGCTGACCTTCCACCGGCTGCGGCTCGGTGGCTACTGGCTCACCGGCGATCTGGCCTATCGGGACGAGGAAGGCAACTTCTACCACCTGGACCGCGCGCCGGACGCGATCCGCACCCCCGCGGGCATCGTGTTCAGCACCCGCACCGAGGAGTTGCTGCTGCGCGAGCTGCCCGAGCTCGAGGACTGCACGGTGGTGGCGGTCGCGCCCGAGGGCGTACGCGCGGACTGGGACGGCGACGGGACCGCCGACGCCTACGCCCTGCTTCAGGTGCGCGCGGACACGTCGGAGACGGCGGACACCGGGGACGCGGACGGGGACGACGCCCGATGGACGGCCGACGTCAACCGGGTGCTGGCCGCCGAAGGCTTCCCGCAGCTGACCGGAGCGCTCCGGATGGACGCGAGCGAAGTGGTGAAGGGAGCCACCGGCAAGGTGCTCAAGCGGGAGATGCGCGAGCGGTTCCGGGCCCGGGTGGCCGACGGTCAGCTGAACGGGAAGGCGCGATGACGGCACTCGACCACACGAGCCACGGCACGGGCCCCCGTCCGAGGACCATGGACGTGTACCGGCAGTGGTGGCTGCACGACGCGCGCTGGTACCAGGGCGTGGCGAAGCGGTTCGGGCACGAGGTGGCGAACGAGATCAACGCCGAGGCGCTGCGGTATGTGGCCGTCCAGGTGGGCAAGCGGATCCGTCGCCAGTTCGGCGGAAAACCGGCCGCCGACCTCGAGGAACTCCGCCGCCGGTACGACGCCTGCTCCGAGTGGATGTTCCCGAACGAACTGCGCGACGGCGGGACCGCGGTGCTCCCGGACGGCGATATCGAGCTCACCATGCGGCAGAACTTCGCCGTGACCATGGTCCGGATGGCCGGTTCGCTCGACGGCTACGAATGCCCGTGCACCGACATCCACGCCGGCTGGTCGGAGGGGCTCGGGGTCGAACTCACCCGCAACTGCGCCACCGCGTGTCTGCGGGACGGCGATCCCGCCTGCCGCCTGCTGATGCGGGCCCGGGGAGGCGCGGCATGACGGCGCGAGTGCTTGTCGCCGGGGCCACCGGGGTGATCGGCCGCGCCCTGGTCCCGCTGCTCAGCGCCCGCGGCCACCATGTGACCGCGCTGGTACGGGAGCCGTCCGGGGCGGCCGGGCTGAGCCCGGACGGTGTCGTGGTGGCCGACGCGCTGGACGCCGAGGCGGTGCGCGCGGCGGTGCTCTCGGCCCGGCCCGAGGTGGTGGTGCATCAGCTGACCGCGCTGCGCGGGCCCACCGCGGAGGGCCTGGAGCGCACCGCCCGGCTGCGCACCGAAGGCACCGCGCATCTGATCGCCGCGGCCGAGGCGGCCGGGGCGCGACGGATGGTGGCGCAGAGCATCGCGTTCGCCACGGCCCCCGGCGGCGGGCCGGTGCTCACCGAGGACGCACCGCTCCATGTCGACGCACCGGATCCGGGCTGGGCCCGCACCGCCCGCGCGGTCAGCGAACTGGAGCGCCGGGTGCTGGGCGCCGCGCACCTCTCCGGCACCGTCCTGCGCTACGGAACCCTGTACGGTCCGGGCACCCTCTACCACCGCGGCGGCGCGATCCACGGCGCGGTGGCGCGCGGCAGGCTGCCGCTGCCCGACCCCGCCACCGGCGTCACCTCGTTCCTCCATGTCGAGGACGCCGCACGGGCCGCGGTCCGTGCCGTCGAGGCGGATACCGACGGCGTGTTCAACGTGGCCGATGACGACCCGGCGGAGGCCGCGGTCTGGCTGCCCGAATTCGCCCGACTGCTCGGAGCGCCCCCGCCCCGTACGGTGCCGGCGCCACTGGCCGAGCGGCTGCTGGGCTGGCTCACCGCGCATCAGCTGACCGCCATGCGCGGCGCGTCCAACGACCGCATCCGGCAGGCGCTCGACTGGAAGCCCTCGATTCCGAGCTGGCGGACCCGGCTGGCCACCGACTGACCGGCGCGGCCGGGCCCCGTGGTGGACCCCACCACGGGGCCCGGCCGCGCGACGGTGGAGCAACCCCGGCTCGCCGTCACGCGGCGGCCACGCCCGCGGAGTACGGGCCGCTCAGCGCCGCCGAGAACTGGTCGACGAGCCGTTCGAGCGCTTCCCGCGTGGTGGGGTCCACCACCACGCCCCCGTCCTTCCCCACCTCGATGTGCTTGTCCAGCACGAACCAGCCCGGTGTGATGTGCGCGGGGCCCATGGAAGCGAGCACGGGGCGCAGCCCGTAGTCGATGGCCAGCACATGCGCGGTGCTGCCACCGGTGGCCAGCGGCAGCACGGTCTTGCCCTCCAACGCGAACTGGGGCAGGAGATCGAGCAACGACTTCAGCAGTCCCGAATACGCGGCCTTGTAGACCGGGGTGCCGAAGACCACACCATCGGCTCGGGCGACGAGCTCCGTGGCGCGCACGATCTCCGGATGCCCGAAGTCCGCGTGCAGCAGGGCCTCGGCCGGGAGTGTGCGGACGTCCAGTGGGATCACCTGGTGGCCCTGGGCGGTGAGCCGGGAGTCCAGGCCGCGCAGGAGCCGGGCGGTGCGGGAGGTGGGGGAGGGGCTGCCGGAGATGGAGAGGATGGTGGGCATGGCGGGGTTCACCTCGAAATCGTCGGTGCGGAAGGAGCGGAAACGAACCACGGTTGATCTCATAGCGCCTTGCCCGGGTTGAGGATGCCGTGCGGATCGAAGGCCGCCTTGAGGCGACGCTGGAGCGCGTGCTGGTCCGGGCCGAGTTCGTCGCCGAGCCAGCGCCGCTTGAGGGTGCCCACACCGTGTTCGCCGGTGAGCGTGCCACCGAGCCGGAGCGCGGCCGTGAAGATGTCGCCCGCCGCCCGCCAGGCGGCGTCCGGGACGGCGGAGAGGGCCGGGTCGAGGACGAGAATGGGGTGGAGGTTGCCGTCGGCGGCATGGGCGAAGGTGAAGATCCGTACCCCGTGCCGGTCCGCCGCGGCGTCGATCTCCCGTACGGCGGCTGCCAGTTGGTTCCTGGGGACGGCGATGTCCTCGATCAGCGGACGGCCCAGCCGCTCCAGCGAGGGCAGGGCGAGCCGACGCGCCGCGAGCAGCCGTTCCGCCTCGGCCGGATCCTTGGTGACCTCGACCGAGTCGGCCCGTCCGCGCAAGCGCCGTACGGCCGCGTCGGCCTCGGCGGCCGCGCCGCGCCCGTCGCACTGCAAGAGCAGCAGGGCGCCGCCGCGCGACCGCAGATCCGTGCCCCGGGCGTCGTCCACCGCGCCCAGCACGGGGCCGTCGAGCAGTTCGGCCATGGCGGGCTCGATCCGGGCGGCGGTGAGCGCGGAGACGGCCTCGGCTCCTTCGGCGAAGGTGGCGAAGTACGCGGCGACCGTGACGGTCTCCTCCGGTACCGGGCGCAGCCGCACGGTCGCGGCGGTGATGACGCCCAGGGTGCCCTCGGAGCCGGTGAGCAGTCCCGTCAGGTCATAGCCGGTGACGCCCTTGACGGTGCGCCTGCCGGTCCGTATCGGCGTCCCGTCCGCCAGCAGCGCGTCAAGGCCCAGGACGGCGTCCCTGGTCACCCCGTACTTGGCGCAGCGCAGACCGCCGGCGTTGGTCGCGATGTTCCCGCCGACGGTCGAGATCGCCGCGCTCGCCGGGTCGGGAGCGTAGCGCAGCCCGAACTCGCCCGCCGCGCGGTCCAGGTCGGCGGTGATCACCCCCGGCTCGACGACGGCGATCTGCTCCTCGGGGCTCAGCTCCAGGATCCGGTTCATCCCGGAGAGGTCGAGGACGACACTGCCCGCGCCCGCGCTCGCGCCGCCGGAAAGACCCGTCCCGGCCCCGCGCGGCACGACCGGCACCCGCAGGGCGTGCGCGTGCCGCAGCGCGGTCCGGAGGTGCTCGGTGCGGGTGGCGTGCACCACCGCGAGCGGGAGGCCCGCCGGGCGGCTTCCGGAGCGGTCGGTGGCGTATGGGCCGGTGGCCTCGGGGCCGGTGCCCAGTGTCCCGTCGGGCAACTCGCGGCGCAGCGCCGCCAGCAGCGCGGCGGCGGCATCCGTATCGGTGGCGTGCGCGGGTGTGGAGCCGGTGCGGTCGGCCGTGTCCGGATCGGACAGCGGGACGGTCATGTCGGCCTCTCACTTCGTGTGCCGAGCGCGGCCGTGCCGATGGCGAGCAGCGCCGTGTCTTCCTGCGGGGCGTGTACCGGGGCGCACTGGACGTCCCGGAAGTGGCGCTCCAGGGGGTTGTCGCGGGACAGCCCCGGATTCCCCAGCAGCCGCAGCCCCAGGGCGACCGCCTCGGTGGCGTGCCGGTCCGCCAGGACACGGGCGCCCAGCGCGTGTTCGGGGGAGTACGAGCCGTCGGCCGCATCGACCCGCTCCGCACCCGTGAACACCAGGTGTTCGGCGGAGTCCAGCCGCAGCGCGATCTCACCGGCCACCCGCCGGAAGCGCTCGGTACGGGCCACCGGATGGCCGAGGTTGGCGGGGACCCGTTCATGGGCGAAGCGGTGGACGTAACCCTGGGCGGCCCGCGCCACGCCCAGGTAGAGGGCGGCGAGCGGCAGGTGGAGGGCCGCGCCCGCGCGGTTGTCCTGCTCCGCCGCGGCGCCGTGCTCGGCCAGGTCGATGACGTTGCCCTTGGGAATCTCGACGTCGTGCAGCGCGATGTCATGGCTTCCGCTGGCGCGCAGCCCCAGATGGTCCCAGCGGTGGGTGATCTCGATTCCGGGTGCGGTGCCGGGCACCAGGAAGGTGCCGACCCGCGGCGTGGGCTCGTCCGTGGTGGCCCACACCAGCAGCCAGTCCAGCCCTTCCACCCCGGTCGCGAAGCGCTTGTGGCCGCTGAGCGACCAGCCGTCCGAAGTGCGCCGGGCCACCGTGGAGGGCAGCCCTCCCCGAGCGGGCGAGCCGAGCTCGGGCTCGACACGGATGTGGTTGAGCAGCACCGGCCGCGAAGCGGCCTCGGCCAGCACCTGCCCGTAGAGCTCTTCCGGCCAGTGCGGCCGCACGGCCTGGCGGCGGTGGACGGAGAGGCTCATGGCGGCGATCAGCGCCACCGACGGATCGCCTTCGCCGAGCGCGTGCAGGATGCGCGCGGTGGCCGCCACCCCGAGGGCGGGACCCCCGTACCGCTCGCCGACGGTGGCGGTGAGCAGCCCGGCCTCGTGCGCGGCGCGGATCCCCTCGGCCGGAAACGTGCCGTCGCGGTCGTACGCGGCCGCGGTGGTGGCGAGCCGTCGCGTCACGGAGGACAACGAGGAGAGATCCGGGACGGGCAGCGATAGGTCAGTGGTCATGAGGCGAGCGCCTTCCGAAGCCGCGCGCTCAGCCGGTCGCTCCAGAAACCGCTCACTGTCAGCTCCCGCTTCACCGCGCCGAGGTCGCCGAAGGCGTCGGCCACCCTCTGCTCGGAGGCGGTGGCCCCAGCGCTCACCGGCCGTATCCCGGTCCTGCGCTGGGCCTCTCCCGCGGTGAACTCCTCCAGCGCCTGATCCACCGGCTGGTGGGTGGCGGCGGCCACGACCTTCGCGTACTCCTTCTGGCGCCCGTCGCGCACATAGTCGTACGCCTTGTCGATACGGGCCAGCAGATCCGCCAGCGCTCTGCGCTCGGCCGCGCTGCCGAGGGTGTCGTCGGAGGCGGTCCATAGGAAGTTGCCGGAGAGGATGTCCTTGCCGGAACCGATGGTGCGGGCACCCCGCTGATGGGCGGTGATGACCGCGTTGCCGTATCCGGCGAACGCGTCGATGGAACCGCCGTTGAGCGCAGCGATCCCCTTGTCGGGGTCCAGCGGGGCGGCTTCGATGTCGTCCCAGCCGAGCCCGGCCCGCTTCAGCAGCTCGTAGAGGAAGTAGTGGGCGGTGGTGTTCTTGACGTAGCCGACCTTCTTGCCCCGCAGCTGCGCCATCGAGCTGACGGCGGACCCCTTGGGGGCCACGACCTCCTGGTTGAGGGTGTTGCCGCGCTCCACGGCGACGACCTTGAAGTTCGGCTTTCCGTCGGCCGCCGCGAAGACCGGCGGGATCTCGCTGGAGCTCGCCACGTCCAGCGCACCGGCGCGCACCGCCTCCAGCTGCCTGTCGCCGCCCTGGAACAGGCTCCACTGCACCTGATACGGAGTGTCGTCCAGGTGTGCGAACTTCAGCAGTGCCTCCTCCTTCTTCCAGCCGGTCGCACCGACCCCCAGGGTGACCGAGGAGCCTTTCCCGCCTCCGTCCGCTCCCGCGGAGCCCCCACAGGCGCTCAGCGCACCGGCGGCCAGCGCCACGACGGCGGCGAGAGCGGTACGGGCGCGGGTGCGCCGGAAACGGGAGCGGGCCGGTGGCCTGGACATGCGGGGAATGCCTTTCACGAGGGGAACGAGGAGGAGACGGCGGCCGGGCGTCAGGCGGCCGAGGTGGCGGCGCGGTGCGCCAGTTCCTGACGGACCAGCGGCAGTACGTGACGCCCGTAGTCGATGGCGTCGTTGAGCGGGTCGTAGCCGCGGATGGACAGCAGCTCGCAGCCGATGTCCACGTAGTCGAGCAGCGCCTTGGCGACCGTCTCCGGGGAGCCGACCAGCGCCGTGGAGGCACCGGCGGCGTTCGTGGCCGCTGCGGGCGCGGTCCACAGGCAGCGGTCGTGCACCTCGCCGCGCTCGGCGACGGCCAGCAGCCGCTGCGATCCGACGTTGGCCGGGGTGCCCCGGCCGACCGCCGGGTAGTGGCGGCGCTTGGCCCGCTCGGCGTGGTTGGTCTTGACCGCGCCCAGCGTGCGGTGGGCCTTCTCCCAGGCCAGCTCGTCGGTGGGGGCGATGATCGGCCGGAAGGACACCCAGATGCGAGGCCGGGGACGGCCCGCGGCGTCCGCGTACGCGTTCACCGAGGCGATCTGTTCGGCGGTCTCCTTCAGAGGTTCGCCCCACAGCCCGAAGATGTCACCCTGCTGCCCGCCCACCCGGTAGGCGTCCTCCGAGGAACCGCCCACCGAGATGGGGATGGTGCCGTGGTGCGGGGTGACATCGGAGCGGAAGCCCTCGAAGCGGTAGTACGGGCCCTCGTGGGAGAGCGGACCGTCGGCCTCCCACACTCCGCGCAGGATCCGGATGTACTCGTCCGAGCGGGCGTACCGCTCGCTCTTGGTCAGATAGTCGCCCTCGCGGCGCTGCTCCTCGTCGTTGCCGCCGGAGATGATGTGCACCACCAGCCGTCCGGCGCTGATCCGGTCCAGCGTGGCCAGTGCGCGGGCCGCGTGGGTGGGGAAGACCACCCCGGGGCGATGGGCGAGGACCGGCTTGATGCGCTCGGTGTGATGCGCGACGAACTGGGCCAGCTGGAGCGCGTCCGGGGCGGCCGAGTGGTAGGTGACGAGGGTGTAGTCGAAGCCGCCGTCGTCCAGGGCTCGGGCGTAGCGGCGGGCGTAGTCCACATCGATTCCGGAACCCGCGGTGGGGTCGCCCTCGGTGGCGGGATTGGGGTGGACGGCGCTGATGAACTCCACGGGCATGGCTGCGGTCACTCCTTGACGAGGCTGGTGTCGACGTGGTCGGCGAGGGTCGGGTTGGGGGTGAGGACACCGATGTCATGCATGGTGTCGCCGACCTTCTGGACGGACCGGATCACCGGCTCACGCACCGGCAGCAGTTCGCTGTTGGACTGGTCGACCAGGGCCTTGGCCACCGTGGCCGAGGCCCCGTTGTTGTGCTGGATGGCCTTGGCGTATTCCGCGGGGTGCCGGCGGGACCAGGCCAGCGCCTTGTCGAGGCGGCGCAGATAGTCGGTGATGGCCTTCTTCTTCGCCGGGACCTGAAGGGCTTTCTCGGAGGCTCCGATGAAGCCGTAGCCGCTCACCCGCCCGTTCGCCCCGTTGATCAGGAGACGGCCGCCGTGCTGCTCCGCCACGGTCTTGTAGACGCCGAACGTGGCCCAGACCTCGACCTTGCCGGAGGTGAAGGCGGCCTGGGCGTCGGTGGGCAGCAGATACCGCACATGGACGTCCGAGTAGCTCAGTCCCGCCTGCTTCAACGCGTGCGCCAGCAGATACTCGGCGATGGACCCCTTGGCCGAGGAGACCACGACCTGCTTCCCCTTGAGGTCCTTGACGCTCTTCACCGGTGAGTTCTTCCGGACCACGATCCCGGTGTGGGTGCCGTCGTTGTGCAGCGCCCCGACGGCCTTGACCCGCACTCCGCCGGACAGCGCCTGGAGCGTGGGCAGATCGGCGGCGTACGAGGTGTCGGCGGCCCCGGCCTGCACGGCCTGGAACAGCGGTGCGGCGCCCTCGAACTCGGCCCACTTCACCTTGTACGGCGTTCCCTCGAGGGCACCCGAGGCGTCGAACAGCGTCTTGAGGTTCTTGGCCTGGTCACCGAGGGTCAGCGTCACCTTCGACGGATCGGTCTCGGACGCGGCCTGGCTGTCCCCCGCGCACGCGCTGGTGGCGAGGAGGGCGGTCAGCGACAGCGCGGCGCCGAGCGCGCGCGCCACGGCAGTGGCCCTGCGGTTCCGGGTGTTCGAGCGGTTCATGTGGTTACCTCTTCACGATGGTGCGAAGGGGCCGAGGCGTCGTCGACGCCCAGCCGTCGCAGGAGTTCGCCGCGCAGCGCCACGAAGTCGGGCGAGCCGAGGTCACGCGGGCGTGCGAGGCCCACCTCCGCCTCGTAGGCGATCCGCCCGCCGTCCATCACCAGCACCCGGTCGGCCAGCAGCAGCGCTTCCTCGACGTCGTGCGTGACCAGGAGGATCGAGCAGCCGTGCCGCTGCCACAGATCGGCCACCAGCCGCTGCGCCCTGCCGCGGGTGAGCGCGTCGAGCGCGCCGAACGGCTCGTCCAGCAGCAGCAGTTCGGGCTCGCGCACCAGCGCACGGGCCAGGGAGACGCGTTGGGCCTGGCCGCCGGAGAGCGTCCGGGGCCAGGCACCCGCGTACTCCTCGATGCCGACCTCGGCCAGATAGCGCCCGGCCAGTGCCCGGTCCCCGCCCGGCAGACCGAGCACGACGTTGTGCCACACCCGCAGCCACGGCATCAGCCGTGGCGACTGGAAGGCCACCGAGCGCCGCTCGGGGACGTCCACCTCGCCCTCGGTCTCGCTGTCCAGCCCGGCGAGGATCCTCAGCAGCGTCGACTTTCCGCAGCCGCTCTGGCCGAGCAGGGCCACGAACTCGCCCTCCCGGATGGTGATGTCGAGCCCGTCGAGCACCGTCTTGTCGCCGAAGGCGCGGCTCAGCCCGCGTACCTCCACACCGCTCGTGGCGTTCACCGATGTCATGCTCCCTCCCCGTCGAACGACGCCCGCCAGTCCAGCAGCCGCCGGGACAGCAGCCGCACCGCGAAGTCGCACAGCAGCCCCAGCACCGCGTACACGGCCAGGCACAGGACGATGACGTCCGTCTGGAAGTACTGCTGGGCGTTGCTCATCAGATAGCCGATACCGGCGTCCGCGTTGACCTGCTCGGCGAAGACCAGGGCCAGCCACGCGGTGGACAGCGCGTACCGCAGCCCCACCAGCGCACCGGGCAGCGCGGACGGCAGGATCACGTACCGGATCAGGCCGATACGGCCCAGGCCCACCATCCGCCCGGCCTCGATCAGCTGCGCGTCGGCGGACCGGATGCCGCCGTAGATGTTGAAGTACAGCGGGTAGGTGACACCGAGCGCCACCAGCGCGATCTTCGGTGTCTCGTCGATGCCGAACCAGACGATGAACAGCGGGATCAGACCCACCCAGGGAATCGCCCGGAACATGCCCATGGACGCGTCGATGACGTCCTCGCCCAGCCGGAACAGACCGGCGGTGAGCGACAGCGTGAGCGCCACGGCCGCGCCGATGAGGAAGCCGATCGCCGCGCGCCGGCCGGAGGCGGCGATGGCACGCGGCAGCTCACCGGTGCCGATGAGGTCCGCACCGCGCCGCACGACGTCGACGGGGGACGCCAGCACGGTCTCCGGGAGCACGCCCGTGGCGGCGGCCAGGAACCAGAGCAGCAGCAGACCGGCCGGTCCGGAGGCCCGTCGCACCCCGCGCGGGACCCGGAGGCGGGGCCGGGTGCGCGGGGCGGTGGGGCGGGGTTTCCGCACCACGGTGGACCCGGCGGGCGGCGCGGGGTCCTTCGGCGCACCGGGGGAGGGTGGTGTGGAGGCGGCCGGGGGCGGTGAGGCCCCGGACACGGGGGAGTGCGAGGAGGGCATGGTGCGGCCTCTCGGTCGGGACGTGCTCGGGAGGGTGGATGGGGGCGGATCAGCCCGGCTGCGCTCCCACCGCCGAGGGGCGGGCGGTGTCGGCGGACCAGGCGGACCAGGAGCCGGGGTAGAGCGCGGCCGTGATGCCGACGCGGGCCAGGGCCGCGACCGTGTGGGCGGCCGTGACCCCGGAGCCGCAGTAGACGCCGACCTCCGTCGTGCCGTCGGCGCCCAGCGCGGCGAAGCGCCGCGCGAGTTCCTCCACCCCGTGGAACGTGCCGTCCGGCGTCAGATGGCCGCCCGTCGGGGCGGACCGGGCGCCGGGAATGTGCCCGGCACGCGGATCGACCGGTTCGGTCTCGCCCCGGTATCGCTCGGCCGCCCGCGCGTCCAGCAGGACACCGGTACGCGCCACCTCGGCCGCCGCGTCGGCGTCCAGCACCGGCAGCTGCCCCGGGGCGAGGACGACATTCCCCTCGGCCGGTGGGGCGGGCTCGCCCGTTTCGACCGGCAGTCCGGCCGCACGCCACGCGGCCAGCGCCCCGTCCAGCAGCGAGACCCGTTCGACCCCGGCCCAGCGCAGCAGCCACCAGGCGCGAGCGGCGGCGGTGTTGCCGTTGTCGTCGTACACCACCACCGGCCGGTCGGCGGTGAGTCCCCAGCGGCGCGCGGACCGCTGCAAGGCAGCGGGGTCCGGCAGCGGATGGCGGCCGTCGGCCGGAGTGGGCGGAGCGGCCAGTTCGGTGTCGAGGTCGACGTAGCGCGCGCCCGGGATGTGCCCGGCGCGGTAGTGCTCATGGCCGTGCGGATCGCCGAGCCGCCACCGTACGTCCAGGACGACGGGCGCCGGACCACCATGGAACAGCCGGGAGTACAGCTCGGCCGGAGTGGTGAGGACGGGGGCGGTCATCCGAGGTCCTCGGTGACGGCGACGGGCGCGAGACCGGGGTCCAGCCGCAGCCGCTCCAGGAAGAGGACCACCGTGGCGGCGGCGGTGCGGTGGGTCACGTCGTTGAGGACGTCGTGCCGGGTACCGGCCAGGCTCACCAGCTCCGCGCGGGACAGTCCGCGGAACACGCGGCGGACCTCACCGAGCGGGCTGACGGTGTCCTCGGCACCGTGCAGCCCGAGCACGGGAACGGAGATCCCCTCCAGCGTGTCCGGCGTGAGCGACTCCGGCGCGGAGGGGCCCGCCAGGGCGCCTCGCCGGAACGCCGTGTCGTCGGTCAGCCTGCCCCGGTGTGTGGGGCAGGCGGTGCGCAGCTCCAACTCCGCCTCCCAGTCCCCAGCGGCCGTTTCCGCGGGGCGCGGCCCGGCCGGCAGCCCGGCGAGGATCAGCGCGTCCAGTCCGGAGGCGTCGAGGGTGGCGAGCCGCGCCGCGTGGGAGGCCCCGGTGTCGGACCCCACCAGTACGCGGGGGCCCGGGAGCGCTTCGTCGCGCAACAGCTTGGTGGCCGCCTCGGCGACGGCCTCCGGGTCGGCGGAGGCGTCTCCCAGGGCGCGGACGCGATAGCCGTCGGCGGAGATCCGGCGGCCGAACCGCTCGTACACACCGCCGTGTTCACCCCGTCCGGGGAGAAGCACGAGCGTGCCGCGCGGGGCGATCCCCGCCGGTTCGTCCCAGGAGTGGACATGCTGAGCAGAGGACATGAGAACTCGATTCATCGACAGCGGCGCCCGCCCGCACGCACAGCGGGATGAAGCGGCCGTGCGGGTGCGAGGTGCGGCGGGGAAAGGACGGGGCGCAGGCGGGAAGCGCCTGCCGACGCGGAAGCGCGGAGGGGCGAACGGGCGGCGGCGAGCGGGCGACGACGGCGCCCGCGCCGGGAAAGCCGTAGGTCAGCGACAGCGCATGGCGCCGGTGCGGCCGAAGTCGACCACGCGCCGCCGGGTCAGCCGGGCGCCCGTGGCACGGCACACCGCCGGTCCGGCGGCCGACGGCCCGGATCCGTTGCGGTGGGTGCGCGGCCCGTGGGCCGCCACGAACGCTGTACGCGGCATGACCTCAGGATGCACGAGGCCGGAGTCGGCCGTCCAACGATGTTTTGCCATCAAAACCGATCGTGATTTCCGATCGATCGGTTGCTAGCCTGCGCACATGCGAACGGTATTGGACATCGTGGCGTTGCGGAGCCTCATCGCCGTCGCCGACTACGGGGGCTTCCACCGCGCCGCCGGCGCACTCGCGCTCAGTCAGTCCACCGTCAGTCAGCACATCCGGCGGCTGGAGAAGTCCCTCGGACGCCCCGTCGTCGAACGTGACGGCAGGAAGACCCGGTTCACCCCCCATGGCACCCGACTGCTCGAAGAGGCCCAGCAGATCGTCGGCGCACACGACGCGGCCCTCCGCCGGCTCATGGGGGAGGACCCGGCCGACGCGGCGCCCGTCGTCATCGGCGCCACCGAGCACGGCGCCGACCAGCTCCTGCCCGTTCTGACCGCGGCCGTACGCGACACCCGGCCCGGCGCCGAGGTTCGGGTGCGCATCGACCGCTCGGCGCGGCTGACGGATGCCGTCGCGCGTGGTGAGCTCGACCTCGCCGTCTACGTCACCGAGGCGGCGTCCGCCCCGGGTACCCCGGTGGGTGAACTCCCCCTGCGCTGGTACGCCGCTCCCGGCTGGGAACCACCCGCCGCACCCGCGCCCCTGCCCCTGGTGGCCATCAGCGATCCCTGCGTGATCCGCCGCCGCGCCCTGACCGCACTCGCCTCCCATCACACGGCAGCCACCGTGGTCGCCGAGGCCGGATACCTCGCGGGGGTGCTGGACGCGGCCCGCGCCGGGCTCGGCGCCGCCCTGCTCGCCGTCCCCGGCGGTCCGTACCCCGATGGCCTCGCGCCACTCCACGGCCTCCCGGCCGTTCCCCCGGTCCGCCTCAGCGCCCGGGCCCGCAGCGGCTGCGACCCCTCCCTGACCGGAGCCACCATCGATGCGGTACGCGCCCTGCTGGGCTTCCGCGAAATGTCCCCGAGGGCTGTGTAACGCGAACATGGCAGCCGTACGAAGTCGTCATTGCCGCTTCCCGGAAATACGAACCCGTGCTTGACCCTTTCTTGACGTCGTGGGTAGCTTCAGCGGCATGCCGACCTCTCCGCGGTTCACGCAGCGGCGCCCTGTCGATCTGATGCGCCTCACCGTCGCACTGTGTAGCTGAAATCCAGTAGCGAACGCCCCTCACTCGCGACGAATTCCACCCCCGCGACATCAGTTCACTTCCGTACGCTCCGATGCCGTACGCCTTGCACCCGGGGAATGTGTATGCCCAGGCTTGCGCCGCCCATCCTGACCGCTCTGACCTGCGCCTCGTTGCTCGTCGGCTGCGCGGACAACACCACCTCGTCGACTACCGCCGACAGCAAGAACCTCGCCCACGTCAAGATTCCGGAGAAGGTGAAGGCGAAGACGTCGATTACGGTCGGTGCGCCGGATACTCAGGTGGCGCTGAAGCTCTCGGGGCAGCTCGACAAGCTGCCCTTCAAGGTCAAGTGGGCCAATATCAGTGGCGGTCCGCAGTGCTCCGAGGCCTTCCGCGCGCATTCCCTCGATCTGTGCTCGGCGGCGGAGATCCCGTCGATACACGCCCACTGGACCGGTCTCGATACGAAGCTCGTGGCGACGGAATTCCGCAAGGACCCGTTGAAGCACCCCGTCTACGAACTCGGCATCGCTCCCGGGGCGGACGTCGACACCCTGGCGGACCTGCGCGGCAAGAAGATCGCCTACAGCCCGGGGCAGGCCCAGGGGGCGCTCGTGCTGCGGATCCTGGCCAAGGCGGGACTCTCGAAGGGCGATGTGCAACTGGTCGAGCTGCCCAGCACGGGGGATGTGTACCCGACCGCGCTCGGCAGCCGCCAAGTGGACGTCGCGCCCCTCGGAGGCGTCAACATCAAGCGCTATCCCGCGAAGTACGGCAAGGACGGCGGGAAGACCGTCCAGCACGGGCTGCGTGACGATCCCGCACATCTGTGGGCGGTGACCGACGCCGTGAGCGATCCGCAGAAGGCCGCCGCGATCAGGGAGTTCATCAGGTTCTGGGCGCGGTCGGAGGTCTGGGTCGACCGGCACCCGAAGCAGTGGATCGACGGCTACTACGTCAAGGACCAGGGCCTCACCCACGCGGACGGTGAGTACCTGGTGAAGCAGAACGGCCATCCGGACATCCCGGCCGACTGGACAGCGGCCATCGCGCGGCAGCAGAAGACCGTCGACCTGCTGGCGAAGGAGACGGGCCAGAAGAAGTTCGACGCGGGAATCCTCTTCGACCGCCGGTACGAGTCGGTCGCCGCCGATGCGGTCGCGGCAGCGGGGCGGCCGCGATGAGCACGGACCTCGGGCGCGAGCGGCTGTCGCTCGCCAGGACCACGAAGGCGGCCCCGGCCGCGGGGAACGCCGGGCGCCGCGTCGCGCGCCGGCGCCTCGGTCCCGGTCGGCCCATCCCGTACGGCCGGGCCCTCGGCCCCCTCCTGCTGCTCGCGGTCTGGTCGGCCGGCTCGGCCACCGGCCTCATCGACGCGCGCGATCTGTCCGCCCCCTGGACGGTGGTGACCACGGCGGGTGACCTCATCGCGGACGGCAGGCTCCAGTCCAATGTGCGGACCTCCACCGAGCGAGCCCTGTCCGGTCTGGTGTACGGGACGGCCGCCGGGCTCGTGCTGGCGCTCATCGCGGGGCTCAGCAGACTCGGCGAGGGGGTGATCGACGGCCCGGTGCAGATCAAGCGGGGCATTCCCTCGCTCGCGCTCATCCCGCTGCTGATCCTGTGGTTCGGCATCGGGGAGTCCATGAAGGTCATCACGATCGCCCTCGGCGCCTTCGTGCCGGTCTACATCCACACCCACAACGGACTGCGCACCATCGACAGCCGGTACGTCGAGCTCGCCGAGACGCTGGGGCTGAGCCGCCCGCGCTTCCTGCTGCACATCGTGCTGCCGGGCGCACTGCCCGGCTTCCTCCTCGGGATGCGTTTCGCCGTGACCGCCTCATGGCTGGCGCTGGCCGTCGTCGAACAGGTCAACGCCACCAGCGGGATCGGCTACATGATGGGGCTCGCGCGGACGTACGGGCAGACCGACATCATCATCGTCGGTCTCGTCGTCTACGGACTCCTCGGGCTGCTCTCCGACGGACTGGTACGGCTCGTGGAGAGGAAGGTCCTGTCATGGCGACGCACACTGGCGGGCTGACGGCCACCGCCCCGGAGGCCGCAACGGCCGTCCGCATCGAGGGGCTCGTACGGGCCTTCGGCGAGCGCAAGGTGCTGGACGGGCTCGATCTGAGCCTGCGCGCCGGGGAGTTCGTGGCCATGCTCGGCCGCAGTGGCTCCGGCAAGAGCACCGTCCTGCGGGCGCTCGCCGGAGTCGACCACGACGCCGGTGGCGAAGGCGTACTGAGCGCGCCCGCCCATGTGTCGGTCGTCTTCCAGGACGCCAGGCTGCTGCCCTGGAAACGGGTGCTGGCCAATGTGGCGCTGGGACTCACGGGCGGGGACGCCGAGGAGCGGGCGCGCACCGCGCTCGCCGAGGTGGGACTGGCCGGGCGGGAGGACGCCTGGCCGGTGGAGCTGTCGGGCGGTGAACAGCAGCGGGTCTCACTCGCCCGCTCCCTGGTGCGCGAGCCCGAACTGCTGCTCGCGGACGAGCCGTTCGGCGCGCTCGACGCGCTCACCAGGACCCGTATGCACGCTCTTCTGGCCCGCCTGTACGAGCGGCACCGTCCCGCCGTGCTGCTGGTCACGCATGATGTCGACGAGGCCATCGCGCTCGCCGACCGGATCGTGGTCCTGGACGGGGGCCGGATCGCCGCCGACCTCGCCGTGGAGGTTCCGGCGCCGCGCCGGCCCGCCGGTGCCGAGTACGCCGCGCTGCGCGAGCGACTGCTCGCCCGGCTGGGCGTGGACGCGGCCACCGGGCGGGCGGACGACCTTCCCGAGAGCCGCTAAGCGCCCCGCGACTGACCTTGTCGACATCCCGATACCTTTCAGGAGTTGCCGGTGAGCCCGACAGCCACCCGACCGTTCTTGTTCGCACTCGGCGCCGCGTCGCTGCTGGCCGCCTCGGCCATGGGCCCGACAGCCGTCGCCGCGCCCGCCGAGCCCCGTCCATCGGTGGCGCTCGACTGGTACGACACCACGGCACAGACGATCGCGGCCGCCGGGGCGCCGACCCAGGTGACCAACAGCCGCACATGGGCGGTGAGCTGGCTGGCCGCGGCACGGGCCACCCGCCAGGTGCCCACGGGCGTCGACCGGGGCGACTACCAGGACGCGGCGCTGGCCTCGGCCGTGCACAGCTCCCTGGTCGCCCTCGCGCCGACGCGCACCGAGCAGCTGGACGCCGCGTTCCACCGCACCCTCGACGGGATCCCGGACGGCCCGGCCGAGGACCGGGGCGTGGCGGCGGGCGAACGCGAGGCCCGGTCCGTCCTCGCGTCCCGGGAGGGCGACGGCCTGGACCCGGCGTCGGTCGACACCCCGTTCACCGTGCCCCCGGCCGCCCCCGGCGTCTGGCAGCCGACGCCGTCCGCGTACGCCCCCGCCACGCAGTACGGCAACCGCGTCGCGCGGCCGTTCGTGCTGTCGGCCCCCGACCAGTTCCGGCTCGGGCCGCCGCCCGCGCTGGACTCCCGACGGTACCGGGCGGACCTGGCCGAAGTGCGTGCCTACGGCGCGGCGGACAGCACCCGGCGCACCGCCCACCAGACGCAGACGGCGAATTTCTGGTACGGCTCCTCGCTGACCCTCTACACCGGGCCGCTGCGGGTCGCGCTGTCCCGCTCCGCCGGGTCGGTGGCGGAGCGGGCGAAGCTGGTGGCGATGTTCCACATCGCGTCGGTGGACACGCAGATCGCGACCTCCGACTCCAAGTACGCGTATCTGCGCTGGCGTCCGGTCACCGCCATCCGCACCGGCGCCATCGACCCCGACCCCGACTGGACGCCGCTGCACAACACCCCGGCGCACCCGGACTATCCGAGCGGCCACACCACCTACGCGGGCGCGGCGGAGGGGATACTGTCCGCGCTCACCGGGCCGCGCACCGCGCCGTTCGAGCTGACCAGCCCCACCGCGCCGGGGGTCACCCGGACGTACACGGACTGGCACCGGCTGACGGCCGAGAACGTCGACGCGCGGGTCCTCTCGGGCATCCACACCCGCTCGGCGGACGAGGCCGGAGTCACCCTCGGCGAGAAGGTGGCCGCGTACGTGCTGCGCGCCTCCGGCCACCTCCTGCGCTAGTCCGGGGCTCAGTCGCGCGAGGCCGGGCGGCGGCGGGTGGCCGGGTCGGTGAGCGACGGGGGCTGGTAGCCCTCGTCGGCCGGGCTGATCGTGGTGCCGGGCGGCACGATCTCGTCGATCCGGTCGAGCACGTCCCGCGAGAGACGGACGTCGACCGCGCCGAGCTGGCTCACCAGGTGCTCCTGGGTGCGCGGGCCGATGATCACCGTCGACACGGCCGGGTGCTCCAGCACGAACGCCAGCGACAGGTGGATCAGCGACAGCCCCGCCTCGTCGGCCAGCTCGGCGAGTTGCTCCGCCGCCTCGCGCTTGCGCTGGTTGGCCGCCAGCTCCGGATCGTGCCGGTGCGGCTGGCGCTCCAGACGGCTGGACACGACGTGCGTGGTGTCCCCCTTGCGGTAGCGACCGGACAGCCAGCCACCGGCCAGCGGGCTCCACGGCAGAACACCAAGACCGTACCGCTCGGCGACGGGCAGCACCGCCCGCTCCGCCGCCCGGGCCAGGATGGAGTACGGGGGCTGCTCGGTGACGGGGCGCTGACGGCGCAGGCGCTCGGCGATCCACTGGCCCTCGACGATCTGGTGCGGTTCGAAGGTCGTGGTGCCGAAGTAGCGGATCTTGCCCTGCCGTACGAGGTCGTCGAGTGCGCCGAGCGTCTCCTCGAAGTCGGTGGCGGGGTCGGGCCGGTGGACCTGGTAGAGGTCGATGTGGTCGGTGCCCAGGCGGCGCAGGCTGTCCTCGACGGCCCGGTGGATCCAGCGGCGTGAGTTGCCCTGGTGGTTGGGGTTGTCACCGATCTGGCCGTGGAACTTGGTCGCGAGGAACACGTCGTCCCGGCGGCTGTCCGCGAGGGCCTTGCCGACGATCTCCTCGTTCTCGCCCTGGGAGTACACATCGGCCGTGTCGATGACGTTGATGCCCGCGTCGAGGGCCTGGTGAATGATCTTGACGGCGTCGTCGTGGTCACGGTTGGCCCAGGCGCCGAAGTTCATCGCGCCGAGCGTCAGGGGGCTGACCTTCACGCCGGTACGGCCGAGGGTGCGGTACGTGGTCATGTCTTCGGTGTCTTCCTTCTCTTTGCGCATCGTTTTGGACATCGTCCTGGACACCGTCAGAAGAACCCTGTCAGCGGCGGCGGTTCGCCGTTGAGGAGGTAGTCACCCACCACACGTGCCTTGTGGGCGATCGGATTGTGGCTGACCAGGGTGCGGGCGTTGCGCCAGTGGCGGTCGAGGTTGAACTCGCGCCGGGTGGCCGAGGCCCCGCCCACGTCGTACAGCCGCTCCGCCGTCCGCAGGGCCGCCTGTGCGGCCACCACCTGCGCCTGCGCCACCTCGGTGGCCGCCTCGGCGAGCGCCGGTTCGCCGCCCGCGACGCCGTCCTCGCCGCGGGGGCCGGCTAGGGCACGGTCGATGGCGGCGGCCGCGCGCACCACGGTGGCCTCGGCCCCGTACCCGAGCGCCGCCATCTCGCCCACGGTGTGCTGCACGAACGGGTCCTGGACCGCGTGGTCGACGCCGCTGTGCCGTACCGCGCGGGCCCGGTCGCGGGCGTAGCCGATCGCGTCGCGCACCGCGTTCTTGGCGATGCCGGTCTCCACGGCGGCGAGGTAGAGCTGGTGGAACGCGCCGAGATGGGTCCGGCGCACCCCCACGGTCTCGTCCACGGCGACCTCGTGCGGGTACACCGCCACGTCGTCCAGCTCCGTGGTGCCGCTCGCCGTCATGCGCTGACCCATGCCGTCCCAGTCGTCGATCAGCCGGAGCCCGGGGCGGCCGTGCGGGAGCACCACGCAAACCCGCTGGTCGAGGTGGTTCTTCGCGGTGATGACCACCCAGTCGGCGAACAGGCTGCCGGTGCTGTAGTACTTCGTGCCGCTCAGCCGGTAGCGGTCGCCGTCGGGTACCAGCGCGGTGTGGATGTCGCCGGGGTGCTCGGCGGCGGTCTCCCCGGTGGCGTTGCCGAAGAGCTCGCCCGCCGAGGCCGCGGCGAACCACCGTTCGCGGTCCTCCTGCCCACCGTCGCTGATGAGCTTCTCGAGGAAACCGAAGTGCGGCCGGAGCGCCTGTGCCACATTGGAGTCCGCCTCCGCGAGGTCGATGACGGTCCGGAAGAGGTCCACGAGGCTCGCCCCCGGGCCGCCGTACGCCACTGGGACCCGCAGCGATCCGACGGCACTCGCCCGCACCGCGTCCATCGACCCGTACGGCAGTTCCCGCTCGGCCTCGCGGCGCGCCGTGTCGACGGAGAGGGAGGCGGCCAACTCCGGTACGCGGGCCAGTACCTCCCGTACCGTGACGGTCCGCCGGGCCGTGGTGGTGTTCATCGGGCCGTGGCCCCTTTCTCTCCGGAAGGCTCGTATGACGACGGCGGTACGGGGAGCCCCAGGTGGTCGCGGAGGGTGGTGCCCGTGTAGCCGTGGCGGAACACGCCGCGTTCCCGCAGGATCGGCACGACGTGGTCGACGAAGGTGTCCAGGCCGTCGGGCAGCGCGTCGGGCAGCAGGGTGAAACCGTCCACCAGACCGGCCGACCACCAGCCGGTGATGTCGTCCGCGATCCGTTCGGGGGTGCCGACGACCGACCGGTGGCCGCCGATGGTGCGCGCGGCGAGCCCGGCCAGGGACAGCCCCTCACGGCGGGCGATCTCGGCATGGGTGCGGAAGAACCCGGTGGGCAGCCGGTCCGGTGGCGGTCCCGACAACTGGGCCTCGGTCAAAGGGGCTTCGGGGTCGGTGGTGGCGGGGTCGAGGCCGAGCGTACGGGCCACCCGGGCGAGCTGCTGCGCGTCCTGGTGTACGCCCGCCTCCAGCGCGGCGAAGCGCGCGCGGGCCTCCGCCTCGGTGCTGCCGATCACCGGGGTGAGACCGGGCAGCAGCCGGATGCCGGACACCTCACGTCCGTACCGCCGCGCCTGTCCGGCGAGCCGGGCGCGGTAGTCGCGCGCCGCCTCGCGGTCGAGCAGCGGGGTGTAGACGGCCTCGGCGAAGCGTCCCGCGAGGGCCACGCCCGGTGGCGAGGCCCCGGCCTGCACCGTCACGGGGCGGCCCTGCGGGGAGCGCGGCACATTGAGCGGCCCCGCGACGTCGAAGAACTCGCCGGTGTGGTCGGCTGCGTGAATCCGGCCGGGGTCGGCGAAGCGCGCGCCGTCGGTGTCCGCGATGAGCGCGCCGTCCTCCCAGGAATCCCACAGCCGGTGCACCAGGCCGATGAACTCCTCCGCCCTGCGGTAGCGGGTGTCGGGGTCGAGCACGGTGCCGAGACCGAAGTTCCGCGCCGCCCCGGGGAAGAAGGTGGCGACCGCGTTCCATCCGGCGCGCCCCCGCGAGGCGTGGTCGATCGAGAGCACCCGGCGGGCGAGGTTGTAGGGCTCGTTGAAGGTGGTGGACCCGGTGAAGACGACCCCGATGCGCTCGGTGGCGGCGGCGAGGTAGGTCAGCAGCATCGAGGGTTCCAGGGCCTGCCCGGGGCCCCGGCCGATGTCGCCGTGGAGGGCGGGGATATCGGCGAGGAACACCCCGTCGAGGGCGCCGCGCTCGGCGGTACGGGCCACCCGCAGATGGTGGTCCGGATCGACATAGGCGTCCGGGGCCCGACCGGGCAGGGCCCAGGCCCCGGGGTGGTTTCCGGCGCCGGTGATGTTCACCAGCAGACTGAGTCGGCGTGTCATCGGACCAGCACCTCCGCCGCGTCGGGTGCGTACCGGGCGACCGGGGGCCGGGCCAGGCCGAAGTGGTCGCGCAGCGTGGCGCCCGCGTAGTCGTCCCGGAACAGCCCCCGGTGGCGCAGCTCCGGCACCACGTGCTCGGCGAAGGCCGCGAGGCCGCTGGGGAGCACGTCGGGCATCAGGTTGAAGCCGTCGGCCGCGCCCGCGGTGAACCACTCCTCGATGGTGTCGGCGATGTCGGCCGGCCGGCCGGCGACGACGCGGTGGCCGAGTCCGCCGCCGAGCCGCCGGATCAGCTGCCGGGCGGTGAGCCGCTCGCGGCGGGCGAGGTCGGTGGTGACGGTGAAGAAGGTCTGTAGCCCCTGGACGTCCTCGGCGGGGCCGATGAGGTCCCACGGCAGCTCCGCGTCCGGGGCGAGGGCGTCGGCGTCGATGCCGAGGAGGGCGGCCAGCCGGTCAAGACCGTAGCGGAGCGGAATGAGGTCCTGGAGGCCGTTCAGCCGCTCCAGCGCCTCGTCGCGGGTGGCGGCGACCACCGTCGACAGCCCGGGCAGCACCACGATCCCGTCGGGGTCGCGGCCGAGCGCGGCGGCGCGGGACTTGATGGCCCGGTAGTACGCCTTGCCCTCGTCCAGGGTCTGGGCGGCGCTGAAGACGGCCTCGGCGTGCGCGGCGGCGAGTTCGATGCCGTCGGGCGAGCCGCCCGCCTGGACGAGGACGGGGCGCCCCTGCGGCGATCGCGGGGTGTTCAGCGGCCCTTGGACGCGGAAGAACTCGCCCTGGTGGTCGATGGCGTGGATACGGGCCGGATCGGCGAACACACCGCGCGCGGAGTCCCCGATGAGCGCGTCGTCGTCCCAGCTGTCCCACAACGCGCCCACGACGCCGACGAACTCGGCGGCGCGCCGGTAGCGGTCACGGTGGGCGGGCGCCTGGTCGAGACCGAAGTTGCGGGCGGCGGCGGGACCGGCCGTGGTCACCGCGTTGAACCCGGCGCGGCCCCGGCTGAGGTGGTCCAGCGCCGCGAACCGGCGGGCGATGTTGTAGGGCTCGTTGTAGCTGGTGGAGGCGGTGGCGATCAGGCCGATACGGCTGGTGTGGGCAGCGATCCCGGCCAGGATCACGGTGGGTTCCAGCGCGTATTCGGGGCGGTGGGCGATATCGGGGGTGAGGACGGAGGTGTCGGCGAGGAAGACCGCGTCGAGCTTCGCGGCCTCGGCGATCCGGGCGGTGGCGATGTAGTGGTCGAGGGAGAAGGCGGCGCGCGGGTCGCCGTCGGGGGCGCGCCACGCACCCGCGAAGATCCCGGACTGGAAGATGTTGACGTTGAGGTGCAGGTGTCGCCTGCCGGGCGAGAGGGTCATGGGGCGGCTCGCTGACGCTGGTCGGCGGGGATCTTGGCGGGCTGGGTCTCCACATCGAGGCTGTTCTTGATGAACCGGGCCACCCGCGGGTCGGCGAACGCGGCCTTGAGCCGGGTGATGGCGGGGTCGTCGGCGTAGGCGTCGCCGACGACGAGCTGGATGGCGAAGCGTTCGTCGGCCGGGGGCAGCAGGATGCGCTGCTTGATCGGGATCTTGGCGACCCGGAACTTGTAGGCGTAGTTGATGGCGGCGTCGACGTCCGGGAGGGAGCGGGCGATGGCGTCCAGGGACACCTCGTGCCAGTGGAAGTCGTGTGGGTTCTCGGCGATGTCGCCCAGCTGTGCGGTGAGCGGGTCCACATCCTTCTTGAGCTTGATGAGCCCGACCTTCTGGAGGGTCAGCAGCGCCTGGGTCTGGTTCGCCGGGTCGTTGGGCAGGGTGATCCGCGCGCCGTACGGCAGTTCCCGCACACTGCCGTACTTCTGCGAGTAGAGGGCGAACGCCTGGGTGAAGACGGGCTGGACGGCCTTCGCCTCGTAGCCCTCGTTGGCCACGATGACCTTGAGCCACTCGGCGTGCTGGGTGATGTTCGCGGCGAGCTTGCCGTCCGCGGTCGAGCCGTTGACCTGGTTGGCGTCGTTGACGGGGTAGGGCTCGACCCTGATGCCGCGGTCCTGGTCGACCTTGTCGGCGATGTACTTCACGATGGCGCTCTGCGGAATGCTCCCCTGGTTGTAGCCGACCTTCAGGGTCTTCCCCAGGGGCGGGTGGTCCTCGCCGCCCACTCGCGCGGCGACCAGCGAGCCGACGGCGAGGGCGACGGCGCTGAGCGCGGCCGTGATGGCGATGCGGCGGGGCAGTCTGGACTTCAGCTCGAAGCCGTGGTCATGGACGAAAGGCATGGGTGTTTCCCCGGTGGGATGGAGGGGTTCTGGGCGCGGCGGGCTCGGTGGCCTCGGCAACCTCGGCGACCTCAGTGGGCGAGGCGGCGCACGATGCGGTCGCCGGTGAACTGGATCACCTGCACCATGACGACGAGCGTGACGATCGTGGCGGTCATGACCGTCGTGTCGAAGCGCTCGTAGCCGTAGCTGATGGTCAGATAGCCGATGCCACCCGCGCCGATGGTCCCGGCGATGGCGGAGAATTCCAGCATGCCGATGATCGCGATGGTCAGGCTTCCCGCGAGCGCGGGCAGCGCCTCCGCCAGCTGCACGGACACGATCACCTGAAGGCGTGAGCCGGCGGCGGCGCGCCCCGCTTCGGTGGCCTCGCGGGGCACTTCCCGCAGGGCCGTTTCCACCAGCCGCGCGAAGTAGGGGATGCCCGCGAGCGACATCGGCACGATCGCGGCGGACACCCCGATGGTCGTGCCCGCTACGTACCGGGTGAACGGAATGATCGCGGCCATCAGGATCAGAAACGGCAGCGAACGGCCCAGGTTGACCACCCAGCTCAGCGTGGCCCGCAGCGCCCGGTGCGGAAACAGCGCGCCGGGCGAGGCGTTGTGGAGCACCACGCCCACCGGGGTGCCCACGGCGACGACGATGAGCATGACGGCGGCGACCATCTGGAGGGTCTGCCCGATCGCGGGGAAGAGCAGTGGCCAGAGCCGGTCGAGCTCGGTGCTCATACGACCGCCCCCTCGACCGTCTCCGCGGCCGCCTCGGGGGCTGGTTCGGAGGCCGCCGGTTCTTCGGCCGGTCCACTGTGGCCTGGGGGCAGCGGTTCGGCGTGGATGCCCCAGCCGTCCAGGGCAGCGGTCAGCTCGTCCGCCCGGTCGTGGCCGACCGCGACGGTCGCACGGCCCGCGGCCCGCCCGGCGATCTCCTCCACCGTCGCGGACAGCAGATGGACATCGAGCCCGTGGTCCGCACCGAGCCGCGTCAGCCAGTCCGTGGGCACCGAGCGCCCCTGGTAGGTGAGCCGCCATGTGCCGAGCCCCTGCCGGTCCAAGGAGACCGGCCGGTCGGGAAGGAGCGCGTTGCCCAGCGCGGAGTGCGGGTCGGCCACCAGCTGGTGGACGGGCCCCGACTCGATGACGCGCCCCTCGCGCAGCAGGGCGGCGGTGTCCGCCACCTCGCGGACCACTTCCATCTCGTGGGTGATCAGGAGGATGGCCAGATCCAGGTCGGTGCGCAGCTCGCGCAGCAGGGCGAGGACGGACCGGGTGGCGGCCGGGTCGAGACCGGAGGTGGCCTCGTCGGACAGCAGCACCTTGGGCCGCAGGGCCAACGCGCGTGCGATACCCACGCGTTGGCGCTGGCCACCGGAGAGCTGGGCCGGGTAGTCGTCGGCCCGGTCCGTGAGGCCGACCCGCTCCAGCAGTTCGGCGACGCGACGCTTCTCCTCCCGCGCGGTCACGCCGAGATAGCGCAGTGGCATCGCGACGTTCTGCGCCGCCGTACGCCGGCGCAGCAGATTGGCCGACTGGAAGACCGTTCCGATGGCCCGCCGGGCATGGCGGAGGTCACGCTCCGGGAGGTCCGTCACATCGGTTCCAGCCACCCATACCCGCCCGGACGTGGGGCGTTCGAGCAAATTGACGCAGCGGGCCAGAGTGCTCTTCCCCGCGCCACTGGGGCCGACGACGGCGCCGACGGTGCCCTGCGCGATGTTCAGGTCGACGTCATGGAGCACCGGCCGCGCACGGGTACCGGTGCCGAAGGTCTTGTGCAGTTTCTCTACACGGATCACCGTGTGTACTCCTCGACGCTCTGGGGAGGGAGCGGGCGGGCGCGCCAGAAGAAAGAGAGAAGACGACGGGCCGGCCCGGAGCGGGAATGAGGTCAGTGAGAGAAACAGGCGGCACTGGTGATCACCATGTGATCGACCGTGCGCCGGCGCGTGCAGAAGAGGGTCCGCGACATGGGATGGGATGCTCACATTCCCGTTGGCCCAGGTCAACAGCGGACCGCATGGTGAGATGCGCGGTGTGCCCGGCGGCCGTCCACCGTTCCGCATGGTGGTCGCTGCTTGACCAGTACACGAGCGCCGGTGTTGGGTGGCGCCCATGGCCTCCGCGTTTCTGGTGCATCGCCACCACGTCGACCTCGGTCGAGTGGTGAGCGCGCAGTGTTGTTGAGGCATTGACGGCTGCCCGCCGAGGCGCCTTCTCCCATCTGTTTCTCGTGTGTGATCCGTCTGCCCGTACGGGGCCGTGACCCCCGTGCGCCGTGGTGCATGCCGGTCCGTCAACTTGCCCGCGTCGGCGCCGAAGAGCCCACGCGCCCCATGAGGAAACCACCGTGACCGACACGTTCCCGCGGGAGCTGCGCCAAGCCCTCGCCGAGACCTCCGCACCACCGCTCGACGGCGCGGACGTCCTTCCGTACCTCGACGACCGCTCCGGAGCGGCCGGGGCCCGGGCGATCAACGCCGATCTCAACACGGCGCTTCGGCCGGTCACGGCCTGTACTACGCGCCCGACCCGGCCAGCCACGCCATCTCCACCATCGGCGGGAACATCGCCACCAACGCGGGCGGACTGCGCTCCGCCAAGTACGGCGTCACCCGTGACTCCGTGCTGGCGCTCGATGTGGTGCTCGCCGACGGAACCGCCCTGCACACCGGCCACCGCAGCGTCAAAGGGGTCACCGGCCTGGACCTGACCGCCCTGTTCATCGGTTCCGAGGGCACCCTGGGAGTGATCGTCGGCGCCACCGTGCGGCTCCGTCCGCTCCCGGCGGCGACCGCCACCGTCCTGCTGCCGGTGCGGACCGACGGACACGCCGCCGCGGCCGGACTCGCACTCCAGCGCGGCATCAAGGCCGTCTTCGACCCACTCGGCATCCTCAACCCCGGCAAGGCCCTCTGAAAGCCCGCCCCCCGCCGACCGGCGCTCCGGCCCCCACCGAAACACTCACCTGTCTTTTGGAGACACACCTCATGGCCCTCTCCCGCCGCGGTGCCGATACCACCGCCCTGGGCGGCTTCGGCGATCCGCCCCCGACCGGAGTCCCCGGCTTCCTCCCGCTCACCAGCGGCACCCCCGCCGACGGGGCGCTTCCCGTCAAGGAGCTGGCCGAGGCCGCGGCCGGGGTGTTCGGCGGTCCGTCCGCGGCCACCGCGTTCCAGTACTCCGGCGTGGAGGGGACACCGGAGCTGCGCGAGTGGATCGGCCGCCACGAAGGGGTCGCCGCGGAGCGGGTGCTCGTCACCAACGGGGCACTCCACTCGCTCTCGCTGGTCTTCGACGCGCTGCTCGACCCCGGCGACCTGGTCGCCGTCGAGGACCCGGTCTACCCGCTCGCGCTGCGCGTCCTCGGCCGGTCCCATGTCACGTATCTGCCGGTCCCCACCGGGCCGGACGGCCTGGACGTCGACGCCCTCGCGGCGGCGCTCGAAGGCGGCGCCCGCCCCAAGGTCCTCTACACCGTGCCCGACTTCCACAACCCCACCGGTGCCACGCTTCCCGCCCCCGCCCGCGTCCGGCTCGTCGAACTCGCCGAGCGCTACGGCTTCACGGTCGTCGCCGACAGCCCGTACCGCGAACTGCGGTACTCCGGCGGCCACGTACCCCAGCTCAGCACCGGCAGCGACCGGGTGGTCCGCGTCAACAGCTTCTCCAAGACCCTCGGGCCCGGTCTGCGCCTGGGCTGGATCGTCGGCCCGCCCTGGCTGCTCCCGGCGGTGGCGCGGCTGCGCGCCAACCAGGACCAGCACCCCTCGACCCTCACCCAGGCCATCGCCACCGCGCTCCTGACCACGCCCGGTCGCTTCGACCGCATCACCGCCGACGCGCGGGCGCTGTACGGGCGCAGGGCACGCGCCCTCCACGAGGCGCTCGGCGCGGCGCTCCCGGGCCGTGTCGAGGCCGTACCGCCGGAGGGCGGGCTGTTCGTGTGGGCGAAGGTGCTGGACGACGCTCCGGATCTGCACGCGGCGCGGGCCCGCGCCCACACGCTCGGCACCGACTTCGGGGTCGGCAGCCACTTCTCCCCGCCCGGCGGCAGCGGCTCCCCGGTCCACATCCGCCTCGGCATCGGCGCCGTGGCCGAGCACGACATCGCCACGGCGGTCGGCCGGCTCGCCGAGGCACTGCACCCGGAGACGGCCCGATGACCCATACGCCAACCCCTGCCGTCACCCCCGCCGCCGCGCCCGTCCCGGGCGGGCCCGTCCGCTGGGCGGCACTCGGCTGGGACGACCCGGCGGCCGCCGAGCTGCGGGCGCTGATGGACGCGGAGATCAAACCCCGCTATGCCGCCTTCGGGCCGCGCCCGCATCTGCCGCCGCCGCCCACCGCCGACGAAGTGGCCGTCACCTGGGTCGCCTTCACCGGCTCCGGCGAACCCGTCGCCACCGCCTCGCTGCGCGCGCTGCCCGGTGACCGGTGGGAGATCAAGCGCGTCTTCGTCCGTGCCGACCGCCGCGGCCGCGGGCTGGCCGTGGCGGCGCTGGCCGCCGTCGAGGCGGCCGCGGTCGAACGGGGTGTGGCGGAACTGATGTCGCAGACGGGCGTCCGGCAGCCGGAGGCCGCCGCCCTCTACGTACGCGAGGGCTGGTACCGCATCCCGCCCTATCCGCCCTACTCCCGCGACCCGTACAGCGTCTGCTTCGCCAAACGGCTGCCCGCCACCGGCGGTGCGGAGCGGGGGAGCCATGCGTGACCTCCGGCCGCTCGCCGCCGTCCTGATCGCCGCGCTTCTGCTTGCCGGATGCGCCCCGTCCGGTGCCGGATCCCGCACCTTGTCCTCCGGCACCTCCCTGACCTGGGGTGTCACCACCGAGCCGCAGTGCTTCGACCCGCACCGCTCCACCCAGCAGAACGCGTTCATCATCATCCGCAACTACGTCGACTCACTCATCTCGAAGAAGCCGGACGGCACCTTCGCGCCCTGGCTGACCACGCGCTGGAAGATCTCCAAGGGCGGCACCGTCTACACCTTCCGGCTCCGCGACGATGTGACGTTCAGCGATGGCACCCGCTTCGACGCGAAGGCCGCGAAGGCCAACCTCGACTACGTCGCCGACCCGGCGAACGCCACGGACGCCGCCAGCCTGCTCGTCGACTACAAGCGCAGCACCACCCCCGACCCGCGCACGCTGCGGATCGAGCTGAAGAAGCCCGACTCCTCGCTCCTGGAGTCGTTCTCCAGCGTCAAGCTGGGCTTCCTCTCGCCCGCCTCGCTGAAGAAGGGCGACACACTGTGCGAGGCGAGCCGGTCGCTCGTCGGCACCGGCCCGTTCACCGTCGACGGCTACACCCGTGGCCAGTCCGTGCGCCTCGCCAAGAACCCCCGCTACCACTGGCCGCCCGGCTACTCCAAGCACCGAGGTCCGGCGTACCTGAACACCGTCACCTACCGCTTCCTGCCCGAGTACTCCACCCGCGCGGGGGCGCTCTCCTCCGGTCAGGTCGACGCGATCGAGGGCGTACAGCCCCTGGACGTACCGCTGTTCAAGGGCGTCAAGGGCTTCCAGTACCTCACCGGCCCCTCCCGGCAGACCTCCTTCACCCTCAACGTCAATTACACCCGGGGCCCGGGCGCCGACATCCGGGTGCGGCGGGCGCTGCGCGACGGCGCCGACCTGGACGCGGTCGTGAAGGCCGTCTACCGGGGCACCGTGCCCCGCGCCTGGTCCGACATCGGGCCCGACAACTCCGACTACGACGCCTCGCTGAAGGGGAACTGGGGCAACGACCCCGAGAAGGCCAACCGGCTGCTGGACGAGGCCGGATGGACCGGACGCGACAGCGAGGGCTACCGCACCAAGCACGGCAAGCGGCTCACCCTGGAGGTCGGCTACCCCCAGCCGTATGTGCGCGACAACCGCGATGTGCTGATCGAGGCGCTCCAGGCCGAGCTGCGGCAGAACATCGGACTCGACCTCGACCTGAAGATCAACACGGCCGGGGAGTTCACCGACCAGAAGGCCCACGGCAACTGGACCATCTACCCGAACACGCTCAACCCGCTGGACGCGGGCATGGAGCTGCGACAGGTCCTCGGCAGCACCGAGTTCCTCTACGGCAACGTCCGCGGCTACGACAGAAAGCTCGACGCCATGATCAACCGGGCCCTGGCCACCACCGACCTGGACAAGCGGCGCCCGCTGCTGGCGAGGATCCAGCGGCGCGCCGTGGACCGGGCGTACATCGTGCCGCTGTTCGCCCCGCACTACCAGATCGCCGCCACCGACGAGGTCCACGGCCTCGGCTTCGAGACCCAGCTCGACTCGCCCGCCAACAACTACGCGATACGGGTCGGCCGATGAGCGCCGCCACCGCCGCGGTGGAGCCCACCGCCGACACGGGGACCCGAGCGAGCGCCGTCGTGGCCCTGTGCCGGGCCGCCGCGCGCGTCGCCACCGGCATCGGTGTGATGTGGGCCGCCGCCACCGCCGCGTACGTGGTGCTGCACACCATGCCGGGGAAGATCGAGGACATCCTGGTGGGCGACCAGACCTATCCGGGCGCCCAGGAGGCGGTCGCCGCGGAATGGGGCCTGGACCGGCCGCCGGTCGTGCAGTACCTCGACTATCTGTGGCGGCTGCTCCACGGCGACCTCGGCACCTCGTACGCGATGCGGCAGCCGGTCGCCTCCGTCGTCGGCGGCCAGCTGTGGCCGACGGTCCAGCTCACCCTGGCGGCCGCCGGAGTGGCCATCGGCCTCGCACTGGCCGTGGCCGTCGGCACGGCGGGCCGGGCCCGTCCGCTGCGCGCGCTCGCCTCCGTGGCCGAACTCGTCGCCACCTCCATGCCGGTGTACTGGCTCGGGATTCTGCTGCTGATGGTGTTCTCCTTCGGCCTGGGCTGGTTCCCGCTGACCGCCGACAGCGGTGTGGCCTCGCTGGTGCTGCCCGCCGTCACCCTCGGGCTGCCGATGGCCGGGCTGCTGTCGCAGGTGCTCCGCGAGTCCCTGGAGGCCACGCTGGAGCAGCCGTTCATCACCACAATTCGCGCGCGAGGTGTCGGCGAGACACTGGTGCGGCTGCGCCACGCCCTCAAGCACGCCCTGGCGCCGGTGATCAACCTGGGCGGCTGGACGATCGGCTCCCTGCTCGGCGGCGCCGTCATCACCGAGACCGTCTTCGGCCGGCCGGGGCTCGGCGCCGTCACGCTGACCGCCGTGACCAACAAGGACGTTCCGGTCGTGCTCGCCGTCGTCCTGCTCGCCGCCTTCGCGTACGTGGTGATCTCCACGTTCGTCGATGTCGTCAACCTGCTCATCGACCCGAGGCTGAGGACCCGATGACCACACGTCTTGGCCCGCTGCGCCACACCGGCACCGCCCTGTGCGCCGCGCTCATCGCCCTGACCCTGCTCGCCGCCGTCTTCCCCGGTCTCTTCGGCGACGTCGACCCGCTGCGCTCCTCGATGGCCGAATCCCTACAGGCGCCCAGTGCACGGCACTGGTTCGGCACCGACCTGCTGGGCCGGGACGTGTTCACCCGGGTGGTGCACGGGGCGCGCTACTCCCTGCTGCTCGGGGTGGCCGCCATGCTCATCAGCCTGGTCCTCGGCCTGCTGACCGGTGTTCTCGCCGGGCTGTCCGGCCGGGCGGCCGACGAGGCCGTGGCGCGGGTGCTCGATGTGGTCTCCGCGTTTCCGGGTGTGCTGCTGGCGATGCTCGTGGTGGTCTTCACCGGGCCCGGCGTCTTCAACATCGCGGTGGCGATCGGCATTTCGGGCGTACCGAAGTTCGCCCGGGTGATCCGTGCACGGACCCGGTCGGTGAAGGACGCCGGATACGTCACCCACGCCGTCGTCCAGGGCCGCGGCCGCGGCTGGATCCTGGCGCGCCACATCGCCCCCAACGTCCTGGTCGCCGTCCCCGTCATCGCCACCATCGACATCGGCACCTCGATCGTGGCCGTCTCCGGGCTGAGCTTCCTCGGCCTCGGACCGCAGCCCCCGGTCCCCGAGTGGGGCGTGATGCTCGCCGAGGGCCGCGACATCCTCCGTACCGCCTGGTGGGCCGGGCTCTTCCCGGGCCTGGCGATGACCCTGACGGTGATCGCCTTCACCGTCGTCGGCCGCAGGCTGCAACTCCTCCTGGAAGGCAGGACCCCATGACCGCACATGACGCGGCGGCGCATCGGCCGCTCGTCGAGGTGGACTTGCTCAGCGTCGCCTTCCGCGGCCGTACGGGGACCGTACGGGCCGTGGAGGACGTCTCCTTCGCCGTCCACCCCGGCGAGTGCGTGGCGATCGTCGGGGAGTCCGGCTCCGGCAAGAGCGTCACCGCCCGGTCCCTCGTCGGGCTGAACGGCCGGGAGGCGATCCCCGCGGCCACCGCCCTGCGGGTGGACGGCCGGGACGCGCTCGGCTTCTCCCAGCGGGACTGGCGGGCCGTGCGCGGCCGGTTCGCGGGGCTGGTCCTACAGGACGCGCTGGTGTCGCTCGATCCACTGCGCACCGTGGGCCAGGAGGCGGGCGAGGCCATCCGCCACCATCGGCTGGAGCCGCGCGGCCGGGTGCGGGACCGGGTGCTTGACACCCTGCGCGCGGTGGGCATGCCGGACCCCGAGCGGCGGATCGGCGCGTATCCCCACGAACTGTCCGGGGGGTTGCGGCAGCGCGCGCTGATCGCCTCCGCGATCGCCGCCGAACCGCGGCTGATCATCGCCGACGAGCCGACCACGGCACTGGACGTGACCGTGCGGCGGCAGATCGTCCAGGTGCTCGCGGAGCGGGTGGCCGACGGCAGCGGACTGCTGCTGATCAGCCATGACCTGGCCGTCGTCGCGGACATCGCCGACCGCGTCCTGGTCATGGAGCGCGGCCGGGTGGTGGAGGACGGGCCGGCGCGCGAGGTGCTGCGGCACCCCAGCGCTCGCTACACCCGGCGACTGCTGGCGGCGATCCCCACGGCCGCCTCGCGCGGTGCCCGGCTGACCGGCGACCGCCCGGCCACCCCGGCGGCCGCCACAGCGCCCGCCACCGTGCGCCGCCTTCCGTCCGGGCCCGGCGACGACGTGGTCCTGGAGGCGAGGAGCCTGACCAAGACCTACGCGGTGCGCGGCCGGGGCGGTAAGGGCGGCCGGCAGCGGTTCACCGCGCTGGACGACGTGTCCTTCCGGCTGCACCGGGGGGAGGCGCTGGGCATCGTCGGGGAGTCCGGCTCGGGCAAGACCACCTGCGCCGACATCGTGCTCGCCCTCACCCGGCCGGACTCCGGCGAGGTGCGGCTGCACGGCCGTCCGTGGAGTGCGCTGACCGAGCGGGAGCGCAGGTCCTCGCGCCGGCTGGTCCCGTACGTACCGCAGGATCCGCTGAGCTCCTTCGACCCGCGCTGGACGGTCGGCCAGGTGCTGGCGGAGAACATCCACGGGGAGGATTCCCGCGACCGGCGGCGCGACCTGGCCGTCACCGCCCTGGAACGGGTGGGTCTGAACGCCGATCACCTCGGCCGCCGGCCCCGGTCGCTGTCCGGCGGCCAGCGCCAGCGGGTGGCGATCGCGCGGGCGCTGATGGGCGAGCCGGAGATCATCGTGTGCGATGAGCCGGTGTCCGCCCTGGACGTCCTCATCCAGGCCCAGGTGCTCGACCTGATCGCGGACCTGCGGGCCGAACTGGGCACCTCCCTGCTGTTCATCTCGCACGACCTGGGTGTGGTGCACCATCTCACCGACCGCGTACTGGTGTTCAAGGACGGCCGGGTCGTGGAGCGGGGCGATGTCGACGAGGTCTTCGAGGCGCCGAGCCATCCGTACACACGCGAGCTGCTGGCCTCGCTCCCGGGGCAGGAGCTGCGGGCGTCGTGAACCGTATCCGCCCCCGAATCCGCCCCGACATCCGTCTCGTCATCACCGGGAGCCCGGCATGAGCCGACCCGCCAAGCAGGTGCACCTGGGGGCGGCCTTCCCCGGGGTGAACAACCACACCGTCTGGAGCGATCCACGCTCGGGCAGCCAGATCGACTTCTCCTCCTTCCGCCATCTCGCGCGGACCGCGGAGCGTGGAAAGTTCGACTTCTTCTTCCTCGCCGAGGGGCTCCGGCTGCGCGAGCACCGCGGGGAGATCTTCGACCTGGACGTGGTCGGCAGACCCGACACCCTGCCGGTGCTGAGCGCGCTGGCGGCCGTCACCGACCACATCGGCCTGGCCGGGACCGTCAACGTCACCTTCAACGAACCCTTCGAACTCGCCCGGCAGTTCGCGACGCTGGACCACCTCTCCGGCGGGCGCGCCGCATGGAACGTGGTCACCTCCTCGGACGCCTTCACCGGCGCGAACTTCCGCCGCGGCGGCTTCCTGGACCACGCCGACCGGTACACCCGCGCCGCGGAGTTCATCGAGGCCGCCCGGGAACTGTGGGATGCCTGGGCCCCGGACGCGGTGGTCGCCGGCCGTGCCGACGGGGTCTTCGTCAAGGACGGGGCCATCGCACAAGTACGCCACCGGGGCCCGCAGTTCGACATCACCGCGCGTCCGACGGTGCCGCGCGGCCCCCAGGGCCACCCGGTGCTGATCCAGGCCGGAAACTCCGGCGACGGCCGGGAGTTCGCCGCCGCGACCGCCGACGCGATCTACACCATCCACGCCGAACTGGCGGCGGGCCAGACCTTCTACGCCGACGTCAAGGGCCGGCTCGCCGCGTACGGCCGTGCTCCCGGAGATCTGAAGATACTGCCCCAGGCCACCTTCGTACTGGGTGACACCGCGGAGGAGGCGCGTGAGCGCGCCCGCCACATCCGCCTCCAGCAGGTCTCCCCGCAGGGAGCGATCGCACAGCTCGAACAGGTATGGGGGCGCGACCTGTCCGGCTACGACCCCGACGGACCACTGCCCGACGTCGAACCACTCGCCGATGGTGTCGGCGTCACCCGCGGCCGGGCACGCCACCACCACGACCCCCTCGCGCTGGCACGCCACTGGCGTCAGGTCGCCGAGGCGAAGCGGCTGAGCATCCGCGGCCTGGTCATCGAGCTGACCGGCCGCCACGCCTTCGTCGGCACACCGGCTCAGGTCGCCGAGGAGATCAACACCCATGTGCAGAGCGACGCCTGCGACGGGTTCATCATCTCCGGGCACCTCACCCCCACCGGGCTGGACGAGTTCGTCGACACCGTGATTCCCGAACTCCAGGAACGCGGGGTGTTCCGCTCGGAGTACCACGGCACCACCCTGCGCGATCACCTCGGCCTCGGGCACGCCCCGGCCTCGGTCCGATGAGCGACATCCGCGTCCGCACCGCCCGCGCCCACGAGCACGAACGGGTCGCGGCCCTCACCGTGGACGGCTTCCGCAGCCGCAACAGCGCACCCCGCCCCGAACGGCTGGCCCTGCTGCGCGACACGCCCGGCCGCGCCGCCGCCGGAGATCTGCTGGTGGCCGTGGACGAACCGAGCGGCACACTGATCGGCACCGCCAGTCTGCTGCGCCCCGGCACCGTCTACGCCCGCCTCGCCCTGCCCGACGAGGCGGAACTGCGCCTGCTGGCCGTGCTGCCCGAACACCGTGGTCGCGGAGCCGGCGGTGCGCTGCTCACCGAGGGCCTCGGGCGCGCCCGGTCCTGGGGCATGCGCGCCCTGGTCCTGGACACGGGGTGGGACAACGCCGTCTCCCAGCGCGTCTACCAGCGACTCGGCTTCGTCCGTCAGTACGCCCGCGAGGAGCGCGAGAACCGGCACCGACCGGTGAAGACCGCCGTCTTCTCCCACGACCTCGGCCGGAGCCGGGCATGACGGCCGCCACCCGCTTCGACACCGGCCGCCGCCGGGTGATCGCCGTCTGTATGGCCGCCGGAACGACCACCCTGCTCGACAACTCCGTGCTCAACATCGCGATACCGGTGCTGCGCACCTCTCTGGGAGCGAGCGCCACCGAACTGCAGTGGATCGTGGCCGGGTACTCCCTGTCCTTCGGCCTCATGCTCGTTCCCGGTGGCCGCCTCGGCGATGTGCACGGGCGCAAGAAGCTCTTCCTCGCCGGTCTCGCGACGTTCACCGCGGTCGGTGTGGTGGCCGCCGTCTCCACCCACCCGTGGACGGTCATCGCGGCACGACTGCTCCAGGGCGCGGGGGCCGGCCTGGTCAACTCCCAGGTCATCGGCACCATCCAGGACGTGTTCAGCGGCCAGGACCGGGCCCGTGCCCTGGGGCTGTACGCGGTGACCAGCGGAGTGGCGGCCGCGCTCGGCCCACCCCTGGGCGGGGCGCTGATCGCGGCCGCCGGGCCGGATCTCGGCTGGCGGCTCACCCTCCTGCTGACCGTCCCCTTCGGTCTTGCCACGCTGGTGCTCGCCGTACGCCATCTGCCCGCGCCCCGGCCGAACGCCGACCACACCGAACTGGATCCGGTCGGCATCGCACTGGTCGGGACCCTGGCGCTGGTGGTGATGGTGCCGTTCATCCAGATCCCGTCGAACGGGGCGGCAGTGGCGGCCTGGGTGGCCGCCGGTTGCGTCGTGGCCGGACTCATACCGCTCTGGCAGCGCCGATTCAGCCGCTCGGGAGGCCGCCCGCTGCTCCATCCCGCGCTCGTGAAGTCCCCGCCGTTCGCGCTGGGCACGGCCGTGGCGATGGCGCAGTTCGGCGCCTCGATCGCCGGATCACTGGTGCTCACGATGTTCCTCCAGGACGGGCTCGGGCTGCCCGCCGCGGCCGCCGCCGTGGTCACCCTGCCCTCGGCGATGGCGATGGGCATCTCGTCCGCACTGGCCTGGCGCATGGTGCGGCGCATCGGCCGGCACACGGTGACGCTCGGACTCGCCCTGGGCGGGTGCTCCTTCCTGGTGAGCGGCCTCGCCGCGCTGCGCGCCCCGGCCCCCACCCTGCCGGTGATCCTCGCGCTGACCCAGTTCTGCGCGGGCGCCGCTTCCGGGCTGACCGTCTCACCGAACCAGGCGCTGGTGCTGCGCCACGCCCCGCGGGAGGCCGCCGGGGTGGCCGGAGGGATCCTGCAGATGTCGCAGCGCATCGCGGCCGCCGTGGGCGTCTCGGCCATCTCGGGTGTCTATCTGCACACCGCGGCGAGGGGGACCGCCCACCACCGGTCGGCCTACTGGCACGCGAGCCTCACCTGTGCGGGTGTGGTGGCGGTCGCGCTGACGGTATCCGCCCTGCGCGGCGGGCGAACGGACACCGGCGCACCCGGCCCCCTTCAGCCGGCTGGGCGACGGCTCATCGGCCCGGCGGCCAGCCCGGCGGCGCGCACCGCGATGATGAAGTACGCCGCCTGGAGCGCGCCGTCCACCGGTCGCACAGCGCCGGCACGGCCAGCGGCCCGTCGTAGTGGTGCCAGGTGGCCTCGTAGGCCCTGCGCAGGGACGCGGTCGCGTCGTCCGTGGCGGCCGGGCACTCGACGAGCGTGGTGGCGACGGAGTCGCTGAGCCGCAGCAGGGCGCGGGTGATCGCGACGCGCAGCGAACGCGGGCAGCGCGGTGACAGATACACCTCATACCGGTGCGGTGCCGGATAGAAGCCACCGGCGAGGTCGGTCCCGATGCGGCTGCGGATGCGGTGGGGCGATGCGGATGGGACGAGGGACGTTTCGTGACGTGAACGGAGTGCGTTCGTCTCGGGCATGACGCTCCAGGCGCGTGGCGATGCCCCAGGCGGCTCGAGGCCCGGAGGCTGGACGGTGGAGGGGCCGGTGGCCGAATGCGTCCCGGGCCCCTGAAGCGATGGCCGCGCCCTCCGAACGGTCGCGATCAGAGCGGCTGAGGGCCTGCTGGGCGGTAGGAGCTGGAGATCCGCAGCAGGTCGATGTGGAGCCGCCTGGTCAGGGAGCGAGTACGGAGCGGGTGCGTCGGGCGCGGATGCCGACGGGCCCATGCCCACGTGTCGTCAGTCCGGAACATCTCCACCGATCCCGTCATAGGGGTGCCGCGCGTCAGCGAGGTCGCCCACACTTTTGTCGGGTTACCCATGGGCGCCGGGGAATATGCCGCGGCTTCGTCCGAGTTGACGATTGCGTGAGGTCACCGGCCTCACGTAGCGTTCCGAGATATCAGCCAGGGCCCGAAGGCCCGTCGGACACGGGAACGGGAGGCGATGGTGTCGCGGCCGATGACCTGCCCGCCCGCGCCGGCTCCGGCCCTCCGTGAGGGTGTTCGCCTGTACTCCCGGCACCACATCGACCTGCTGCGCGTGGCCGGCGCGCTCTGTCGCCGCTGACCTGATCACCGCAAGGACACCGCGCCCTCCCGATGAGGCGCGGTGATCACCCATGGCCGACCAGGGAGGCACCCTTCGTGTCCGAGTCCTCAACCACCCCCTTGCACCTCGCCGTCGCTCTCGACGGGGCGGGCTGGCATCCGGCCGCGTGGCGCGAGCCGCACGCCCGGCCCAAGGAGCTGTTCGACGCCGCGTACTGGACCGATGTCGTCACCGAGGCCGAACGCGGTCTGCTCGACTTCGTGACCTTCGAGGACGGGCTCTCGCTCCAGTCCACGCACCGCACCGAGCCCGACGGCCGCACCGACCAGGTGCGCGGGCGGCTGGACGCGGTGCTCATCGCCTCCCGGGTCGCACCGCTGACCCGGCACATCGGGCTGGTGCCGACCGTCGTCGCCACCCACACCGAGCCGTTCCACATCTCCAAGGCGATCGCCACCCTGGACTACGTCAGCACCGGCCGCGCCGGGCTGCGGCTCCGGGTGTCCAGGCGGAGCCACGAGGCGGAACACTTCGGCCGCCGCACCATTCCCCGCTTCGGCCCCGAGGATCTGGACACCCCGGTGGTCCGGGAGCTGACCGCCGAGCTCTTCGAGGAGGCCACCGACTACATCGAGGTGGTACGCCGCCTCTGGGACAGCTGGGAGGACGACGCCGAGATCCGGGACGTCGCCACCGGGCGCTTCATCGACCGCGACAAGCTGCACTACATCGACTTCGAGGGCAGGCACTTCAGCGTCAAGGGCCCCTCGATCACCCCCAGGCCACCCCAGGGACAGCCGGTCGTCAGCGCCCTGGCCCATCAGAGCGTGCCCTACCGGCTGGTGGCAACCTCCACCGACATCGGCTACATCACGCCGCACGACACGGACCAGGCCCGTGCCACCGTCGCCGAGATCCGCGCCGCCCAGGCCGCGGCGGGCCGCGCCGAGGAGTCCGTGCACCTCTTCGGCGACCTGGTGGTGTTCCTCGACGAGGAACCGGGCGCCGCGGCCGCCCGGCTGGAGCGCCTGGACACCCTCGCGGGCTACCCGTACACCAGCGACGCCAAGGTGTTCACCGGTACCCCCGCACAGCTCGCGGATCTGCTTCTGAGCTGGCAGCGGACCGGATTGTCGGGCTTCCGGCTGCGCCCCGGTGTGATCGGCCACGACCTCGAGGCGATCACCCGCGGCCTGGTGCCCGAACTCCAGCGCCGTGACGCCTTCCGCCGGTCCTACGAGGCCGACACCCTGCGCGGGCTGCTGGGCCTCGCCCGCCCCGCCAACCGCTACGCCACCGTCTGAGCCGGAGGGACCACCGACCATGAGCACACCGCTCAAGCAGATCCACTTGGCGGCACACTTCCCCGGTGTCAACAACACCACGGTGTGGAGCGATCCGGAGGCGGGCAGCCATATCGAGTTCAGCTCGTTCGCCCACTTCGCGCGCACCGCCGAGCGCGCCAAGTTCGACTTCCTGTTCCTCGCCGAGGGGCTGCGGCTGCGCGAACAGGGCGGCAAGATCTACGACTTGGACGTGGTGGGGCGGCCGGACACCTTCACCGTCCTGTCCGCGCTCGCCGCCGTCACCGACCGTCTCGGCCTCACCGGCACCATCAACTCCACCTTCAACGAGCCCTACGAGGTGGCCCGCCAGTTCGCCAGCCTCGACCACCTGTCGGGCGGGCGCGCCGCGTGGAACGTCGTCACCTCGTGGGACGCCTTCACCGGGGAGAACTTCCGCCGCGGCGGCTTCCTTCCGCAGGACGAACGGTATTCCCGGGCCAAGGAGTTCCTGGCCACCGCCACCGAGCTGTTCGACTCCTGGCGGGGCGACGAGATCGTTGCCGACCAGGCATCCGGCACCTTCCTCGGCGACGCGCGGGCCGGAGCCTTCGCCCATCAGGGACAGCACTTCGACATCGCCGGGCAGTTCAACGTCCCGCGCAGCCCACAGGGCCGCCCCGTGATCTTCCAGGCCGGTGACTCCGAGGAAGGCCGGGAGTTCGCCGCGGCCGGCGCCGACGCCATCTTCAGCCGGTACAGCACCTTCAAGGAGGGGCAGGCGTTCTACACGGACGTCAAGGGCCGCCTCGCCCGGCACGGCCGCACCCACGACCAGCTGCTGATCCTGCCCGCCGCCACCTTCGTCCTCGGCGACACCGACGCCGAGGCGCGGGAGCTGGCCCACGAGGTACGCCGCCAACAGGTCAGCGGCGCCACCGCGATCAAGCACCTGGAGTTCGTCTGGAACCGCGACCTGTCCGCGTACGATCCGGACGGCCCGCTCCCCGACATCGACCCCGACCCCGGCGAGCACACCATCGCCCGCGGCCGCGCCCAGGTGCGGATGTACCGCGATCCGCTGGCCGTCGCCCGGGAGTGGCGGGAGCTGGCGGCGGCGAACAAGTGGTCCATCCGCGACCTGGTCATCGAGACGGGCAGCCGCCAGTCGTTCATCGGCTCCCCGGCCACGGTCGCCGAGACCATCAACTCCTTCGTCCAGGCCGACGCCAGTGACGGCTTCATCCTCGTACCGCACATCACCCCCGGCGGGCTGGACGTCTTCGCGGACACCGTCGTCCCGCTGCTCCAGGAGCGCGGTGTGTTCCGCACCGAGTACGAGGGCACGACCCTGCGCGACCACCTCGGCCTGGCCCACCCCGGCACCGAGGTGCACCAGGACCGGGCCGCGTCATGAAGTTCCTGGCCATCACCCTCATCGTGCACGCCCCGGACCCGGTGACCGGGATCCAGAAGCCGACCGGTGAGCGTTTCCGCGAGGTGATCGACAACGCGCTGCTGGCGGAGGAGCTCGGCTTCGACGGCTTCGGCGTCGGCGAACGCCACGAGCGGCCGTTCATCTCCTCCTCGCCACCGGTCGTGCTCAGCCACCTCGCCGCACTCACCTCGCGGATCCGGCTGTTCACCGCGGTGACCACCCTCAGCCTGCTCGATCCGGTGCGCGCCTACGAGGACTACGCCACCCTGGACCACCTCTCGGCCGGTCGCCTCGAGCTGATCATCGGCAAGGGCAACGGGACCGCCCAGCGCGAGCTGTTCCAGGTCACCCCCGAGGACCAGTGGGACCGCAATGCCGAAGGCTACGAGCTGTTCCGCCGCATCTGGCGGCAGGACAAGGTGACCGCTGCACCGCGCTTCCGACCCGCGCTGACCGACGCCGAGGTGTGGCCGAGACCTCTCCAGCGGCCCGTCCGGGTCTGGCACGGCAGCGCCACCAGCCGGGAGTCGGTCGACCTCGCCGCCCGCTACGGCGACCCGTTGTTCTCGGCCAACGTCACCCACCCCGTCGAGCCGTACGCCGAGCTGATCCGCCACTACCGGGAGCGCTGGGAGGCATACGGCCACGACCCCGCGCGCGCCGTGGTCGGCGCCGGGACGGCGGGCTACTACGCGGCCCGCACCTCACAGGAGGCCATCGCCGCCTACCGCCCGGTGTTCGAAGGCCGTCTCGCCTTCCAGAAGCAGCTCGGCATGGAACCGGTGTTCTCGACCCTGGAGGACTTCGTCGAGCGCAGCTCGGCTCTGATCGGCAGCCCCCAGCAGGTGATCGAGAAGGTGCACCGCTACCACGAGCGGTTCGGACACACCGTGCTGCACCTGCACGCGGACGCGGGCGGGCTCACCGACGCCCAGCACCGCGCCTCGCTTGAACTCTTCCAGTCCGACATCGCGCCCGTACTGCGACGTGACATCCCGGATCCGCCATTCGACTGGGCCCCGGTGCTCGGCACGCCCGAACCCGCCTCCCTGTCCGCCGACCGCTGAGGAGAACTCCGACCGTGTCCGGCATCCCCCTCGCAGTCCTCGACCTCGTGCCCATCTCCTCCGGCTCCACCGCCACCGAGGCACTGCGCAACAGCATCGATCTCGCCCGGCGGACGGAGCGGTTCGGCTATGCGCGCTACTGGTTCGCCGAACACCATCTCAACCCGGGCGTGGCCGGGACCTCGCCCGCCGTCGTCCTGGCCCTGACCGCCTCCGCCACCTCCACGATCCGCCTCGGCTCCGGGGCCGTACAGCTCGGCCACCGCACCGCCCTGTCCACGGTCGAGGAGTTCGGCCTGGTCGACGCCCTGCACCCCGGACGGCTTGACCTCGGGCTCGGCCGCTCCGGCGGACGCCCCACCGAGCGCACCGACGACGCACCGCCCACCACGACACCCGTCATCGACGGACACACGCCGAACGGCCTGCGCATCCCACCCAAGTTCTCCTTCCAGAGACTGCTCGGGTCGCCACGTATCGCGCTCCAGCGGCGGCTCCTCCAGCAGCCGGGCGCGGAAGCGCAGGACTACGGCGAACAGATCGACGACATCCTCGCCCTTCTGCGCGGCGACTACCGCTCCGCCGACGGCGTCGAAGCACACGCGATCCCCGGCGAAGGCGCCGATGTGCAGGTGTGGATCCTCGGCAGCAGCGGCGGGCAGAGCGCCCAGGTCGCGGGCCGGGGCGGATTGCGCTTCGCCGCCAACTACCACGTCAGCCCGGCCACCGTCCTGGAGGCCACCGAGGCGTACCGCGCCGCGTTCCAGCCGTCCGATGTGCTCGACAAGCCGTACGTCAGTGTCTCCGCCGATGTCGTGGTCGCCGAGGACGACGCGACCGCCCGCGAACGCGCCACCGGCTACGGACTGTGGGTCCGCAGCATCCGTACCGCCGAGGGCGCCATTCCCTTCCCCACCCCCGAACAGGCCCGTGCCCACCACTGGTCCGACGCGGACCGGGAGCTGGTCGCCGACCGGGTGGACACCCAGTTCGTCGGCTCACCCGCGCGCGTCGCCGACCAGCTCGAACAACTCCAGGAAGCCACCGGCGCGGACGAGCTGCTCATCACCACCATCACCCACCGCCACGCCGGGCTGAGCTGGTCGAGCGTGGCCGCCGCACTGGCGAAGTTCGCCGGGTGCCAGTAGCCGGGACGGATCGCGATCAGGGGTTCGAACGTCGTGGTCCGAGCGGCCAGCGCGGTGGCGACGGTGAAGGTGTCCGGGCGCCCCCATCCGGTGCCGAGCAGCGCCCCGCTCCAACCGTGGTCCTCCGCCAGCCGGGCAAGGTCGGTCGAGTACTCGATGGACCCCCAGCCGGACGTCGTGTCGTCACCACGATGGCCCGGTTCGACGGCGTTGGGTATGTACGAGAGAAATTCCAGGCTCATGATGGTTCCGATCGCTGCTTGGCTTGTGGGCACGACACGAGCCGGGCCGGTCATGGAGGGTGAGGGGCAGAGGGCGGTGGCCCGGTCGAGTCCGGCGCCGCCGTCTGTGAAGGGCCCGCGGGTCAGGGGGAACGCGGCGGAACGTGAACGGAGCGTTGGTTCACGTTCGGAGGGCTGCGGCGGCGTGGCGGAGCGGACGGAGGATCAACACTGCGCGCTGGACACGCGAACGAGGTCAACACAACGCTCGCTGGTCAGGAGCAGGACCTCATACATGTGATCGAGTCTCTGCGTGAGCGTTCAGAATGTCAACGAGCCTTTTACGGCCTTGGCCCGGCGCCACCCGGTGCGATGAGGACGGCCGTGGCCCCGCGATGGTTGGTGCGCGGCCCGTCGCGGACGTGCTCGTAGTGATCGGCCTCGTCGCCGTCTCATGTCCCCGTGGGCCTCTGCGTCGCCCTTGTCCGGCAACGCGCGTCACCACCATGTCCCTGGAAGGAAATCCGGCAGTCATGAAACGGCGCTCGGCCGGGGGAGCGGGCCATCGGCTCCTGGTCGGCTCCGCGACACAGGTCGCCGACGACTTCGAGGACTGGTTCCGCGGGGGCACGGCTGACGGGTTCACCATCATGCCGGCCGACACCGCCGTGGACTTCGAGAACTTCACGCGCTCGGCGCGCGCCAGCTCACCACGTTCGACTGACGCGCGCCGGCCGCGCCCCTTGGCTCGATTACGGCGAGGCGGCGGTGGCGCCGGTCGCCTTGTCGATCGCCGCCATCACCTCCGCGCGCCGGGGCTGCCCGGACGCCCTGCCGACGACCCGGCCGGCCCGGTCGAGCACCAGCACGGTGGGTGTCCGCAGGATCCCCAGCCGCTTGGCCAGCTCGAGCCGGTCCTCCGCGTCGATCTCGATATGCGTCGCTCCCGGCACCGTCCCGGAGATCTCCGCCAGCAGACGCCGCGTCACCCGGCAGGGGCCGCAGAAGGCGGTGGAGAACTGAACCAGGGTCGCCCGGTCGCCCAGCTCGGTCCCGAGCTCCACCGCCGACAGGCGCACCGCGCCATCCCGGGGCCGCGCCCGGAACCTCCCGCCGGACACCGCACGCGCCACTCCGACGACGCTCGCCAGAATGAGCACCGCCGCACACACCACCAAGCCGGTCATGCCACCAGTCTGCACCCACCCGGTCCCTTCGATGACAACCGGCCATCGCCCCCCGGCTGTCCTTCGCCTACCATGACCGCCATGGACTTCACCCGTTCGCCGCGGCTGACCAGCCGCCGCGTGGTCGACCTGTGCCGGGCCACGGCATCCCGTTGTCGCTGACACCCGCACCGGTCATCGCCGTTCCCGCCCTTCCGGAGTCCTCCTCATGCAGATCGATCCGCGCGGCCCCCGGTTCGCCGCCGCGCTCACCACACTCGTCCTGTCCGCGGTGCTGATCACCGGCAGCGGCGCCCTCCTCGCCGCGCAGACCGTGGTCTTCGCGCTCGGTGCGTTCGGCGGCCTGCGGTACTCCCCGTATGGCTGGCTGTACCGAGTCGCGGTTCGGCCCAGGCTCCCTGCGCCCGGTGAGCTGGAGGACGCCCGGCCGCCCCGCTTCGCCCAGGGTGTCGGCGCCGTCTTCGGCCTGCTCGGCACCGTCGGCCATCTCACCGGCGCGCACTGGCTGGGCCTGGCCGCGACCGCTCTTGCCCTCGCGGCGGCCTTCCTCAACGCGGCCTTCGACTACTGCCTCGGTTGCGAGATGTACCTGCTCGTGCGCCGCGTCCGAAGCGCCTGATCTCCGGACGCACTGCTGCTCGACCATCTGCCCACAGGGTGTGGCCGCCCAGCTGGGGCACGACTTCGTAGGTCAGCGACTCGATCGCGAAGACCGGCTGCCGCCACAGCCCGCCGATGTGCCAGGTGCTGGCCTTGCCGGTCCGCTGGACGTTGTACGGATAGACCAGTGGATTGGCGGGGTCCTTCACCGCGGTCGGGTGGTCGAAGGGCTCCGCGAAGACGCCTACGGCGTCGACGTGCTGATCCGGTGTGAGGTGCTGGCCGCGGACGCTGCCGTGCGGCTCAGGTACTGACCGCGACCCGGTGGTCCGCCGCGAATGGCTTGCCCGAGATCAGTTCGGACTCGCGTCCGTCCGGCCCCACCGGGACGTCGCCGATCAGCGTGACGCGGTGCAGCCGTCGCGCCACGTCGAGGTGGTCCAGGTCGTTCGGGGCGAGGTGGGCGGTGGCGCGGTTGTCCCAGAACGCCACGCTGCCCGGTTCCCAGCGGAAACGCACCGTGTACTCGGGCCGGGTCAACTGCTCGTAGAGCAACTGCAGCAGTGCGCGGCTCTCGCGAGGGGTCACGTCCAGGATGTGACTGACGAAACCGGGGGACACGAACAGCGCCCGTTCACCGGTCTCCGGGTGGACACGCACCACGGGATGGTGGGCGACCAGCAGATTGTCGTTGACCCGGCGGGCGTATCCGCTGTCGCCCACGGGCGGCTCGTCGGCGCCGTAGCGGTGTTCGGCGCGCAGCCCGTCGATGAAGGCGCGCACCGGGGCCGACAGCCCTTCGTACGCCGCGACGGTGTTGGTCCAGGTGGTGTCACCGCCGTACTCGGGGACGGTCTCCGCGCGCAGGATCGATGCGGCCGGCGGGTTGACGGCGGGGGTGACATCGGTGTGCCAGCCGCCGAAGTAGCTGTACTTGCGCCGGGTCCGCTGCCGTGCGAAACCGTCCTTGTACCGCTGCTCATAGCGTTTCGGATCGATGGTGAAGATCTCCGGGAAGCCCTCGGGCGGGGTGTCGTCGTGCGGGTGGGCGTAGGTCAGCTCACCGAAGTGGCGGGCGAAGGCGATCTGTGCGGCGTGATCGACGTTCTGACCGCGGAAGAAGACGACCTTCCAGCGCAGCAGGGCGGCCCGGATCTGCCGGGCCTCCTCGGCCGACAGCGGCCGGGAGAGGTCGACACCGGATATGTCGGCGCCGATGTGGCCCGCGACGGGCCGGACGGTGAGCGTGTTCTCAGCGGGGACGGGCATGCTGTGGTCTCCCGTGTGTCATGGCCGTGGGTACGGCCGTGGGATGGTGCGGCCAGGGGGAAGCCGGGGAGGAGTTCACGACGTGTGCGGGGATGAGCGCGCGGAAGCGCGGCGCCGACCGCGATCGGTGTGCGAGCGGTCCGAGGCGTCAGGCGTGACAGATGGCGCTGGAGACGCGCCGCAGATCCACGTGGAGGCGCACGGACCATCGCGAGCCGCGGAACGGAGCCAGGGCCGCGTCGTCTGCGTACACCGGCTGACGGCGCTGCATCGCGGCTCCCCTCGTCCCTCCGCGGATGGCTCCGCCGACTGCTCGAGCGTTCCTTCCGACCGATGGTCGGTGTATCGGGCATGGTTCGTCAACAGCGTTGTGTTGCCGCGCCATTGCAATCATGTGCATCCCGATTCCGCGTCGCGGGCAGGGGGGACGTGGCCGGTGGCCTGGCGCAGGGCGTCGTGGGTGACGGTGCCGGACACCCGGCCGTCGACGAGGACCCAGGCGGTGCCGGTGTCCGGGGCGAGCCGGGCGGCGGCCTCGTCGACGGGTTCGCCGATGCCCACGGCCGGGGGCGAGGGGAGGAGATGGTCGCGGAGCGGGGTGGCGGACACTGAGGGATCCCCGGCCACCTGGGCGCGGAGCGCATCGGGCCGGACGGCGCCGATGACCTCGGACACATCGGTCGTCGCGTTGCCGCCGGAGCGGGGGAGACGCACCGGTACGAGCGCTCCGGCGGCGGTGAGCGCGTCGGCCACCGTGGCCGTGGACGGAAGGGCGGTGAGGGGGTCCGGGCGGTCGCCCAGGACGTCGGCGACCGTCGGCGTGTCCGAGAGGTCCTCCAGGAAGCCGAAGCGTCGCAGCCAGTCGTCGTCGAAGTACTTCGACAGATATCCCCGGCCCGAGTCCGGGAGCAGGACCACCACCAGGTCGTCCGGGGTGAGGGTGGCGGCCACCCGCAGGGCCGCGGCCACCGCCGTGCCCGCCGAGCCGCCCGCGAGGATGCCCTCCTCGCGGGCCAGTCTGCGCACCGTCGTGATCGACTCACGGTCTCCGATCCGCTCGAACCGGTCCACCACCGACGGGTCGTACGACTCCGGGTACTCGTCCTCCGCGGTCTGCGGGTGGAGGTAGTGGCCGATGCTCTCCACGTAGTACGGACTTCCGTCGCCGCCCGAGTACGTGGACGTCAGCGGATCGGCGCCGATCACCCGGACCACGCCGCCGCTGGCCTCCTTGAGGAAGCCGCCGGTCCCGGTGACCGTCCCGCCCGTGCCGACGCCGACGACGAAGTGGGTGACCCGGCCGCCGGTCTCGGCCCAGATCTCCGGGCCGGTCGTGGTCCGGTGGGCCTCCGGATTGGCCGGGTTGTCGTACTGGTTGGCGTACCAGGCGCCAGGTGTCCGCGCCGCCAGGCGCGCGGCGACGTTGCGCACGTGCTCCGGATGCTCACGCGGGAGCGCCCCCGTGGTGACGACCACCTCGGCGCCGTACGCCTTGAGTGTCTTGATCTTCTCGGGGCTCGTACGGTCCGGAACGACGACGATCGACCCGTAGCCCCGCTGAGCGGCGATCATGGCCAGCGCCATCCCGGTGTTGCCGGAGGTCCCCTCGACGATGACGCCGCCGGGCGCCAGTGCCCCGGACTTCTCCGCCGCCAGGACCATGCCCAGCGCCGCCCGGTCCTTGACGCTGCCGGCGGGGTTGAAGAACTCCACCTTGGCGTAGACGGGGGCGGGCACCCCGGAGGCGATCCTGGTGAGTCTGACCAGCGGGGTGCCGCCGACAGCGTCGAGCAGGGATTCGTGAAGAGTCATGGCTCCGCCTGAGTGAGGCCCGGTGCGGGCCGTGGTGATCGGTCAGTTGACAGTCTGGTCCGTTTCATCACCTCCCGCGGCGGCACCGGCGTGGCGACACGGCCGATCCGCGTGGGAAACATCGCACCGCCGGACAGCGGAGTGCCGCCCGCCGGGTGGGACCCGGCGGGCGGCGGGTGCGCCGATCAGGGTGTCACTGCAGGATCTTGAGCAGCTTGTTGGGCGAGCCCGAACCGATGCCGGAGAGCGCCCCTGACGTGGCCCCGTTCACCAGCGCGCTGCCCACCTCGGACGGGGACGCGGTGGTGTGGCCCGAGAGGTAGATCGCCGCGGCGCCCGAGACATGCGGGGCGGCGAAGGAAGTCCCGGAGCCCGTGTAGGTGGCGGTGTCGGAGGTGTTCCAGCCGGCCGTGATGTTCGAGCCCGGGGCGAAGAGGTCCACGGTCGAGCCGTAGTTGGAGTAGCTCGCCCGCGCGTCGGTGTTGGTGGTGGCGCCGACGGTGACGGCGGTCGGCACCCGGGCGGGGGAGTAGTTCGCGGCGTTGGCGTTGGAATTGCCGGCCGCGATGGAGTAGGTCACCCCGGACGCGATCGACTTGGTCACCGCGTTGTCGAGGGAGGTACTGGCGCCGCCGCCCAGCGACACATTGGCGACGGACGGGCCGGAGTGGTTGGCGGTGATCCAGTCCACGCCCGCGATGACACCGGCCGTGGTGCCGGACCCGTCATTGCCGAGCACCCGGACCGCCACGATCTTCGCCTTCTTGGCCACGCCGTAGGTGGTGCCGGCGACGGTCGTGGCGACGTGCGTGCCGTGGCCGTAGCCGTCCTGTGCCGTGGTGTCGTTGTCCACGAAGTCGTAGCCGTACGACGCCCGGCCGCTGATCTGCGCGTGGGTGATCCGCACACCGGTGTCGAGGACGTAGACGGTCACCCCGCTGCCGGCACTGTCGGGGTAGGTGTACGTGCCGCTCAGCGGCAGGTTGGACTGGTCGACCCGGTCCAGACCCCAGGGTGCGTCGGTCTGGGTCGCGTCGGCGTGGACCTTCTGGTCCTGCTCGACGGAGGCGACCGCCGGATCGGCGGCGAGTCTCCTGGCCTCGGCGGGCGCGAGCTTCGCCGCGTAGCCGTTCAGCGCGGTGGTGAAGGTCCGCTTCACCTCGCCGCCGTATCCGGATATGAGGTCCTTGCCCCGGGCGGAGGACGCCTTGAAGTCGGCCGTCTTCTTCAGGGTGACGATGTAGCTGCCCGGGACCGCTTCCGCGGCCCCGGCGTTCAGGACCGTGCCTTCGGCCGGGGCGGCGTGGGCGGGGAGCACCGTGGCCGCTCCGACGGCCGCCGCGGCGGCGATTCCCGCGGCGATCCGCCGCTTGGTGGTACGCATCACTGCCATCGCGAGGGGTTCCTCCTCGGTCGGTGGCGCGCCGTGGTGCGTGCGCGCTCTGCTGGTTGTGGGCCTTGCGCGGTTCGCGGGAAGCGCACGGTCACGCTTCCGGCTCGTCGAGGATTCGCCGGGCCGGGTGCGGGCGGCAAGGCTTGACATCAACACGACACGCACACGTAGCGGTGCGTCATGTGCCGTTGCGGGCGGTCAAATTCCCGTAATCACCCGTACACACCGCCTCGTGGCGTCAAGACCCCGTGTGCAGTCCCATCGCTATCCGCTATGCGGCCATGGGCCTTTCTGATGTGCCCCGGCACCGCTGGACGGCGCGAGCCGAGCGTCGCGGCGAATGCCGGTCATCCATGAGTTGCCGGGCACAAATGAGTGCGTTCCGGCCGGGGGGTCAGGGAGCGGTCAGGACGGTCTTCCCGGGCAGCCGCCCGGCGGCGGCGTCCTCATGCACCGCACTCGACTCGGCCACCGGGCGGCGGGCGGCGATGTGGAGCCGGAGCCGACCGTCGTCGACCCGTCGACCCTGGTGACCAGCTCGGTCAGCTGGGCGGCGTCGCCGCGGACGAACAGTGACCGGCGTCGTGGTGGCGCCACGGGCCCGTAGCACCTCGATCTTCGCCGCCTGGAGCGCGGGGCCGCCCTTCGGCGAGTCCGACCACACCACCACCGCCTCGTGGGTCCGCCGCAGGTTGTAGCCGAGGGCACGCGACGCCTCGTCGACGTCCATCGCCGCGGCATCGCTCAGCAGGGAACCCACGAGATCGGCCCGTGCCGCGGCCGCGCTGGTGCTCCACACCTCGTGCTCCACGAGATAGGTGCGGATCATGGTGTCGGAAAGCTCATCGACGTAGGAGAACAGCTCGCGGGAGACCGCCGTGACCTCGTCGACCGCATCCCTCCGGGCCGACCAACTCGGCACAGGCCCGCAGGAACGCCTCGGTGGTTGCCGCGTGCCCGACCCGGACGCCGTGCAACACCCGCTCGAGCGGTAAGGCCCGGTGAACGAACTCGCGGATGCCCTCCAGGATCGCCTCATCGGTGGGCGGGGCGGCTGCCGGGCCTTCCGCCAGAGTGAACAGCGCCCGCAGGGTGGTCGCTTCATTGCCCCGGCGGAGCATCTCGACCGCGGCCGGACTGTCGCCGAGGACCGGCACCTCGCCGACGATCCGCCGCAAGACCACGGGAATTCAGCTCGATCGCCCAGCGCACGGGGTCCGCACCGATGCGCGCGACGGCGTCGTCGAGGATCGCGCGCGGGCTCGCCGCCCGGTCGAGGTCGATCTCGCCTTGCGGCCCCAGCCGCGCGATCCAGGTCCGCCGCGGCGGGCGAGACCGGCCTTGGTCACACTGCCATACTCGGGCCAACCCGAGGGGTTCATCAACTGGGGTTTGCCGAGCCATCGTTCGGCAGGACCGAACGATGGCTCGGCAGCGCCTGCCGTGCGTGGTGCCGCTCGGCCGGCCGTCGGTGGACCCCCGGTGCCGGTGGCGGTCATTCCGGGCCACCCTGCCAGGTCACGCGCATCGCCTCCGGCCCCCGGATGTGCGGCCGTTCCTTCCACGTGATGTCGCGGACGGTCAGCTCCGGGCCCCTGGTGAGCAGCGCCCGCAGTCCCGGCAGCTCGGCCGGATTCGCGCGCAGCCGGTTCCAGAGCGCACGGTCGCCCCGCGTCAGACGTAGACGCAGTTCGGAATCTGAGTGGTGATCGCTTCGAACCCGGCCAGCAGCAGGCCGACGACCATGTCGATCAGCTCGGTGTCGGTGAGCCGGTCCTCCTCGTCCCGGGCCTGGATCATCGCCGACATCAGGTCGTCGCGGGGGCGGGCCCGACGCTCGGCGACGAGCTGCTCGGTGCAGGCGCGCAGGGCACCGAACCGCCGCATCCGTTTTGTCGAGACAACTGGTGGAAGCACTACACGCGGACCGTGACGCGGCGTGTGGCCGAAACTGCCTAGCCGCGCGCGGTCACGGCCTTGAGTCCGTCCAGCGATTCCCGCATCAACTGCGACATCTCACGTTCCTCCGGTGCCGTGAGCCAGAGCGTGAAACCGACCTTGAAGACGGCGACCCCCACCTCGGCGGTCAGGCTCGCGGCCGGCTCCTCGACACCGCGTCGGCGCAGGGCGTCGGCGAGCGCGGTTGCCATCGAGGCGAGCTTGATCAGCTCGCGCTCCTGGAGTTCCGCGTTCGCCACGATGACGGCCTGGCGCTGCCGGGCGCGCTCGCGCTGCCCCTCGAACGCCGTGGAGATCGCCTCGAGCCCCGCCATCATCGCGTCGATCGGCGCCACGGACTTCGGCGCCTCGGCGACCGCGGTCGCGAACAGCTCCTGCAACGCGCCCGATCCGTCGAACAACACCTCGCGCTTGTCGGCGTAGTGCCGGAAGAAGGTCCGCTCGGTGAGGCCGGCCCGTTTGGCGATCTCCGCCACCGTGGTCTGTTCGTAGCCGAGCTCGCCATAGAGCTCCAACGCCGCCTTCGCCAGGCGTCCGCGCGCGTTCGGCTCCCATCTACCCATGCTCGGATCCTACCGCGATGACAGTCGCTGACATCAGGTGCTAGAGTCTGATGGCAGTCACTGACATCAATGATTTGGGGCATCTCTTATGCGCGTCTTCGTGACCGGTGCGTCCGGTTGGATCGGCTCCGCCGTCGTTCCCGAGCTCATCGGCTCGGGGCACCAGGTTGTCGGGCTCGCCCGCTCCGACACCTCCGCCGCCGCCCTCACCGCCGCCGGGGTGGACGTGGTCCGCGGCACCATTGACGACCTCGACGTCCTGGGGAGCACCGCTGCCGCGGCGGACGGCGTGATCCATCTCGCTTTCAAGCACGACATCGCCTTCACCGGCGACTTCCAGGGCGCCGCCGAGGCCGACCGCCGCGCCGTCGACACCCTCGGCGACGCGCTCTCCGGCACCGATCGCCCCTTCGTCCTCGCCTCCGGTCTGGTCGGTCTCGCGCCCGGGCGGGTGGCGACCGAGCGGGACACGCCCACGATCGACGGTTCGTCGGTCTCGGTCCGGTCGGCCACCGCCCAGGCGGTGCTCGCACTCGCCTCGCGCGGTGTGCGCTCGTCCGTGGTGCGACTGTCCCCGACCTGCCACGGTGACGGGGACAACGGCTTTATGGCGGCCCTGGTCGCCATCGCCCGGGCCAAGGGTGTCTCCGGCCACATCGGCGACGGCGCCAACCGCTGGCCGGCCGTCCACCGCCTCGACGCCGCGCAGCTGTTCCGCCTGGCGGTCGAGAAGGCCCCGGCGGGCTCGGTGCTGCACGGCGTCGCGGAAGAGGGTGTGCCGATCCGGGACATCGCCGAGGTGATCGGCCGTCATCTCGAGGTACCGGTGACCTCCGTGGCCCCCGAGGCCGCGGCCGAGCACTTCGCCTGGCTCGGCGGCTTCCTCGGCCAGGACATCGCGGCGTCGAACGCCCTGACCCGCGAACTGCTGGATTGGCGGCCGGCCCACCCCGGCCTCCTCGAAGACCTCGACAAGGGCCATTACTTCCGGGTTCCCGCCACCCCCGCCTGACCCGGATCCGCCACTCCCGCCTGACCCCGATCCGCCACGCCGGGCTCCGGGCCATCTCCTGTCCGCGCGGGCCGAATACGGCGTTTCAAGCTCCGAACCGGCTTCTCACCGTTGGGCTCTCCGCCTCGCCAACCAGCTTCACCCGGGTCCCGATGACACGGGGAAGGTGGAAGTCACTCATCACATCCTGGACAAGGGTGTTCTGTGATGGTGGCGACGTGCGTCCGCTCTCCTGGTTCTTTCCGAGCCCCTGGGGATCTGCCCGGGGCCGCGTTCCGGCCATATCGCCGATCCGGCATCAGCGGTCCGGTCCGTGTCACCACCCCGCAGACGGCTCCCCTCGGGGAGGTCTCCGGAGTGCCGGAAGTCACATCCCCCGAGCAACCCGCCACGCAACACCCGTGGCGGGTTCTCGCCGTCATGTGCATCGGCTTCTTCCTGTCGTTGCTCGACGGATCCATCGTCAACGTCGCCATCCCCACGCTGATCCACAGCATGGACGCCTCCTACGACCAGGTGCTGTGGGTCTTCGCCCCGATCGTCGGCCCGGTCCTCGGCGGCTTCCTGCTCGCCCACCTCAGCTGGCGCTGGATCTTCTTCATCAACGTTCCGATCGGGATCGCCACCGCCGTGCTCGCGCTGACGTTCGCCCCGCCCATGCGCTCGGAACGCTGGCACCGACTCGACCTGGTCGGTGCCGCGCTGGCCACCGCCGGACTGAACGGGGTCGTGTTCGGTCTGATCGAGGGAGAACGCTACGACTGGGGCGGCATCGCCGGGCCGATCAGCATCACCGCGGCGAGGCCGAGAAACGGGCCGGTCGGTTGCCGGAGGATCTGCGCGCCCAGTTCATCGACAACAGCACCGCCGCCGCACATGACTACCGTCCGCCCACGCCGCCCGACGGTCTGAGCGCCGCCACGACCGGCCTGTGCGAACGCGTCACCGCCGACACGTTCGCCACCGGCTTCGTCAACGCCATGCAGACCGCCCTCGTGGCATGCGCCGTGGTCCTGGTGGCCGCCGCCCTGTGCTGCTTCCTGTTCAGCCCGCACAAGAAGCAGCACAAGAAGCAGCACAAGAAACCGCACAAGAAGCCGCACAAGAAACCGACGGCCATGCCCACTCCTGGGCAGCCGGCCGAAACCACACCGCACGACTGACCCGGCGATGACAACGGTCGCGGCCCGGTGGCCGCGGCCGTTGCGCGGTCGCCGTCATCGCCGCGAGCCTCTCCGGCAACGCGGCGTCATGCCTGCGCCGAGCCCAGGACCAGCACCTGGATGGCCAGGACGGCGGCGCCGCGGGCCCAGTCGTGGAAGTCGGAAACCTTGGTTTCGAGGTTGACCTTCTCGGCCCGGGGATGGCGGTTGGCGAGGATGGCCTTCTCCACCGCCGCCCCGGCCACGTCGACCAGGCCCACTCCCTCGCCGGCCAGCAGGATCTTCTGGGGCATCGCGAGATTGGCGATCTGGGAAACGATGGTGCCGAGGGCCCGGGCCGCCTCGTCCACGACCCGGGCGGCCATGGGCTCGCCATCGGCGGCGAGGCCGAGGATCTCCTCGTACGTCATCTCCCGGCCGGTGGCGGCCTGGAGCTGGTAGCGGATGCTGGGGATGGTCAGCAGGGAGACGGCGCTGCCGCGTTCTCCGTACGGGGTGAGCGGGCCGTGGGGATCGACCATCCAGTGCCGTCCCCGGCCGCTCAGCCCGTCCTCGGAAGAGACCACCCGCCTGCCGCCGCTGACCAGTCCATAACCCAGTCCGGCCCCGATGGTGAGCACCGCGAACCGGTCGAGGCCGCGGCCCGCGCCGAACCAGCACTCGGCCTCGACCAGCGCCGCCACATCGTTCTCGACGACGGTCGGCAGCCCCGTCCGCTCCTGGACCAGTTCGGCCAGCGGCACCTCGTCCCAGTCGAGGAAGGGTGACCGGATGACGACCGAGCGGTCCCGGACACCGGCCCCCACCCCGATGCCGATCCCGGCCGTCCGAGGATGGGCCCGGGTGAACTCCCGCGTCATCTCGCGCAGCAGATCGATGACCGACGCGGGCTCGTGTGTGGTCAGCGGCCGCTCGGCGCGGGCGAGGATGTCGCTGCGGAGCGTGGTGACCACCCCGTACACCATGTCCTCGGTGATCTTGAAGCCGATGAAGAGCCGGGACTCGGCGACCATGTCCAGCGGCTGCGAGGGCCGTCCCTGTCGCACCTCCGCCGATGCCGCACCCTCGGTGCCCCTCTCGACCAGCAGACCCGATTCGATCAGCGGCTTGGTCAGCCGGGTGAGGCTGCCCGCCGAGAGGTCCAGCCGGCGGGCGAGTTCGGCGCGCGACAGCGGACCGTGCACGAGCACCTCGATCGCCACCGCACGTTCCCCGGGACTCAGCGGCAGCCAACTGGCGTCAGGTGTGGTCATGAGCGGCGGACTCCTCCATGTTTTCTTTCGTTCCAGAAGTAACGCTGTCACTCTACGGCGCCATGGCTCGCATCAGAAGACGCTTGCACAACTCTTGACGGCAGGATTCTTCCGCATCAAAAGTAAGTGGCACCTGAGGATGAGCCGCAGACGAAAGAGCCTCCTGATGACCGTCGCCTCCAGCAGTCCTCCCTCGCGCCTGCCCCTGCGCCGCGCCGAGGAAGCCACCTCGAAACTCAAGATCCGCAAAGGCCGGGGAGCCGGTGACGACGGAGCCCTCGCGGCCGTCTTCATCGCCCCCGCCCTGTTCGGCTTCCTGGTCTTCCTGCTCTGGCCGACGCTGCGAGGCGTCTATCTGAGCTTCACCCGCTTCAATCTGCTGACTCCGGCCGAGTGGGTCGGCCTCGACAACTACGACAGGATGATCCGCGACCCCGTGTTCTGGCACTCGCTGGCGGTCACGGTCGAGTACGTGGTCATCAACATCGGTGTGCAGACGGTCGCGGCCCTCGCCATCGCGGTTCTGCTCCAGCGGCTGACGCAGTCGGCCGTACTGCGGGGCATCGTGCTCACCCCGTATCTGATGTCGAACGTCGTCGCCGGCATCGTCTGGCTGTGGATCCTCGACACCCAGATGGGCATCGGCAACGAGATCCTCCAGGGTCTCGGCTTCGACCGCGTTCCCTTCCTGGCCGACGACACCTGGGCGATCCCCACCATCGCCCTGATCAACGTCTGGCGGCACGTCGGCTACACCGCCCTCCTCCTCTTTGCGGGCCTTCAGGCGATACCGAACGACATGTACGAGGCGGCCAGGGTCGACGGCGCCAGCGAGTGGCGGATGTTCTGGCGGATCACGATGCCACTGCTGCGGCCGGTGCTCGCGGTCGTGCTCATCATGACCGTGATCGGTTCGTTCCAGGTCTTCGACACCGTCGCGGTGACCACCGCGGGCGGTCCCGCGAACGCGACCAACGTGCTCCAGTACTACATCTACGGCGCGGCCTTCGGCCGCTTCCAGTTCGGCTATGCGTCCGCGATGTCCGTCGCCCTGCTGGTCGTGCTCAGCGTGATCACCATCGTCCAGTACCGGCTCACCCGGGCCGGCCAGACCGATCTCGGCTGACGGAGGGGAAGAACCGGCATGGTTGCCATGACCACAGCGACACCGAGCGTCCGGCGCGTCCGGCGCGTCCGGCGCGGGCCCACTCCCGGACGGGCCATGGCCTGGACCGTGATGGGCCTGATCGTCCTCATCACGCTGCTGCCCTTCTACTGGATCCTGCGTACCGCGCTCTCCTCCAATGCCGCGCTGGCCGGCGATCCCGCCAACCCCCTGCCGGTGGACTTCACCCTCGGTGGCTTCGAACGGGCCCTCGGCCTCCAGTCCGCCGAGGAGGCGATCGCACGGGGCGGCGCGGGCGACGGGCTGGTCTTCTGGCGCTATCTGCTCAACTCGGTGCTGCTCTCGACCCTGATCACCGTGTGCCAGGTCTTCTTCTCCGCGATGGCCGCGTACGCGTTCGCGCGCCTGAAGTGGCGCGGCCGGGACAAGGTGTTCGGGCTCTTCCTGGCCGGTCTGATGGTGCCCACCATCTTCACCCTGCTGCCGAACTTCGTGCTCATCAAGCAACTCGGCCTGGTGGACACGCTGCTCGGGATCGCCCTGCCGACGATGTTCATGACCCCGTTCGCGGTGTTCTTCCTGCGGCAGTTCTTCATGAACGTGCCACGGGAGGTCGAGGAGGCGGCGCTGCTCGACGGCGCCGGAAAGGTTCGGATCTTCTTCCGGGTGCTCCTGCCGATGGCGGCCACCCCCATCGTCACCCTGGCCGTCCTGACCTACATCACGTCCTGGAACGACTACTTCTGGCCGTTGATGGTGTCGTACAGCGACAGTTCGCGCGTCCTGACCGTGGCGCTGGCCACCTTCCGGGCACAGACCCCGCAGACCGGCACCGACTGGTCCGGGCTCATGGCGGCGACCCTCATCGCCGCGATCCCGATGCTCGTGCTCTTCGGTCTCTTCGCGCGCCGCATCGTCAGCTCCATCGGCTTCACCGGGGTCAAGTAAGGGGACAGTGATGCGATTTCGTACGGTCATGGCGCTGACCGGGGCGCTGGCGCTGTCCCTGGTGACCGGATGCGCGAAGGGCGGATCCGCCGGGTCGTCCGCGCACACGGTGACGTACTGGATGTGGGACACCAATCAGCTGCCCGCCTACCGGGCCTGCGCGAAGGGCTTCGAGAGGGAGAACCCGGGCCTGAAGGTCAAGATCACCCAGATAGGCTTCGACGCCTACTGGACCAAGCTCACCGCGAGCTTCATCGCGGGCACCCAGCCGGACGTGTTCACCGACCACATCCAGAAGTTCGGGCAGTTCAGCGACCTGAAGGTGCTGGAGCCGCTTGACGACCTGGGCATCGAGAAGTCCGACTACCAGCCGGGGCTCGCCGACAACTGGGTCGGCGAGGACGGCCACCGCTACGGTGCCCCGAAGGACTGGGACACGGTCGCCCTCTTCTACAACAAGAAGATGGCCGAGGGGGCCGGGATCTCCACCGGGAAAATCAACGCCCTGTCCTGGAACCCCGAGGACGGCGGCACGTTCGAGAAGGCCATCGCGCACCTCACCATCGACAGGAACGGCAAGCGGGGCGACGAACCGGGCTTCGACAAGCACCACGTCAAGGTCTACGGGCTGGCCACCGGAGGCGCGGGCGACGACAACGGCCAGACCCAGTGGAGCCCCTTCACCGGCTCCGCGGGCTGGTCCTACACCGACAAGAAGCGGTGGGGCACGAAGTACAACTACGACAGCCCCACCTTCCAGTCCGTCGTCAAGTGGTACTTCGGCCTGGCGAAGAAGGGGTATCTCGCACCGCTCGAGGTCTACGGTGATCAAGCGAACCCGCCCAACGCGCAGGTGGCCGCGGGCAAGGCCGCGACCGCCTTCGACGGCGCCTGGATGCTCTCCACCTACTACGGGGCCAAGGGCCTCGACGTCGGCACCGCCCGCACCCCGGTCGGCCCGACCGGCAAGCGGGCCACGATGATGAACGGCCTGGCGGACTCGATCTCCAAGGGCGCCCGCAACAAGGAGGGCGCCAGGAAGTGGGTGGAGTACCTGGCCTCCGACGCGTGCCAGACCACCGTCGGCGCATACGGGGTCGTCTTCCCCGCCACCCCGGCCGGCACCAGGGCCGCCGTCGCCGCCTACGAGAAAAAGGGAATCGACACCACCGCCTTCACCCAGCCGGTGGCGGACAAGAAGGACTTCACGACCTTCTCGTTCCCGATCACCAACTACGCCGCAGACGTGTACGCGCTCATGCGCCCCGCGATGCAGGACCTCTACGGGGGCGGCGCGCCCGCGAGCGGCCTCGACACGACCAACAGCCAGATCAACTTCATTTTCGACCAGTGAGCTCTCCACGACTTCACGAAAGGCATTGCCGCATGACGTTCTCCCTCGGCATCGTCGGCGCCGGGCAGTTCTCCGGCCAGTTCGCCAAGCTGTTCCTCGCCCACCCGGGCGTCGGCGACGTCCACGTCACCGATCTGCTGCCCGAGCGGGCCGAGCAACTGGCCGCCGCGGAAGGACTGTCGGGTACCTTCCCCTCGTACGAGGCGATGCTGGAGTCGAAGGCGGTCGACGCGGTGGCCGTCTTCACCCAGCGCTGGACACACGGCCCGCTCGTGCTCCAGGGCCTGAACGCCGGAAAACACGTGTACTCGGCGGTGCCGATGGCGATCAGCCGCGAGGAGATAGCGGCGATCATCGAGGCCGTACGCGCCACCGGTCTGACGTACATGATGGGTGAGACGAGCCAGTACAACCCGGCGACCGTGCACGCCCGCGACCAGATCGCCGACGGCGCCTTCGGCCGCCTCTTCTATGCCGAGGGCGACTACGTACACGACATGGACCTCGGCTTCTACGAGGCCTATCAGTACAGCGGCGGAGAGAACTGGAAGGCGACCGCCAGCTATCCGCCGCTGCTCTACCCGACGCACTCCGTCGGCGGGGTCCTCGGCGCCTGGCAGACGCACGCGGTGAGTGTGTCGGCGATCGGAGTGAAGGACGATCGCGGGGACGGTGTCTTCGACCAGGAGATCAGCCAGTTCGGGAACGACATCTCCAACGCCACCGCGCTGTTCGAGGTGGCCGGTGGCGGCTCGTTCCGTACGAACGAGTTCCGGCGGGTCGGCTATCCCTCGCACATCCGCGAATCGCGCTTCCGGTTCTTCGGGACGGACGCGAGCATGGAACAGCTCGCCACGGTGAGCTTCTGGCAGGACAAGAAGGGGGTCAAGGACATCACGGAGCTGCTCGAGCCCAAGCCGACGCTGGCTCCCGACGACCCGTCACTCGAGCACATCGCGCCCGCCCTGCGTGCCGCCTTCACTTCCGGTTCCGCGCCCGTGCACGACCGGTCGCGGCTGCCCCGGGAGTTCGATCACCTGCACAACGGGCACGAGGGCAGCCACCACTTCCTGGTGGACGACTTCGTGACCGCGGTCAACACCCGCACACTGCCCTCCGTGAACGCCTGGGTCGCGGCCCGCTACACCCTGCCGGGCATCGTGGCGCACGAGTCCGCGCGGCAGGGCGGAGTCCGGTTGGAGATCGCCGACTTCGGGGACGCGCCCGAGAGCTGAGCGGCCGTGGACCGGCTGCCCCTCGGGGCAGCCGGTCAGGTGCCCAGCCTTCTCCTGGGTATGCGCTCGGCGGGCTCCTGCCCCTGCGCGCCCTTGGCCCACAGCGAGCGCACATGGCCGAGGTGGCGGGCCATGCATGTCTCGGCGCCCGTCACATCACCCGCGACCATCAGGTCGAGGAGCTCGATGTGCTCTTCGGCGGACGGGATCAGCTGGTCGCGCTCGTCCAGTGTGGTCAGTCCGTACAGGCGTGAGCGTTTGCGCAGGTCGCCGACGGTTTCGACGAGCCGGTCGTTTCCGGCGAGCGCGAGCAGGGAGAGATGGAACTGACGATCGGCCTCCAGATAGCCGATGAGGTCGTGCTCGCGCGCGGCGCGCACGATGTCTTCCGCCACCGGGCGCAGCGCCTCCAGGTCCTCGCGGGCGGCACCGCGGGTGATCCGGCCGATCATGGGGACTTCGATCAGGGCGCGGATCTCGGTGTACTGGTCGAGGTCGCGTTCATTGACCTCGGTGACGCGGAAGCCCTTGTTGCGTACGGGTTCGACGAGGCCCTCGCGGGCCAGGTCGAGCATCGCCTCGCGCACCGGCGTCGCGGAGATGCCGAAGTCCTCGGCCAGGCCGGGCGCCGAGTAGACCTCGCCGGGGCGCAGTTCGCCGGAGATCAGCGCGGCGCGCAGGGCGTGGGCCACCTGGTCGCGCAGCCGCTCCCTGGTGGTGATGAGATTGCGCTGCTTGAGGTGGCCCATGACGGTTGGTGTTCCCTTCGTGCCCCGTGCCTGCACGGCCGAGAGGATCACCAGAGTACAATGTCATGTTGTTCTCACGGGCGTCGTTCTCGTGGGTGCCCGAGCGCGGATGCGGCCACCGCCACCGATTCAGCGGCTCTCGATCAGTTCCCCCATCCACGCCTCGATCGCGTCCGGGGTGCGCGGCAGGGCGCCCGACATCAGCCGTGCTCCTCCGGCGGTGATGACCAGGTCGTCCTCGATGCGTACCCCGATGCCCCGCAGTTCGTCCGGGAGCGTCTCGTCGTCGGGCTGGAGGTAGAGGCCGGGCTCGACCGTCAGCACCTGGCCCTCCGCCAGCACCCCGTCCAGATAGGTCTCCGCGCGTGCCTGCGCGCAGTCGTGGACGTCGAGCCCGAGCATATGTCCGCTGCTGCACAGGGTGTAGCGACGGTGGAAGTCGCCCTCGGGGCTTTTGAGCACACCCCATTCCGTGAGCCCTTCCGCGATCACGCGCATCGCGGCCCGGTGGAAGTCACGGAAGCTCGCGCCCGGCCTGAGCGCGGCGATACCCGCGTCCTGGGCGGCGAGCACGAGGTCGTACACCTGCCGCTGCACGGGGGAGTACCGCCCGGAGAGCGGGAGGGTGCGCGTGATGTCGGCGGTGTGGAGGCTGTCCGTCTCCACGCCCGCGTCCAGCAGCAGCAACCGCCGTGCGTCCAGCGGCCCGTCGTTCCGTATCCAGTGCAGAACGCAGGCGTGGGCACCGGACGCCACGATGGTCTCGTAACCGGTGCCGTTGCCCTCCGCGCGGGCGCGCAGGCCGAAGACGCCCTCGATCCAGCGCTCGCCGCGTGGATGGGCGAGGGCGCGCGGCAGGGCGCGTACCACGTCTTCGAAGCCGGCGACCGTGTGGTCCACGGCGAGCTGTAGCTGCCCCACTTCCCAGGCATCCTTGATCAGTCTCAACTCGCTCAAGGCGGCGGACAGTTCGGCGTCGACCGTGGCGTCCCGGCCCGGCGGCGGCTCCGCCCGGTCGCCGATGACGGCACAGCGGATGCCGGTCATGCGCGCGGTCTCGTCGAGGTCGGGGCGCCGGCCGACCCAGAACTCGCCGTAGCGCCGGTCCCGGTAGAAACCGCCATCGGTGCGCGGCGAACGGGGCCGCACATACAGGACCGCCTCATGCCGGTGGGGCCCGTCCGGCTCCAGGACCAGGACATGCCCGGCCTGCTCCTCGCCGGTCAGACCGGTGAGCCAGGCGTACGCGCTGTACGGCCGGAAGCGGTGGTCGCAGTCGTTCGAGCGGACCTTCAGCTCGCCCGCGGGGATGACCAGCCGCTCGCCCGGGAAGCGGGCGGACAGCCGGGCGCGGCGAGCGGGGGTGAAGTCGGCGGCGGCCGACCGGATGTCCGCGGGCAGCGGGGTCGGCGCCCAGCCACCCGCCATGAAGGCCTCGAACTCCGGTGAGACGGGCAGGTCATGGCCGGCCGTCCGAGGTGCGCCGGTCAGGGGATCGTGCATCGGTCCTCCTTGATCCGTACGTTGACAGGCCCAAGCTCTCCGCGGTCCGTCGCGTCGAGGGCCTTGCGCCCTGTGCAATTTCACATTATTACGTTACGCATCACATGGCACCACGCGCTCTCATGTGCAGCCCCGCACAGGGCAATTCAGGCCCTGAGGCACCGCTGCCCCGTAGTCCTTGCCACCTGCCCCCACAGGAGCCAACGGTGTTCCAGTCGAGAAACCCGCGCGGATCCACGCGCGGAAGTCTGCTCACGGCCTTAGTGGCGGTGACGCTCTGCGTGACGGCGGCCCCGTCCGGTCACGCGGCCGCCCCCGCTCCCGCGCGGCCTTCGGCGTTACGGACGGCCGCCTCGTCCGACCCCTTCGACAGGGTCGACCGTCTGGCCAAGGCCCCGGGCCGGGCACGGAAGGCCCCGGCCCCCGGCGGCCTCACCGGTGGCGGTGTCCCCGGAGCCCGAACGCCCGAGCCGAAGAGCCGGGGCGGCGCCGTCACACCGCACGCCACACTCGGCACGGCATCCGTGCCCTGCACGCTCGACGGCGTCACGGGCCTGCCGCCGGAGCGGTTCGCCGACTTCCTGGCCGACCCCGCCGTCACCGCCGACGGCTGTCTGCGCTCGATCCTCTGGACCTGGGACCAGCGACTCGTCCCCGTCATGTCGGACCAGCATGTCCAGGCCGTCTCCCGCCGCATCACCCAACTCGCCGCCTCCCACGACGGCAGGGACGGCAGCCATCTGCTGGAGATGTTCACCTACCTGCACGCGGTGGCGTACCAGGACTTCTCGCACGACGAGATCGACATCACCGACGCGCCGACCGTCAACGCCATGCGCGGGGCTGTGGACGCCTTCGGCTCGGCCGCCCGTACCTTCGACGTCACCCGCCCCAACGCCGAGACCCTGCGTGAAGCGCTCGACGCGGCCTCCGCCCCCGGTCTGCGTCAGTACCAACTGCCCCTGATCAAGCGGGTTCTGGCCACCATGGACGCCCAGCACCCCCAAACCGCCCAGGACACCTCCTGGGCCGGTGCCGCCCTCGCGGCGCTCACCGTGAACTACCTCGGCGTGAATCCCGGCAACAAGGACGCCGCCTTCCACGCCGCGGTGACGGCCGACCCCTCGTACCGGGCGGCCTTCAGCTCCTTCGCCGGCCACACCCACCTCAAGGACGGGCCCAACGCCTGGGTGATACGCGACGCACTCAGCGAGTACGGCCGCTTCGGCCAGATCCAAGGGCTGCGCGACGAGATCGTCTCCGGCCTCGGCACCCTCCTGGACACCACCGCCCGCAACTTCGGGGACAGCAGCGCGCCCTGGGCCAAGGTCGCCACCTGGCTGGGGGTCTTCGAAGCCTGCGCCCCGTACCACGTGTGCAAGGGCGACATCGAGAGGCGTCTCTTCCCGTACACGTACGTCTACGGCACCGAAGGCACCGACGGCATTCAGGTCCGCACCGCCCTCGACCGGAACACCGTCGACCAGCTCTACTACGCGAGCAAGCAGGTCAAGGCGCAGTTCCACCGTGTCCTCGGCACGGACACGCCCCTCGCGGACGACACCAACACCACGCTGCACATCGTCCTGTACGGCTCCCGCGCCGACTACGAGAACTTCCACCCGCTCCTCACCGGCATGGACACCAACAACGGCGGCGTCTACATCGAGAAGGGGGCGACCTTCTACACCTACCAGCGTCGCGTCCCGCAGGACTCCTCACTGACCCTGGAGGAGCTGTTCCGCCACGAGTACACCCACTACCTCAACGGTCGCTGGGCGGTGCCCGGCAGCTTCGGCGAAGGTCCCTGGTACGAGGGTGACCGGACCACCGCGATGGACGAGGGCACTGCCGAGTTCTTCGACGGCGCCACCCGCGACGACGGCATCCGGGTCCGCAAGTCCCTGGTGCAGGGGATCATCGACGACACGGCCGGCGGCGGACCGCGGATGACCGTGAACCAGCTCCTGCACGCGACGTACGACGGCGACGGCTTCCGCTTCTACGACTACGCGGGCACCTTCTTCGAGTTCCTGTGGATCGAACACCCCTCCCTCTTGCGGGAGATGTACCGCGATCTGCGCTCCGACGATCCGGCGGCCTTCGACGCCTGGCGCGACCGGCTCGGCAGGGACGCGGGCCTGCAGAGCGCGTACGACCGCTTCCTCGACCAACAGATCGCCCACGTAGCCGACTTGTACGTGCCCCACACCACCTACACGCCTCTGGGCGAGCTCCGTGACACCTCGGCCGACCAGATCCGCTCCTCCTTCACCGCGATGACCGCGTCCGACCCGAACTGCCGTGCCACCGGCGCGGCGGAGCGGCCCCGGTTCGTCTGCACCGGCCGGATCACCGCGAACCTCACCGATGCCGGCAACGCGGACACGGTCTTCAAGGACATGTCCGGGACGGTCGACTACTTCCTCCTCGACCGCGCGGCGGGCGGCGACAACAACCTGACCGACATGAACTGCTCGTTCGGCGAGGTGGACATCTGGTCCAACCAGCGGGCGGGCACATCGGACTACACCTGTGAGGGTCCCCTCCGCGGCTGATGTGTCACCGGCGTCGAGGCCGCGCTCCTGGCTCATCGCTTCCTGAGCCGGGGGCGCGGCCGCTGTCGGCCGCGGCTCAGGGGGATGTCGTCCAGCGTGGCGCGGTCTCGGCCCACTCGGTGTCCCACTCGGCGAGATTGCGCCGGCGCAGGACCACGGTGGCGCAGCGGTAGGCGGCGGCACCGGCCAGGAGCACGGTCAGGAAGGCGACAAGACCCCAGCCCATGGTGCGGCTGCGGATCTGTGCGGCGGTCATGGGCGGCTCGGCGATCGCTCCGTCCGCGTCGACCCAGACGTGGACGGAGCTGCCCGCCTTCAGCCCGGGCAGGACGCCGGTCTCCGCGGTGCGGGTCCGTCCGCTCGGGTCGGTGAAGCGGACCGTGGCCGGGTAGCGGTTCTCCCTCGCCTCCGCCGATCCGGGCTCCGGGTGATCCGGGGCGTCGTGGGTGAGGACGGCGGTGGTGAGGCGCAGGCTCTGTCGCTGGTGCTCGGCGGCCGCGCGGTAGTGGCGGTGGGCGGCGTCACCGACGGCGAGCGTGGCGGCGAGCCCCAGGACCGGCACCAG